>JBLMXG010000071.1:0-19887 GCA_050257635.1 Chloroflexota bacterium
TGAATCACGCCCGGAGGCGCGGGGAAGCCGGCGATTTTGCCCGCGCGAAAAGCCGCGGCACGGTCGGTGGAACCGCCGACCTGAATGATCGGTACGTCCTTGTCGGCTTCGAGCCCGAGGCCCTTGAGCAGCACGCGGGCGGCCACGTCGGAGGAGCTGCCGATGCGGCTGATGCCGATGCTTTTGCCTTTGAGCTGCTCCTTCGTCTTGATCGATTCTTGCACGATCAATTCATAGGGCAGGGTGTTTATGAAACAGCCGACCGCAACCAGATCGGCACCGCTGACCGCGGCGCTGGCGATCACGCCGCCGGTGCCGTTGCCGAATTTGATTTGCCCGGCGACCAGTACCGCGACGTTGGTCGAAGAGGCGGGAATAAAAATCGAGTCGACGTCCATGCCGTATTTTTTATAGAACCCTTTTTCCTGCGCGATATACCAGTTGGCGCTGGGCGCGTCGACTGAGCTGTAGGAAACCGTGAGTTTCTCCTGGGCAAAAAGATCGGTGTTAGTTACCAGAAACGCCAAGGCCGCAAGAAAAAGTATTTTTTGGATAGCTTTGCGCATGTTAAAGAGCCTCCGTTGGGAGGCATGGTAAAGTAGGCCGGCACTACGGTCAAGGCGGTTCCGGACTCCATAATGCGGGCTTTTTTTCAGCGGCGTTGACGAGATCGGGCCCGTCGGTTACTGTTTCTCTAGTCGCCACTGCAGAGTTTGCACGCCCTCGACGCAAGAAGGAGAAACCCCAATGCTTTCCGCCATCGTCCTTTTGAACACCGAGCGGGATAAAACCAACAAAGTCGCTGAAACTCTTGCCGACACCGACGGCGTCACGGAAGTCTATTCGGTGGCGGGACGCTACGACCTCGCCGCGATCGTGCGCGCGAGCGACAACGATCAACTGGCGAAGATCGTCACCGAGCATATCCGCGCGGTCCCGGGCATCACCAGCTCCGAGACCCTGATCGCGTTTCGAGTCTACTCGCGCCACGACCTGGAGCGAATGTTTTCGATCGGCATGGAAAAGGTTTAATCGGGCGGCTAAAAAATCCACAGAGATTGTTGCGGAACGGCGAGCCAATATTCACCCGGGGTGCGCTGCTCTTCTCCCCAAACGCGGAGGCATAGCGCGCCGAGTTGGAGCAGATATTCCCAACGTTCGCCGAGATAGAGCGAGGACTTGAGTTGCATCTTGAGATGATTTTCACCGCCCGCGTCGGCCAGACGCAGGCGCTCGACGCGGATGATTCCTACGCCAGCAGCGCCGCGGTCTTTTTTCCCCTGCAGTTTGCCCCACAGGCTCCAACCGTCACCCTCTAGGCGGGTGCGGCCATCGGAGACTTCGCCGATTTTGCCTTCGAAGCGATTGTTGCTGCCCATGAATTCGGCGGCAAACTGGCTTAACGGCCGGCCGTAAATTTCCTGGGGCGTGCCGTCTTGCTGAATCTGTCCCCGGTCCAGCAACAAAACGCGGTCGGCGATGGCTAACGCTTCGGTCTGGTCGTGGGTGACGTAGAGTGCGCTGTTGCCGGTTTGTTTGATCAGCTCGCGCAGCCAGGCGCGGGCATCCTCGCGTAGCTTGGCGTCGAGGTTGGACAGCGGCTCATCGAGCAGCAGCACCGGTGGATTGTAAACGATCGCCCGAGCGAGCGCGACCCGCTGTTGCTGGCCGCCTGAGAGTTGATGCGCGTAACGGTCGGCGAGATGATCGAGACCGAGCCGCGCCAAGACATCGCCGACTTTTTGGCGGACCTCCGCAGCCGGCGCATGCCTCAGGCGCAAACCATAAGCGACATTTTCGAAGACACTGCGGTGGGGCCAGATCGCATAGGACTGAAACACGAGCCCGAGGCCGCGCTGCTCGGCGGGGATTTCAAATCCGCTCGCCGCGTCGAACACCATAGAGCCGCGAATTTCGATCTTGCCCTTGTCGGGACGCTCTAGGCCGGCAACGGAACGGAGCAGCGTCGTTTTACCGCTGCCGGAGGCGCCGAGGAGGGCGAGGACTTCACCTTTTTCCAGTTCGAAGGATACGCCGCAGAGAACCTGTGCGGCGCCCAACTGCTTCTCAATATTTTGCGCGATCAGATCAGGCATCGAGTCTTACTCCCAGACGCAGGGCGATAAAAAGAATCAACCCCACTAAGGCGACTTCAATGACGGAAAGGGCCGAGATCAAATCCAAAGCGCCGGTGCCCCAGAGCGAAACGATCAAAGAGCCGATCACTTCCGTGCCGGGCCCGAGCAAGTAGACGCCGGTGGAGTATTCTCGCACAAACATCATGAAGACCAAAAGCCAGCTGCCGATCAGCCCGAAACGAATCAGCGGCAGCGTCACGTCGCGGTAAACTAAACCTTGGCGCGCGCCGGTGACGCGCGCCGCCTCTTCGAGCTCCGGTTTGACCTGGATCAAGCTTGCGGAGATCAAACGCAATCCATAGGCGAGCCAGACGACCGTATAGGCAACCCACAAGCTGACGAGCGTCGCGCGCAGCGGCGCGATCGGTTTGAAAAAAAGAAATACCCAGAGAAAAGCCAGGCCGACGATGAGACCGGGCAGCGCGCGCGGCAGCATGACCAGATAATCGAGCAGGGTAATCCAGCGGCTTTGCCAGCGATGCGCCGCCAATCCGATAATCGCGTAGAAAATCACCGACAGCGCCGCGCCGACGGAGCCAATTAACAGAGTGTTGAGGACACCGCGCACCAGATTGGGATAGCCGGTGAGCTCGCGAAAATGATCCAGGGTCAAGACTTGAGAAAGTTTGATGCCTTCGCCCCACTGGCTGACGACGGAGCGCAGACCGACACCGATCAGCGGCAGTAGGACGGTGACGGCCAGCCATAGGAGCACGACGGCAACCGCGGGCCAGCGAAGTACGCCGAGGGGGAGGGGGCGAAACGCTTGACCCTTGCCGCCGATTACGGCGAATCGGCTCGCCGTGCGGAGCATGCGGCGCTGTGCGTAGACTAAAGGGAAAGTGAGCGCGACGATAGTCAACGCCACCACGGCCATCAGGTGGTAGGAAGGCACGCCGAGGAGGTTAGTCAATTTATAGAGATACGTCGTGAGCACGAGCAAACCGGCGGGGTCGCCGAGCACGAGGGGCAAGCCGAACAACTCGAAGCCCAGGAGAAAAATCAGCGCGGCGCTAAACAAGATGGAGGGAAACACCAACGGCAAACTGACGGTCGCGGCGATGCGCCAGGGACCGGCGCCGGCAACGCGGGCCGCTTCTTCCACCGACGGGTCGAGGGTCCGCAGGGCCGATGAGACATAAAGGAAAGCGTGCGGCACATGGGTAAGACCGGCGATGAGAATCATGCCGGAAAGCGAATACAGGTTCCAAGGCACGCGGCCGAAGAGCGCCTTGACCCAAAGCGAGAAAAAACCGACTGGGCCGACCGCGACCACGTACCCGAATGCCAACACGATGGGCGAGAGGAAAATCGGTACGAGCAGCCAGGGCTCGAGGAATTTTTTTGCTGGAAGATCGGTGCGCGCCAACAAAAAGGCCAACACGCTGCCGAGCGGCACTGAGATGAGGGTCATTCCCAGCGAGACGACAAGAGAAGTGCCAAAAGCGGAAAGAAAACCGGGATCGGCGAGCACGTATTGATAAGCGCCAAGACTAAAGTGAGCGGTGGGGCTGAAAAACGCTTCGCTGAGAAAGCTCTGATAAAAAATCAACCCCAGCGGTCCAAAGACCACCAGGGCCACAGCGAGGACCGCGACCGTCCGGAGCGTGCGGTTCACCTGCCTACCGTTTTAAGGCTTCCTTCCATTGTTTCATGAACTCGAGCCGTTTGGTCTGTTCGAGACCGGCGAGAATGTCGGTATTCACTTCGATCGGTTTGACCGCCTTGCCGAGCTCTTTATTGAGACCTGCGGCGGTGATCTTCCCCGGCACGTCGCTCCGAATCGAGTAGACCAGCGATTTTTCCGACATCACGGTCTGGCCGCGCTTGGAAAGGATGTAGTCGAGCATGAGTTTCGCCGCGTTGGGGTTGCGCGCGGTCTTGGAAATAAACGCGATGCGAGAAAACGCCAGGGTGTAATCCTTCGGCAAGACCAACCCGAGCGACGGATCTTTTTTCTGGCGCAGCAACACATAGGAGCCGATGATGTTGTAGGCCAGGGTATGCTCGCCCGAGCCGACTTTTTCCAACATGGCGCCGGTGCTGGTGTAGACTTTAGCGCCGGTGGCGCCCAAACCCCTGGCGAGATCCCAAAACTGGGGAAATACCTTGGCGTCCTGGGTCATCATCAGGAAGCCGACGCCGGACTTTTCTGGATCGAAGGTGGCAATTTTTTCTTTGAACACGCTGGGCTTCGCTTTCATCAAGCGAACCAGATCCGCGTGGCTCTGCGGCACAGCGTCGGCCGGCAACAAGCGTTTGTTGTAGGCGATGCTCACCGGCTCGAAGGTCGTACCATACGCTTGGTTTTGCCAGATCGCCCACTTGGGCAGGCCCGAAATTTCCGGCGAAGCGTAGGTCAAAGCGTTGCCCTTGCTGGCGAGCTGCAACTGCAGGTCCATAGCGGAGCTCCAAAGCAAGTCTGCCGTGCCGGCTCCGGAGGCCGACTCCGCGGTGAAACGATTGTAGATCTCGGTTGTGTTTAGATCGTTGTACTCGACCTGCAAGAACGGGTAGAGCGCTTTAAAGTCTTGCAACAACGGCTCGACGCTTGCCGAATCCGTCGACGAATAAATAATCAACTTGCCTTCTTTTTTCGCCCCGGCGATCGTGGCGGCGCTTTCTGCCGCCATCGTGCGTCCCGCCTGCGTCAGCACAACGCCAAACAGCAGAACGACGATCAAAAGTTTCTTCATCTTAACCTCCGCTTCTTTATCCCCAAGCGGTCGGAAGAGTAGTACAGGGAACGCGGCGATGTCAAATTTCTAAAATTTCCGGAAGTGGCTCAGTTTGAGCGGCCGACATAAGGTCTTAGCAGAAAACAGAGCAAAACAGATTCTTCGCTGCGCTCAGAATGACGCCTGCGTAGCGTTGTCATCCTGAACAAAGTGAAGGATCCGCTTTCAAAATGAGTCACTACCAAATTTCCTGCCGCGAATGAGGTCGGTGTCGGGAAATGCAAGTTTGAATGGTTTGCCCGTTCTGACACGCGATCGCCTGTGCCTGAGCAAGCACGCGGAAGAAGATCTCCCTGGAAAATGCTTTGTTTTCAACTAGACCACAGGCTGTCCATTGATATAATCGGCCGCTCTCCAGGAGCCGCTTAAGCAGCAAGAGGCCAACACCAGTCTTTCGGTAATCAACGGATTGATTGGTGACTGAGATCACGTCGGTGGAATGCTCCAGCGGCAGACCTTTGAGGAAATTGATAATTCGGGTCGTAACCAAGAGCGTGTAAATGTCGTCCCGGCTGAAATTCTCTGTCTCGATGGCAAGAGCGGTAAGTCTCGCTTTGATGAAATCCACTTCGTTAAGATCGAGCCCGCGGGCGATGGGTGAGTTCGGCGTGCGATAAAACGGCGAGGCGCCGAGCAGCACGGGCAGGCGCGTGTTGAAGGCGAGCGTCTGAATCATGCTGTCCAGACTTTCAGTGGGAAGGCCGAGAATCTGATACGACACAATCTTGAAGCCGAGTCGATGGGCTCGGCTCACGACTTTTATATAAGCTTCGAGCGTGTGCGGACGTTTGGTCGTTTCGCGCACGGTCTTGTCGGAGCTGACCAGCGCCAAATTCAATTGCGAGAAACCCGCCTGAAACATGAGCTCCAAAAGCTCGTCGTCGAGGCTCAAGTAACTGATGCCGTTCATGGCGACGAATTCCATTTCTCGGCGGGGAAAGCGGGCGATCAGACGGCGGCAGAGCTCTTTGAAAGTCTGCTTGTAAAAAGTCAGGTTGTCGTCTTCGAAATCGATGACGCGGTAGCCTTGCCGAAAACGCAGCTCGATTTCTTCCAGGACGTTGTCAAGCGCGCGGCGCCGGTAGTCGGATCCGAACGTGGTGTGCACCGAGCAGAAAGAGCATTTGTGCGGGCAGCTGCGCGACGTGATCATGAACGTCATCGGCTTGCCGGCGAGGGTGTAGGTCAGCGGGTCAAAATCGCCCAGGTCCGGCGGCGGTAAATCGTCGATGGCGTAGTTGTCCGCCAGCGGATTGAAGACGATCTCGCCATTACGTTTGTGCACGAGATTGGCGACTCCATCGACGGGCTGCTGGTGCTGCAAAGCGCGGACAAATTCGACGAACGGCCTTTCGCCTTCGCCGCGGATCACGTAATCGACATGGGGCGACTTTAGTAGCGACTCCGGTGCAGCGGAGGCGTGAGCGCCGCCCATAACGACGACGGAGCGCAATCGCTTTTTCACCCGCGCGGCGACTTCGAGCGCTTCGCGATAGTACGGCGTGAAGAGCGACGAAATACCGACGATGTCCGGCCCGAGCTCGTCGATCTCCTCCTCGATCTCGTCGAACGGTTTGCCGAAGTGATAAAACTGATGGAAGGTCGAGAACGGCGACTTGTCAGCGACCGGGTAATAGTCGGTCAGATAGCGCAGCTCGGGCGGAATCGGTACGGTCCGGCGGCCGCAGCCGCCATGAAAGTCTTTGATCCAGATATCGACGTCGGGCAGATGTTCTTTGACCGCGGCTTTGAGATAGGCGAGGCCGATCGGCTGCAGGCGCACGTCGGTGTCATAAAAATCCTGGACCGGCGGTTGAACGAGGAGAACCTTCATTGCGCTTCTCGGATTTATACTCGTTATATTGTGCTGGGGAAAGCGGCGGCTCAGGCTCGATCCGGTTAGCGACGTTTGCGGCGCAAGTATTACGGTGAGTTCAAAGCGGTTAATTCTAAAGGTTCGGCATCTGGCTCGCGATGCCGTTTTTTCTCATCTCCTTTTCATAGTGTTTGTGAATGTACGGGTCTTCGTCGGTGTATTCGATCAAGGTGCCGCCCTTTTTTACGTCGATATAGACGCCGTCCTCGCTGCGCTTGTCGGCGATCTTGAAACCGATCGGATGGAGCCGGCTGCCGTACCGAAGCGCCAGGTGGCGCGCCACCTCCGGGCCGGTATTGAAATGCTGATGAAACCAGCCGCCCGGCGGGCAGTAAACACTGCCGGCTTTCCATTTCACCTCGACAACTTCGTCGCCGTGGCCGGTTTTATAGGGGTGGGCGCCGAGTTCCTTCGACCACAGCAGAACATAACCCGACGACTGCAAGCCGAGGAGAATCGCGCCGGCGCCGTGATAGTGCGCCTTGTGGTACCTCGCCGCTGGCCACTGCGCCAGGTGGCCGATCAAGCTATTGCCGGCGAGCTCGAACTGGGTGATGCGCACGCCGGCACCTTTTACTTCGCGCTGGTCCAAGCTCGCCGACTGAATGTCCATGATGAAGTTCGTTTCCCAGATATGCTGCATGCCCGCCTCGTAGCGCTTCTGACCGACATTGAAATAATCGTCGGTGCCGGAGTAGCGGTCGGAAAAAACATAGGGACAATTAAAAACGAACTCCTCGCTGTGCACGATGTCCATAACCAACGGCGCGTTGGTCACCGCCAAGAACTTCACCGGTTGGCGACCGCCATTGATGAGCCGGTGCCAACTGTTGAGTGGCGGCGCGAACAGGCTCCACGCTCCCCACTCGAACATGTGCTTGCGGCTGCCTTCTTGCCACACTTCGGTCGCGCCCTGGCCGTCGAGAATGCAGATGACCTCTTCGTAAAAATGTTTCTCGGCGTGAAGCGCGCCACCGGCGGGAATCTCGCCGACGTACATACCCGTGACCCCCTCCATGCCATAGAGATTGATAAACGCAGCCTTGCCGCCGGTGCGCGCCCAAGGCGCCATGGCGATGTCCCGAACATCCTCCAAGCCGTAGCCGTCGATGATCGGGACGCCTTGCGCCGCCATCCATTTGAAATAGGTGGTTTTGTGAAAGGCGGCCATCAAAGCGTTTATTCGCTCAGCCTGTGACATAAGCAATTTCTCCTCTGACCCGGTCGTCTGCGGACCGAGTCTCGTTCATCCCCACGGTGGCGCAAGCTACCATAGTCCGACGGGATCAGGAAGGCTCTTGGCTATGTCGACGAAAGAAGGGCCGTCGGTGCCGATTCCTTGAGGCGTGTCAGTGGCAGAGCCGGATTCATTTATGCTAAGTCATTGTTATCTTTCGGCGGATCGGTCGACAACGCGAAGGGAAGCGGTTGCATGAAGATCGGCAAAGTCACGAAAGTAGAAACCACGATATTGGAAATGCCGTACAGCAAACCGCTGGTTACGGCGACCAATAACTTTACCGTCGCGCGCGGCCTGCTCGTCAACGTCGCAACCGAGGGCGGCATCGAAGGCTATGGCTACTCGGACCTTTTCCCCCGCACCGGCGAGACGCCGCAGACGGCGCAGCATGTCATCGAGACGGTGCTCAAGCCCAAGGTGATCGGCAAGGAGCTCGAAGAGCTGGCGCGGATTCGCGCCGACATCGATCACGCCTTGACCGGCAACCCGCGGGCGAAGGCAGCTTTGGAGACCGCGATGTACGACGCGTTGGCGCGCGGCTATCACATGCCGCTCGCCGTAATGCTCGGCGGCCGCTATCGCAGCGAGGTCAAGGTGATCAAGATGGTCAGCGTCGGCGATCCCGAAGCGATGGCGGCGGAGGCCAAACAGCTTGTGAGCGAAGGGCTTTCGTTGAAGCTCAAAGTCAGCGGCAGAATCGACAAGGATTTGTCGCGGGTCGCCGCCGTTCGCCAAGCGGTCGGCGACGATGTCTTCATCAAGATCGATGCCAACGAGGCCTACGACGCCAAGACCGCGATTGGCCTCGCCAAGAGGTTGGCCGATCATGGTGTGGAGGTTTTCGAGCAGCCGGTGCCGCGCGATCAATTTGGCGCTTTGTGGGAAGTGAAAAAGCACTCGCCGATCAAGATCGAGGCCGACCAGTCGGTGCGCAGCTTCATCGACGCGCAGACGCTGATCAAAAACCGCATGGTCGACTCGATCAACACCGGAATCGCCAAGATCGGCAGCATCGGTGAGGTGCGCCGAATCGCCGAGCTGTGCGAGGCGAGCGGCATCCGCTGCGCGCTGTCGAACACGGCGGGCAGCATGGTCGGCGACGCGGCGGCGGTGCATCTCGCTGCCAGCACGCCGGGGATTGCGCCCTTGTGCGAGCTCGGCGAGTTCGAGGTGATCACCGGCGATCCGTTCTTCGGGCTGTCGGTGGAAAAGGGAGCGATCGCCGTGCCCGAGGGCGAAGGGCTGGGCGTGAGCCTGAGGGGATTCTAGAATGAAGAAATGGAGGATTGGAGTGATGGAGTGTTGGACACTCCGAAAACCATAACTCCATCACTCCAGTTTTGTATTTTGGAGGTTGTTCATGGGTTCCAGTCAGTCAGAGTTCGCCGCGGCCATCGACAAGATCGTGGCGGATTGCGATCGGCGGCTCGAATGGGTGCCGTTTTCCAAGGACCGATTGACGAAGGAGGCGGCGCAGGTGCTGGTCGAGCAGTGGTCGAGTTTTACGCGCCACAGCCGGCAATGCTGGGCCTTCGTCGTCGGCAACTGTCCGATCACCGAAGTGCGCAAGTTTATCGTGACGGAAAATCTTTACGAAGAAGAAGCACAGGAGGGCCACTCGCACTTCGAGATTCTCGTGCGCATGGGCATGGCGCTTGGCTTGACGCGCGCGCAGATCGTCGACGCGAAACCGCTGCCGACGACCGTGGTGGCGATGCACGCCTGGGAAGCGCTGACGAAAAACCGCACCTGGTACGAAGGCTTGGCGGCGAAATCAGTGTTGGAGCGAACCAACAATCCCAGCTGCGGCAATTTTTCCCACCATCAAGCGGAGCGCTGGACGCGCCAGCTCGGACTGACGAAAGAAGCCACCGAGTTCTGGTGGATGCATGATTCTGTCGATCAGATCCACGGCGACGGCTCGCTCCAGTTGCTGGAGAAGTATTTGACTACTGACGCGGAAAGGCGCGCCGCGTTGCGCGCGGCGGAAGAGTCGATGATGGCGTGGCAGGTGTATTTCGACGGTTTCTATTACGAAGGGCTCAAGAGATCGGCGGGGCGCTAACGCGTCTGCCGCGGAGTTCCAATCGTTTCAGCGGTTCCAAATTTTCCAACGCCTGGAACCGAGCGAAGCAATGAAACGTTTGGAACCACTGGAACCTTCATTTGCACGGATTTTCCAGGAGTCGAGAATGGCGAAGTCGCAAACGAAAAAATCGCTGGAGGCGTTCAATCGCGAGCTGGCCGAGGTCAACATGACCGGCCAGTGGATCTACGAAGACCTGCTGAACCGAGCCATCGGCGGACCGCGGCCGCGCGGCGACGCCTATCTCTGGCCGTGGCCGATGGTTCACGAAAAATTGCTGGAAGCTTGCGACGTGCTCGAAGAAAGTTTTACCGCGCGGCGCAGCGTGCTGTTCGGCAATCCCGGTCTGAACGACAACGCGACCACGCACACTCTCCTGATGGGTATCCAGATGATCAAGCCCGGCGAGATCGCCTGGGCGCATCGCCATACGCTGGCGGCGATCCGTTTCGTGATCAAAGGCGACGGCAAGGTTTTCACCGTCGTCGACGGCGAGAAGTGTCCGATGGAGCCTTACGATTTAATTCTCACGCCGCAGTGGACCTGGCACGATCACCGCAATCCGACTCATGAAGCCGCGATCTGGGTGGACGCTCTCGATGTGCCCTTCCTGCTCGCCTTGAACCAGCCGTTTTACGAGCCCTATCCCGGCAACAAAGTGCAAATCCTTCGAGAGAAAAGCGGCGATCATCTGCAGAGCCGCGCCGGCGCCGTGCGGCCGATCTGGGAAAAAAGCAAAAAAGAAAATCTGCCGCTGCGCTACGCCTGGAAAGATATCGAGCCGCAGCTGCGCGCGCTCGCCGATCAGCCGGGAAGTCCTTACGACGGTGTGGCGTTGGAGTACGTCAATCCGATGACCGGGGGGCGCACGCTCAGGACGCTTAGCTGCTGGGTTCAGCTGCTTCGACCTGGCGAGCACACGAAGAAGCACCGGCACACTTCGAGCGCAGCCTATTTTGTCGTCGGCGGTGAGGGCATAACCGTTGTCGACGACAAGACACTAGAATGGAACAAGCACGACTGCTTCGCGGTGCCCAACTGGGCTTGGCACGAGCATATCAACCGGTCGAAGAGCGAAGAAGCGATCTTGTTTTCAGTCAATGATATCCCGATCATCGAGGCCTTCAACCTCTATCGCGAGGAGCCGGAGAATTCTCTGCACACGGCGCAGCCGCCCCGGGTGCCGGCGACAGTAAGATAACAACCGTTCCGGCAGTTCAAGAAGTTCCAATCGTTCCAAACGTTTTGAACGGAGCGGAGCAATTGAACGGATTGAACAATTTGAACTCTTGAATCGAGAGAAAGTAATTTATGCCTGACCTACGCGCTTGGCTTAGTGAAGTCGAAAAACTCGGGCAATTGATGATCGTCGAAAACGCGCACTGGGATTTGGAGCTCTCGACGCTCACCGAAATCATCAACGAGCGGTCGAAGACTCGACCGGCGATCTTGTTCGATCGGATCAAAGATTATCCCCAGGGCCGTCGCGTGGCGGCCAATCTGGTTTCTTCGGTGGAACGCTTGGCGCTCACCCTCGGTATGAGAGGCGGGATGACGGATTTGGAATTCGTCCAGGCGTGGCGCGAGCAGGTCAAGAAAATTGCTCCGGTAAGCGCCGAGACGGTTCGCACCGGACCGCTGTTCGAAAATATCAAGAAGGGTAAGGACATCGACGTATTCAAGTTTCCCGTGCCGCGCTGGCACGAGCTCGACGGCGGGCGTTACATCGGCACCGATGATCTGGTGATCACGCGCGATCCTGAGGAAGGCTGGGTGAACGTCGGCACGTACCGGATCATGGTGCATGGCCCCGACCGGCTAGCGCTGCACATGTCGCCTGGAAAACATGGCCGCGTGCACAAAGACAAATATCACGCTCAGGGTAAACCGATGCCAGTCGCCGTGTCGTTTGGCCATCACCCGATCAATTTCGTCGTGGCCTCCACCGACGTGCCCAATCGCGTGAATGAATACGACTACGCCGGCGGGATTCTCGGCAAGCCGTTGCAAGTTGTAAAAGGCCCGCTCACCGGGCTGCCGATTCCGGCCGATGCCGAGATCGCCATCGAGGGCGAAGTGGCGGTCGAAGACGTCATGCCGGAAGGACCGTTCGGCGAATGGACCGGATATTACGCCAGCAATCAGCCCGCGGTGCCGGTGATCCAGGTCAAAGCGCTCTACTTTCGCAACGACCCAATCCTGTGCGGGTTTCCATTGTTAAAACCATCGAGCGGCGACAATTTGCATTTCTCGCTCATGCGTTCGTCGCTTATCTGGAATGCGCTCGACGAAGCCGGCGTGCCGGACGTCAAAGGCGTGTGGTGCCATCCCGCGGGAGGCAGATTTTTAACCGTGCTCGCGATCAAGCAACGCTACCCCGGCCACGCGCGTCAGGCGGGCATGATCGCGAGCCAGTGCCGCTCGGGTGCGTACCTGGGACGCTACGTCGTCGTGGTTGACGATGATATCGACATCACGAACTCAGAGGAGTTTCTCTGGGCGCTCAGCAGCCGCTCGGACCCCGCCGAGTCGATCGAGATTCTCCGTCGAGCCTGGAGCGGACCGCTCGACCCACGCATTCCTCGCGATCGAGTGGGACACAGCTCGCGCGCCGTAATCGACGCCACCCGTCCCTACGAGTGGCAGGATAAATTTCCCAAAGTGAGCGGCGCAAGCCGCGGCCTCAAAGAGAAAGTTGCCGGAAACTGGCGCGAGTTTCTCGATCAGAGATTCGGCGGCAAATAGCTCATCGCGCCGCAGGGACTACGGCGAAACGATCGACTCGGAGCCGTTTGCGCCATCGATGCTTCTCCACGTCCGCTCAGGCTTGAAGGATTTTTACCGATGCGTTGTGCGGCTTTTTCCACTTAAAGCCGGTTCGAAGCCCAGCGGCGCGACGATTCTTCGCGATAGAAAATAGAAAACGTTCACTAAGGTTTGCTGGCATGCTCTTTGGTTCCGCTTCTTTCTAAAAAGGAAAGGAGGGCAGCGGACATGTATTTTCCCACAGAAAGATGGCTGAAAGCTCGTTTCGTGCCCGTCGCTGTCTTTGCCGCATCTGTAATGTCCGTGGCGGGTTGTGTGCCGCCGGAGGCGGTTCAAAAGCCCACCTTGAACGAAGTTCGTTCAGGAACCGTGCAAGGGCAAATCACGGAAGATAACCGACTGCAGCCGGGCGAAGTTCAAGCCGAGGTGGACGAGATCGATCGCGGCCGCCAGGAAATTCATGCGCTCACCCAAGACGGTCGAAGGCGGGTTGTGCGCTACGATGTTAATCGAACGCGGGTGATTTATCACGGCTGGGAGTATGCAGTCGATAATATCGAGGCCGGCGATCTGATCGCCTATTTTCCGGCGTCGCGAGCCAGCTCCTACGTCGACACCATCCGCATTCAAGAGCCGGTCCAGGCTCGCACCGCGCCGAGCGCGGCGCAACGATTGCCGCCGCGGCCGCGAAACGACGTCGTCGAGGGGACGGTGGATAGAATCGATCCCAATCTCGGCGTCTTCGACATCCGTCCGCGCTCGGGCCGCACGATTACGGTATCGGTTCCCTATAATGCTCGTGCGGCCGACGTTGATTATTTCCGTTCTCTGCGGCGCGGCGATCGCGTCAGAGTGGAAGGGGAGTTCGTCAACGGCGATAACCTGCAGCTCTTGTCTTTCTTGTCTTCGCGCGAGCGATAAGCGGCGCAATCGATACCCAGGCAGGATTCGCTCGTTCCCGCAACCTTAGCGCCGAGCGGTGTCCTGCCTCAATCTATACGGCGGCTTCGGCCGTCGTGGGTTCACAGGATGTTTACGGCGCGGGCGGCGAGCAGCGCGATGATCAAGAGAGAGAGCAGCGATTGCAGCATCATCAGGATTTTTGCCCAGCGCGACAACACCGGCACATCGGTGGGTGAGAAGGCCGTGCTGGTGTTAAAGGCGAGAAACAGATAATCGACAAAATTGGGGGACCAGTCCAGCTGTCCAGAATCTCTTAGTGCGTCTTCGCTCATGGTCATCTGAGGAAAGAGAAACGACCCATTGGCGTGTCCGGCGCGCTTATCCCGTTCATGCGGGCCGCCCGCATCCAGGCGCCAGTACCAAAGCGCAAAAACCAAGATATTGGTAATCCAGAGCGAAGCCGCAGAGAACAGCAACGCCGACGGCTCTTCTTTGCGCGAGGGCAAAGCGGCAATCAGCAGAACGACGGAAGCGATCAACCCGAGAGTCAGCAGGCCATCGACCAGAAAACCAAAGATGGTGTTGAGACGATGCCGGCCGATCTGATGGAACAAGATCGTGGGAATCAGCAGAACCAATATGAGCGTGGGAAATAACCAGCGCGGCCCCATCGTGAGCGCATCGGGCAGCGCAATATTGAGACCGCCTACCGCGAGCACCGCGATAAACGCCGGCCAGCGAGGCTCGGGTTCGAGTGGCTCGGCGGACTGCTCTCCGTGCGTGGTTTGAAGGTTGTCGCTCAATGTCCCTTTGCCCGTCGATCGATAGCTGGGCCTGCAGCAATTCCACAATTTCTGCGCTAGGGTATATTCTGAGGCCAGCGATTTCAAACCTCAATCCGAACCGCCGTTTTTGAAATATTTGGCTCCCATCGAAGCGATTCGTGCTAGTGTAATCTCGATACGGAGCGGTTCGGCGCAAAGAAAATATCCAGCGATGATTCGCGGAGAGCAAAAAGTCTACTTAGTTCGCCACGGAGAAACTGAGTGGAGCCGTGACGGCAGGCACACGAGCGTGACCGACGTTTCCCTGACCGAAGCGGGACGGATGGCCGCTCGGCGCTTGCAAGCTGCTCTGGGCAAGGAGGTCTTCGCGCTGATCCTGACGAGTCCACTGCAGCGAGCGCGCGAAACCTGCGAGCTTGCCGGGCTGGGCAAGCAAGCGAGCATCGAGCCAGATCTGACGGAATGGAACTACGGCGAGTACGAGGGGCTTACGACAAAGCAAATTCAGGTCGCGCGGGTCGGCTGGTCGCTCTTTCGCGACGGTTGCCCGGGCGGCGAGATGCCGGAGGAAGTTGCCGCTCGGGCTGACAGGATCATCGCCAAAATACACAAGGCCGAAGAAAACGTTGCCTTGTTCGCGCACGGCCATATCCTCCGCGTTCTCGCCGCGCGCTGGATCAATCTGCCCGTGAATTATGGCGAATATTTTTTGCTCGATACCGCGACGCTCAATGTCCTTGGCTATTACTACAATTCTCCCGCACTGAAGGTTTGGAACGCGCCGCTCGCGGGTTTAGAAAAGGATAATTAGAGTCCCGGCGCGTCCATAGGGATCGCTTCGGGAGCAAAGAAACCCGTTATGCCGGACGTTGGCGTCACGTTCCCTTGCGGCGACGTTTCAGAATTTCTCGCGAACGTCGCGCTCTAGAAAAACACCGGCACGGGCTTTGTCCATGAAAGAACCGGGTTTGTCAGGAGCAGCGACATCGCCGTGCCTACTGACCCGGCGCATGAATCATGTGGCAAAGCTGTGGTTTGAATCGGTAACGGCCCGGTTGACGGCGCCGGGTGCGCTCCACTAGGCTTCGCCTTAGTTGGATATGAGTTAGAAGGAGGCAAACGAGATGAATCAGCCAGATTCCGCCAAGAAGATCGACGTGCCGAGCGAGCATTGGGATCGGCTCTTTGCGCCGAGCGCTTGTCTGGTGATGATCACCACAGTAGACGCCCAGGGACGGATCAATGCGGCGTCTTTCGGCACTTGCGTGCGAGTATGCCACGATCCGGTATTTATCGCATTTACCGTCGGCGCGCCGAAGGACACTTGCAATAACGTTCTGGCGACCGGCGAATTCGTCGTCAACGTGCCGCCTTACGAAAGAGAAATTTTAGAGAAAGTGCGTGTGGTGGGGTTGGAATTTCCACCGCGGGTTAACGAACTGGAAAAAGCCGGGCTCACGGCGCTGCCGTCCAAGGCCGTCAAACCGCCGCGCATCGCCGAATGCCGCAGCCACTTCGAGTGCAAAGTCGAATGGACAAGGCAGTGGCTGCACCGCGTTATGGTCGTGGGCAAAGTAGTGGCGGCGTCGGTGGACGAGGGCTGCGTGGATGCGAGTGGTTATGTCGTCTGGGACAAGCTCAAGCCAGCTCACTACTGCGGACACGAGTATAAAAACGGCTTCGTCGCGGCGTACCAAAAAATGGACGTCGATATGATCTACAAGGAGCCGATTCCCCCACGGTGATCACCGCGAATCCCCGGGAAGACTTTCAGTCTGTTGTTGGGCTTTACCTTGTGGGAAGCATCGTGTTGGTGAATCGTAATCGTGCGCGGTCGTCAGCGAAAGAAAATGCCAAAGGCGGAATGTTGGCGGCCTCAATCTTTTCTGCCAATTCATAATTGTGGCAATTCGTCCTCGCGCTATCCCGCCGAGACGCCGAAGTCCGGAAATTCAAAACCCGCCGCTTCTTTGGTGTCCACTTGGCGCAAGTCAGACCGTTTCGAGTCCAATTTTCATTACTTGCCGCTTCCGAACAACCGCTTGACCGCGGAGCCCACCCCCTCAACCACTGAGCCGGCGCCTTCCACGCCCCTGCGGCCGAGAGTGCCGAGCCCTTCGGCGACTTCCTTGATATTGACACCGAGCTGTCCGGCCATGGCGGTCGCGATGCGCGTGGAGAGGTTCTCGTTGAGTGAAAAGTTCGGATGGCTCGTATCGCCCTTGAGCACAAATTTAACGTCAATGGCGTTGTTATGGTCTTTGAGAAAACCGATCACGGCATTGCGTGGCAACCCCATGAACGTATCGAAGAATCCCGTTGCCGGCGCGAACTCCAGATCCTTGAGAACCACGTTGCCTTTGCCGTCCAAGTTGTTGTTTCGGACTTCGGAGGCGAGATTCAAGTCGAGAGTTCCTTTGACGACCCGGGCCTCGTTCTTTTTGATGAGATAGGGTTGGAGCGCGACCAGGTCCACCGCCGCCAGCACGACGCGTGAGGAAGAATCCTGCGCGCCCGGGCCAACCCAGCCGCTCACGTTGGCCCGGCCGTTGCGTTTCACCCCCTCGACGACTCCCGTAAGCTCGAAGCTGGTTTTTTCGGATGCCGGCGCCGCTACGTCGCGTATGAGCGCGTCGATCTGAACGATTCTGGTTCGCAGCGGCGGACGGCTTACCGTAGTGTCGTAAAGATCGATGCTGCCATCCTTGAGGGCGATTGTTGAGATCCTCACCTTGCGGTCGGAGGCTCCGTTTTGTCTCGACGGCCCGTCTTTCCGGTATTCCTCCCTTTCCGTGAGACTGGGAACTATAAGCAATTTACCGGGGATGCGCAGGATTGCCAGGTAGGGCTTTTCGACCACGATGGAAGAGATGCGAATCTGATCACTGAGCAGAGTGCGCAGGTCGGGGACGATCGTCAGATGCTCCGCCTCAAAGGCCTGCGCCGCGGGCCAGCCTCTGGGCGCATCGATGCGGAGTCCGATCAACTCGACGGAGAACCAGTTGACTTTGAGCTCGGTCAATCGGCTGCCAGGTCCCAGTGCCTCGACGATTTTGCTGTGGAGCAGCCGCACCCCGACGTGGTAACTGGCGATAACCGCGATGCCCACAAGGACGACCCCGGCAAGCGCTATAATTGGCCAGCGCTTCATAAAAAGTCCGAGTTAAATCACCGCCCCGGCAGCCGAGTCGCGCGGCACACCTGGTCCGTCATCGACCTTCACGCAAAAGATTCGGTAGGCGGCTCCTGATAATTTCTTCCGCTTGGACGACGATATCCTGGACGACTTCCTTGACGCTTTTGATCGAATCGATCAAGCCGGCGTCCTGACCGTACGAGATCGACGCGTTGTCGACGTCGCCGGCAGCGCGCGCGGCCGCGGCTTGCCGGCCGACTTCGCCGGCGTCTTGGCGCAGCGCCCACTCGCGCCCCGCCCAGCGTTCGATGAATTTGTTGCGCTTTGCGCGGGACATGGCACCAGGCCAAACCCGTTGAGTAGCGAGGTCGGGTATCTCGGTTAGCACGGTGTCGTGGCCGTCGGTGTCGACGATCGCCCGCTTGAAATTCGCATGAATCGGCGCCTCCACTGTTGCCATGAATCGGGTGCCGAGCAAGACGCCGTCGGCGCCGAGAGCGAGCGCGGCGGCGAGGCCGTAGCCGTCAGCGATGCCGCCGGCTAAAAGCACCGGCAAAGGCGCGACTGCCTTGACCATCATCGGCACTAGCGGCAGCGACGCCATCCACCCGACATGACCACCCGCTTCCGTCCCTTGGGCGACGAGCACATCGGCCCCGGCTTCGGCGGCGCGCAGCGCCTCGGGAACTTCACCGGCCATATGCATGACTTTGGCCCCGGCATCATGGGCCCGCTTGAAATAATCGCGTGGGCTCTGGTCCTTGCGCGCCCAGGCAAAGGCGAGGACCGCCGGCCGGGCGCGCAGCGTGACCGCGAACATCTCCTCCTTGATCTGAAACAATAAATGGTTGACGCCGAAGGGCCTGTCGGTGCGCGCGCGGATCGCGCTGATTTCATTTTCGAGCGTTTGCGCGTTGAACGCCGAAGTGCCCAGCGTGCCGAAGCCGCCGGCGTTGGACACTGCGGCGACCAGTGGCGCGGTGGTTGCCGTGCCCATGCCGCCGAGAACGATCGGATGATCGATGCCGAGTAAATCGCAAATGCGCGTGTGAATCATGGCTTTTCCTTTCGGCAGGCTCGCGCCGTGTTCAATGCCGCTTCAGCTTTGGTGAATTCAACGCAAAATGGCGCATGCAAAATTCCTGTGGCCAGCATCGAATCCACGTCGTAGCGGACGGTCCTCGGCTCTTTTCATATTGTCGAGAACGACCCTAACGCCATTCGGTTCTGTCAGGATGATACACTGCGGTCGTAAGCCGCCGGCCGTTTAAATGAAAGATGCCAATCAAACGGACCGCGCGCCGAAGCGTCGCATGGGGCGGCGATCGATCCGCCCATTTGATAAACTCTCGGATCCTCTCTTCGCTCTCTTTGCTCAGGATTTTGACTTCGAAGGTAATTTCTTCGAAGCCTTTATGCTCGTAGCCTAGGTCGTACAGATATTCGCCGCGCCGGTCGAACCAGCCGCGCACCTGTTCTTCGAGGGAGTCGATATCGAGATCGAGCACGCCCGCCGCGCGTCCCCACTGGGTGAAATGACTAAAGCCGAAACCCGCCAAAAATGTGTGCGCCGGGCTGACGCCTTTGCCGAAACCGGTGCTATGATCGTTTTCGTCGGAGATCAACTCTTGATCGCGAATTTTGGTTTTGCCGGAGCAGTTCTCTAACCACGTGATCGTGACGTTCGGCGTTGCGCGGTAGTCCTTGGGATCGACTTTTTGCGGCAACTCGACAATCATTTTGTCGAGATAGTGCATTTTCTCTTTATAGATTTTAATTGCCATAGTTTTGCTCCTTGCGAGATCGATGAAAGGTCACAATCTGAAGCGCCAGTCTTCAACGCTGCCATAGTTGTTTTGAGCGATCCACTGAAACGCTTCGATACGCTGACCGCTAGTTCCGTGGCCGTTCTGCGCTGCGAGAAACAGCGCCGGGGGCACCATCATTTCCGGGCGCATGAAGATCAAGTCGGGACGGACCTTAAGCTGGTCGAGTTTTTCCTGATCAGTCAGGATCGAGTATTCACCCGGGGACAGCGAGTTGACGGCGATATCGTACGGCTTAAATTCCAGGGCCAAACACTGAGTCAGCGCTTCCAAGCCGAATTTCGAAGCGCAATAGGGAACTCTCCCGACCATGCCTCTTTTTCCGCCGCCGGCCGAAATATTAATAATGCTGCCGGCGCCGCTGTTTCGGATCAGCGGCAAACATTCCTTGAT
>JBLMXG010000072.1:0-2913 GCA_050257635.1 Chloroflexota bacterium
GCGTGCACCGCGCCGCCCTCTCTGATGATCGCCACCGAACGGCCGACGGGCAGATAAGGTTGGCCTTCGACGAGCGATGGCGGGAGCGTGACTTTGAACTTTTTTGAAGGGGAAGGAAGAACCGCAGCTTTCGGCAGCCGCATGGCGCCGAGAAAGCCGAACAGCAGCGCCGCTGCCGCCGACCACCACGCCGCCAGGCCGAGGAAGTCTCTGCGCGGCATCGCCTCGGGATCCAATCTGGAGCGGGGCGTCGGCGAGGTCTTGGCTTCCGTGGTCATGCGGCCCTCCAGTCGGTTTGAAAACTCACCCGCTCCATGGCGATGGCGTCGGCGGGACAACGCTGCACGCAAAGCGCGCAGCGAATGCAGCGGTCTTCGTCTTTCAGAATCGCCGAGTTGCATTCCGGATCAGCGTCGGCGCCGACTTGAGCTTTTAAAAGCTCGGCGACTTCCGCGGCTGGATTCAGTGCGGAAAGTGGAATGATCTTCAGGCAAAGCGTCGGACAAACATCGGCGCAGCCGCCGCACAGAATGCAGCGACTCCCGTCGAAAACCGGAGTCACGCCGCAGTCGAGACAGCGTGACGCCTCGCGTATCGCGTCTTCCTCGGACAGGCATTTTTCCACCTGCGTGGCGGGCGCCGCCAAGCGCTCCCCGGGCGATGCGATCGGCAATTCGACGCGGCGGATCCGCTCGTAGCCGAGCTCGCGCCGATAACGGTCCAACCGCAGGAAGCTCGTCAAGGTTTCCGGTTGAAGGGTGCGGCCGGTGACGAATTGGTACACCGAGCGCGCCGCTCTCTTTCCCGAGGCTACGGCATCGATCAAGAGCCGGGTACCGTGCGCCAGATCGCCGGCGACAAAAACGCCTTTGGCGGTAGATCCGAGCGTTGTCGGATCCACTTTCGGCCAGCCTGGCCGAAATTGCTCGATGTCGGCGCCGCCCTGTTCCAAGAACGAGAGGTCAGGCGCTTGGCCCGCGGCGATCAAAATAGAGTCGCAATCAAGAACTCGTCTGTCGTTCTCGTCGAACAGCGGCGCGAACCGGCGCTGCTCGTCGTAAACCCGCACGCAGCGCTTGATTTCTAGACCGATCACGCTCCCCTGGGGATCACGCCGAATCGCCACCGGCCCCCAGCCGGAGAGTCGATCGATGCCTTCCTCTTCGCCTTCGCGAATCTCCGCAGTGTCGGCCGGCATTTCCTCTAGAGTTTCGAGAGAGACCAGACGAACACGCCGCGTGCCGGTGAGGCGGGCGGCGACGCGCGCGGCGTCGTAAGCCGCTTGGCGGACAACCGTTCGCGCGACATCATAGGCGACATTGCCGCCGCCGATCACGACCACATCGGCGCCGAGCGGCAGGTTCTCCCCCAGCGCCACGGCGCGCAGGAAATCGACGCCGCCGTAAACGCCCGGTCCCGGCTCGCCTGGAAGTCCCAAAGCTCGCGGACGCTTTGCGCCCACGGCGATCACAACGGCGGCGAATTGATCGCGCAATGTCTGGAATGAAAGGTCGCGGCCGACCTTGGTGTTGCAGCGAATTTCAACGCCGAGGGCTTCAATGACAGCCACTTCACGCCTGATCAGCTCGCGCGGAAGGCGGTATTCGGGAACCCCCACGGCGAGCATTCCGGCAGCCAACGGTTCCATCTCAAACACGACCGGAATGAAGCCCATGAGGGCGAGGTCGTGGGCCGCACTCAGCCCCGCCGGACCCGAACCGATGACCGCGACCCGTTCCCCTTGGGCAGAGGCCAAAGCTCCTGCGGTGGCGGCGCGCAATAAGGACGCCATTTCCTCGGCGTCCGCGGCGACGTTCGGGACATAGCTCCTGAGACCTTCCAATATTTCTTCCGCAGCTCGCGCTTCGGCTCCAAACGGTTCGCAAACAAAGCGCTTCAGGGCCCGAATCGCGATGGGCTGATCGCTGGCCACAAAAAATCCATCGGCATCGGTCCGAGGAATCTTTCCCCGTCGACAGCTGGCCTCGCAGGGCGCGCCGCAGATCCGGCCGCAGATCGATGCGAAAGGATTCGGCCCCCTCGCGATCAGGTAGGCCTTCTCAAAGTTCCCCTCGGCAATCGCGCGCACATAGCCCCGCGCATCCGTGTGCACCGGACAGGCGACTTGGCACGCGATCAGGTCCTTATGATGATCGCCTTTTGGAAGCTCGGCCCGAATCGGGGTTGGCATCATTGCCCCATCGGTCATCGCTATCGCTGGCATCCGATGAACCCCTTGAGACCCGACTGCTCATCGGCTCGAGTTGGTCATCAAGTCCGCCAGCGTTGTTCGTTCCATCAGTTCGCCGATGATCCGTTGTCTCATTTTCTGCCAGCGAAAATGAAGCGCGCAGGGATTTGTATCGGCGCACCGGTCGCTCCAAAAAATGCACCGCTCCAGAAGATCCGCCCCGTCGACCGCGAGAACTATTTCTTTGAGCTTGAGATCCTTGGGTCTTCGCGCCAGAGCATATCCACGGACGGCCCCTCGCGAGGAAACCAGGATTCCAGCGCGCGTGAGCTTTTGAAAGATTTTTGCCAGAAAGTTTACCGGTACCACCCGCGCTTTGGCGATATCGCGCAACAGCATTACAGTCCCCAACGGCTTCACCGCCAACGCGATGAGCCCCTCGATGGCGTATTCGCTTTCGCGTCCGAGTCTCATCTGCACGAGTCAAAAGACAAATTTAGTCCTTTGACTCTTGAGGTGAACGCAAACCGTGTACCATCGCCCTGACTTATCCGGCGACGAGATTACAACGCAAAGCGGGTAAGCTCTTCCAGAAATTAAGAATTTGCCTTGGAATTTTTCTCGAACGAGAAAAAATTGGCTTGCTGTCGATTCATCGAAGACCGAATGACCGAAGCCGGCATATTCGCCTTTCCCGCAGCTGAGGGCCTGACGAATCGAGA
>JBLMXG010000073.1:0-3269 GCA_050257635.1 Chloroflexota bacterium
CGGCGTGCCGAGTATTTTTCCGACCGCGGCGTAGAGGATTTCTTCTTCGGCGAGGGCATGGGGCAGCAACTGGTGCAGGAGAAATTCATCGATCCTATCGATGTCGTGGACGAGGGCTTCCCGTGTGGCCTCGCCGACGGAATCCGCCGTACGTCGCATGAACTCGATCTTTTTGGCAATTCGCTGGTGCTCTTCTCCGAGCGCTCCGCTGACGTCGCTCATGGACCTTCTCCAAGGAACCGGCCCGACCCGCCGCGCAGCTTACGCATGACCCTGGGGAAACTCCTCCGAAATCGCCTTGCCGATTTCCGACATCTCATCACCCAGCTGGGCGATGAGGTCGTCGAAGGTGACGATGCCCAGGGTCGTGTCGAAGCCGTTGACGATCGGCACGCGCCGAACATGATAGGCATGCATCAGCGCAGTGAGCTGGCGCAGATCCTTGTCCACCGAAATGCGGATCGGGTCCGGTGTCATGACTTCCTTCACTAGCGTTGTCTGAGGATTCTTGCGCGCGCCGACGACCCGCAGCGCAACATCGCGATCGGTAATGACGCCGCAGAGCTTGCCGTCTTTTTCCGCCACCAGACAGCCGACGTTGTTCTGGTCCATTAACCGGCAGGCTTCCACGATATTGGTATCGAGCGCAATTCGCACCAGCGGCCTACGGCAAAAATTTTGCAGGGACATAACTCACCTCCTCCAAAAATCCTATTTGTCTATCAAACTTCACCGCCGATCCGATGCACGCCCAGGACATCGTAGCCGCTGTCCCGCAGCGCCTGGGCGATCTTGTCGGCGTCGCCGGCGATCAAGCGGAGATAACAAATGGGATTATCTCCGAGTTTGTCGCGATAGGTGCCGATCCCTAGGACTTCGCCGCCCTCGCGCGCGATAACGCGGGAGGCTTCGACAAAACCATGTTCTTCGCCCTCCAGGACGAAGTCGATGCGCGTGCTGCCGCCCTTCGATGCGCCCATGATGTCGAGAAAGGCGTTCATGACATCGGTCACGGTGATAACGCCGACCAGGCGGTCGCCCTCGACGACCGGCAAGCCGCCGATTTGGCGTTCCACCATGATCCGTGCGGCCTCTTCAACCGTTATGCCCCGGCCGACGGTGAACGGATTTTCGGTCATCACGCCGTTGACCTTGGTGTGCTCCAAGTGGCCGCGATGTTCGCGCAGATCCCGTTCGGAAATGATCCCGACCAACTTGCCGTCGCTGACTACGGGAAGACGGCGAAAACCGCCCGAGCGCATTTTATGCGATGCGCGGATCAGCAATTCATCCGGTTCGATCGTGATCGGTTCGCTGGTCATATGGTTTTCTACAAGCATAAAATCCTCTTCTTGTCGGGCTCGACGGATGCGCGGCTCATTGCTTCGCCAGTTCCCGCAGCAGATCGGTGCGGCTCACGAGGCCGACTAATTTTTCGTCCTCCATGACGAGGAGGCATTCGACGTGGCGCTCCACCATGATCTCGGCGGCCCGATGAATGGAAACGTCCGGCGAAACGGTATTTGCCGGCTTCATGACCTCCTTAACGATAACAGCGCCCAATGCCGCGCGCGTCGAATCCTCGCGGTGACGGATCAGCGAGGCCATCGACGCGTGCAGCAAGTCCGATTGATTGATCACCCCGACCAGGCGCGCGCTGTCAAAGACGGGAAAGTGATGCACGTGGACAAGATTCATCATATCGTCGGCGAGCCGCAGCGTGTCATCCACTTTCAGCGTTACCAGTTCTTTGGTCATGACTTCACCGACGGTTGTTTTTCGATCGGGTACCGCAGCGGCGTTATTCATGAGATTCTGCCCCGGGCGCCGGATGGAGAAACGGCGCCTTGAATCAACTCTTCTTAGCGGTCTTCACCTCTACGAGAGAGATGATTTTGGCAACTCTTGTGCTGCCGCATTTTGGGCATTTAATTTTTTCTTTGATCCGTTTGTCATATTCTGCTAGCGGCCAGGTGAGCTCGAAAGTTTTTTGGCACTTGGCGCAGTGAAACTCGTAGTTAGGCATAAATTGGCGCTCCCTGACTTTATAATAGCCGTTCAACGTTTGGGCTGCTGCTCTGCTTTGATTGGCTCGGACAACCTCCTGCGCGTGAATGTGCAGAAGCTGTGCCATCGATCGGTGATGAAGAGTCCAATATTAACGCACATTAACTGTCAGGGTTGGCGCTCTCTTTTCAGAAGTAAGAAAAAAACACGGAGGGGTTTGCGGCGGTGCGAAGCAGTTGGGTGCGTTCGCCCGGCGGGTTAAAATAAGTCCGTGGGAAAATATCACCTAGTTGATTTCGCCGCTCACTATCAGAAAGGCTTTCGCAATCACATCGTTGCGATCAGCGATGTGCCGGGCTTGATCGAATCGTTCAACGCCTACGGTTGCTATTGCACCTATTTTTTCTTCGCCGACGAACTGTTGACTTATATGAGCGCGCAACAGGAGGTTTCGACGCCGAGCATTTCAGGCTACTCCGGCAAGGTTTGGGCGCCGTTCTTACCGCTGGATCTGGACCATCCAGAGTTAACTCCGGCGCTGGAGGCGGCAAAACGGCTCAGCGCTTTTTTGCTTGAGCGCTGGGGCGTGGACCCCAGCGGGCTGCAGGTTTATTTCAGCGGCGCCAAAGGATTTCACCTCATGATCGATACGCGAAGCTTCGGCCGTGTCGCGCCATCGACAAGCCTGCCGGTGATTTTCGATTCCTTGCGCCGGCATCTGGCACAAGAGCTGCCTGAGGCGTTGCGCGACACGGTCGACTTGGCGATCAAGGATCGCGTGCGGCTGCTGCGCTTGCCGAACACGATCCATGAGAAATCGAAACTTTATAAGGTCGTGCTGAGCGCGGAAGAGCTCGAATCCTTGTCCGTGTCGGGGGTTCGCCAGATCGCCCGCACAACCAGGCCATTGACGTTGACCGATCCGACTGGATTTCTCTCCCGCGCAGAGGTAAAGGCCAACGCTGCCGCGGTGGAACTGTTCCGGCGCATCAGCCGCCAATCCGCCAAGCTCACGCGCAAATCCTTTACTTATCGATTCCGCCGCCCTGTGGATGTCGCCCATGCCGAGTTCCGTTGCGCCGGCGGCCAGGCGATTTGGCGAAGTCACGTCGAGCCTGGCTGTCGAAACAACTGCGCCATTCGGCTCGCCTCGGAATTTCGCTTGATGGGGCTGACCAACGATGAGACGGTCGAGAAATTACTTGAGTGGAATCAACGAAACGATATTGGCCTGCCAGCCGAGGAATTGCGCAACGTCGCAT
>JBLMXG010000074.1:0-4486 GCA_050257635.1 Chloroflexota bacterium
GGGTCTTCGATGCCTTTGAGCGTGGCAAGAAACTCTGCGCTCGCATCGACGTAACGAAAGCTTTGGCCGAAGCGCTCGACGAACAGGCCGCACACTCGCTCCGCTTCGTTTTTACGCAAAAGCCCGTTGTTGACAAACACGCAGACGAGCCGCTCCTGGATCGCCCGGTGAATCAAGGTCGCCGCCACGGCCGAATCCACGCCGCCGCTGAGGGCGCAGAGCACCCGGCCATCACCAACCTTTTCTCGGATCTGCCGCACCGAAGTCTCGATAAAATGTTCCATCGTCCAATCGGCCCGCGCCTTGCAAATATGGAACACAAAGCTGTCGAGGATTTCTCTGCCGCGCGGCGTGTGAACGACCTCGGGATGGAACTGTACCCCAAAAAAACGGCGCGTGGAGTCGGCAAAAGCGGCGATGGGTGAGTTGGCGCTATGCGCCAGGATATTCCAGCCTTTTGGAAAGGCGATCATCTTGTCGCCGTGGCTCATCCAGACCCGCGTCGAGCCACCCTTCGCAAAGCCTCGGAACAGGTCGGCGTCGTCGTCGACCACCAATTCGGCGGGACCGTATTCGCGGCGATCGGCGCGGCCCGCTTCGCCGCCGAAAGCGAGATTCAAAACGCCCATGCCGTAGCAAATTCCCAGAAAGGGAACTGGCAAATCGAACAGCTTCGGGTCGACTTTCGGCGCGTTTTCCTGGTATACGCTTGCCGGCCCGCCGGAAAGAATGATTCCTTCCGGCTTCAGCGCGCTAATTTTGTCCAGCGAAATATTGAACGGATGAATCTCGCAGTAAACCTTCGACTCTCGGATGCGCCGCGCGATCAGCTGGGTGTATTGCGAGCCAAAATCAAGAACGAGGATCATTCGACTCTATAATTCGGCGCTTCTTTGGTAATAAAGACATCATGCACATGGCCTTCGCGCAGCGCCGCCGAAGTAATTTGCATAAATTTGGCTTTCGCGCGCAGGGTTTTTACATCGCGGCAGCCGAGATAACCCATACCGGCGCGCAGGCCGCCGACCAGCTGGTGGATATTGAATGAGAGCGCGCCTTTGTAAGGCACCTGCCCTTCGATGCCTTCGGGCACGAGCTTGTTGCTGTCCATCACATCCGCTTGGCCGTAACGGTCGCGGCTGCCCTGGCCCATGGCGCCGATGGAGCCCATGCCGCGATAGACCTTGTAGGTCCGGCCCTGGTAGAGAATCGTCTCGCCGGGGCTTTCTTCGGTGCCGGCAAACAGGCTGCCGATCATTACGGAATCGGCGCCGGCCGCCAACGCCTTGGTGATGTCGCCGGAAAACTTGACCCCGCCGTCGGCGATCACGGGCACGTTGTAGCGCGCCGCCGCCTTGGCGCAGCTGCCGATGGCGGTGATCTGCGGCACGCCCACTCCGGAGACGATGCGTGTGGTGCAAATCGAGCCGGGACCGACGCCGACCTTGACGACGTTGACCCCGGCTTGGATCAAGGCGCTCGCGCCCTCCTCGGTGGCAACGTTGCCGCCGGCGATATCGAGGTCCGGATAGCGCCGGCGAATCTGCCCGACTACGTCAAGGACATTTTTTGAATGGCCGTGGGCAGTATCGACGGCGACCAGATCGACTCCGGCGCGCACCAGGCTTTCCACCCGCTCTTCCCAGTCGGACCCGACGCCCACCGCCGCGCCGACGCGCAGCCGGCCGCGCTCGTCTTTGCAAGCGTTGGGATATTGAATTTTCTTTTCGATGTCTTTGACGGTGATCAGCCCCTTGAGTTCGTAACGTTCATCGACGACCAGCAGTTTTTCGATGCGATGCTGGTGCAACAGCTCTTTCGCTTTATCGAGGTCAACGCCGGGTTGCACCGTGACCAGATTCTCCTTTGTCATGACCTCCGACACCGGCCGGTCGTGGCGCTTTTCAAAACGCAGATCGCGGTTGGTGAGAATGCCCACCAGCTTGCCGTTTTTGGTCACGGGCAAGCCCGAGATGCCGAATTTATTCATGATCTCCTGGGCGTCGGAAATCTTTTGGTCCGGCGCGACTGTGATAGGATCGGTGATCATGCCGCTTTCGTATTTTTTGACTTTTTCCACTTGGCTCGCCTGCGCCCAAACGGAGAGATTGCGGTGAATGATGCCGATACCGCCTTCCTGAGCCATCGCGATAGCGGTTCTGGACTCCGTCACCGTGTCCATGGCCGCGCTCACCAGCGGGATATTGAGCCTGATGCGTTCGGTCAAGCGGCTGGAAACGTCGATTTCGCGCGGCAAAACGGCCGACTCGGCCGGAATCAGCAAGACGTCATCAAACGTCAAACCGACGGGCAAGACTTCCTGTTCTAGCATCGTTCACCTCCGAGCGAAGCTAAAAAAAAACCCAGACCTCGGCCTGGGTTTTTACTGTTGCTCCACGCTGTACAAGCAAACATGAAATCTTATACCAGGAAATTTTTCGGCCGGCAAGAACAGACAATATTGAGGCAGAGATATCAATATGATAGCAACCATTGGCAACGATGCCGCTATACGAGTACGAATG
Organism: Chloroflexota bacterium; assembly: GCA_050257635.1. Lineage (GTDB taxonomy): Bacteria > Desulfobacterota > Binatia > UBA9968 > UBA9968 > DP-20. The sequence continues at coordinate 2,526 of JBLMXG010000074.1, forward strand.
CGCCAAAGGGCACCGCTTCGAGGCGATCCAGAAGGTCGGCGACAAACCGCTCAAGCGCTGCGAAGTTTGTGGCGCCGGTGCTAAACGGGCGATCTCTCAGCCGACGTTGTTGCACAACCGCGGCGTTCACGTTTTCGACCGCGTGACCAAGGACGACGCCGTGCGCGCCCGCCCCTCTTCCCTCAAGTCCTTCAAAAAAGATAAATTTTGACCGCCCGCGGTCCAGCGCGGGAAACTCAATCAACGGCAAGTGTCGCGCGCGTTTGTGGTTGTCAATCCGCACCGGCTTTGCTAGCGTACGGGCGCCTCATTGTCCCCTATGCTCGCCAAGGTCAACAGCGCGGCTCTCTATGGCATCGACGCTCTGCGTGTCGAAGTCGAGATCGATCTCGCCTCGGGGCTGCCGCAGCTCGCCACCGTGGGCCTGCCGGAAGGCGCGGTCAAAGAAAGCAAAGATCGCATCCGCGCAGCGGTGAAAAACTGCGGCTATACCTTTCCCGCCAAGCGAATCACCATCAACCTCGCTCCCGCCGATATCAAAAAAGAAGGCTCCGCTTACGATTTGCCGATGGCCGTCGGCATTCTCGCCGCCGAGGGACTGATCGATAAGAAGTTGCTCGAGGATTACCTGCTGATCGGCGAGCTCTCGCTCGACGGCTCGGTCAAGCCGGTGCGCGGCGCGCTGCCGATCGCTATGGCGGCCAAGAGAGAGAAAGTCAAAGGCATTATTCTTCCCGAGCAGAACGCTCCCGAGGCCGCGGTGGTGAGCGAAGTCGAAGTTCTCGGCGTGCGCGCGCTGCCGCAAGTGGTCGAGTTTCTCAACGCCGCCCAAAGCATCGCGTCCACCACTGTAAACATTGCGGATCTGTTCAACCAGCACTCTCAATACAACGCTGATTTTAACGACGTCAAAGGCCAGCAGCATGTCAAGCGCGCTTTGGAAGTGGCCGCCGCCGGCGGCCACAACGTCATCCTGGTCGGCCCGCCGGGATCGGGCAAGACCATGCTGGCAAAAAGACTGCCGACCATCCTGCCGGATTTAACGCTGACCGAAGCGCTCGAGACCACCAAGATTCATAGCGTGATGGGCACGCTCAACGGCCAGGCGATCATCGCGACGCGGCCGTTTCGCTCACCACATCATACGATATCGGATGCCGGCTTGGTCGGCGGCGGCACCGTGCCGAAGCCGGGCGAAGTGTCGCTCGCCCACAACGGCGTGCTTTTTCTCGACGAGCTGCCGGAGTTCCGCCGCAACGTCTTGGAAGTCATGCGCCAGCCGCTCGAAGACGGCAACATCACGGTGTCTCGCGCCATCGGCTCGATCAATTACCCGGCAAGCTTCATGCTGGTCGCCGCGATGAACCCCTGCGTCTGCGGATTCCTAACCGACCCACAGAAAGAATGCATCTGCACGCCTCTACAAATCCAGCGCTACCGCTCCAAAGTCTCCGGCCCCTTGCTCGATCGCATCGACATCCAAGTCGAAGTACCGGGGCTCCGCTATCAGGAGCTGGCCAGCAAGGACGCCGGGGAGAGCTCTGCGGCGATTCGCGGGCGAGTCAACGCGGCGCGATCGATTCAGCTTGGGCGCTTTGAAAAAACCAGAATCCATGCCAACGCCCAGATGGGAACCAAAGAAATCAAGCGCCACTGCGCCGTGAAGGCCGACGCCGAAAAGCTCCTGGAAACCGCGATCAACAAACTCGGCTTGAGCGCGCGCGCCTACAGCCGCGTCCTCAAAGTCGGCCGCACCATCGCCGACCTGGCCGGTTCCGAAGAGATCCAATCCTCCCACATCGCCGAAGCAATTCAGTACCGGAGTCTGGATCGGAGAATGTGAGCCAAAAAGCTCACATACGAGAAATTGCACACTACAAAGAAGAGCATAAACTATCAAAATGAAGGACCCCCGCGAGTCGGTTTTAGGTTTTGTTAAAGAAATGGACTGCGCCCCATTG
>JBLMXG010000075.1:0-7872 GCA_050257635.1 Chloroflexota bacterium
AGACGACAAGCGGGGTTGATGAATCGTTCCCGACGAGGAGGGAACTGAAAGGTATGTTAGGCGAATCGATTGGCATGTAAGACACTAGTTGATGAATCGTTCCCGACGAGGAGGGAACTGAAAGGCCCTGTGTGTTGTGACGGCGTCAATGCCGCGCGCAAAGAGTTGGTCGTCAAAGCGCTGAGCAAATCCGCAGGCAACCGCGCTGCGGCGGCGCGTCTGCTCGGGCTCGAAACCAAATACTTCCTACGGCTAATGAAGTCGCTGCAGATCGAATAATTGCGGTGACTTTCCGCAATCCTCTCGAAGAGGGGGCGACGAGGATGTCTCGGAGGGGCAACCGGGACATCGGATGTTTCGTGTGCTCGGTTTGAAAAAGTGATTCTACGCGACGCGAAGCAAGAACGATCGCGTGCTGAAGCAGTTCACAGCGTTGAACCTTGTGCATCGAAGACCGTCGGGGCGTCGACGGGGGTTTGCAATATTTTCAATGCATTGCTTATCAAGTCGGCGCGCCACTTCGCCTCTTCTGCGGGCGGAAGATCGGGATTGCCCACCGGGTAGTGAAACTTGTTGCCGTTCATGATCCGGTAGGCTCCGACCTGGGTCGCGACATTGGCGAGGCAGGTGATGACGACCACCGGAATTCCTTGCCGCTCGATCTCTTTCGCAATCGTAGCGCCGCTACGCGTGCCGGTGCCTCACGTCGCGGTAAGCACGACTCCGTTCACGCCGGAGGCCGAAAGCTCCTGGGCGATGCCGGCGCCGAGCTCCTGCATCTTGGCCGGCATGGCACCGGTGCCGGTGGTCACATAGTAGTAGTCATGCAGTTTGCCGAACTGTCCTGAGCGTTCCAATTGCCGCATGGCATCCACCGGAATGAGTCGATCGGGCGCAGCATTGACCGTAGAGGTGTCATAGCCGGTGTGCATGGCTTCGAACTCTCCCGGTTTCAAGTCATCGCGCCCTTCGATCGAATACTTGAGGTATTTCGTTCCCCGCGAGCTTTCGAGCCGGTCGGGGTTGCCTTTGGGTACTAAACCTCCCTCGGTTACGACGGCGATGGTTGCCTGCGCGAGATCGTGAATGGCGGCGGGAACGGGATGAGGCGTCGATTCGACGCGCGGAATCTCGCTTTCGAAAGGCGTCCCCCGAAGCTTGGCGAGAAGCATCTCCACGGCCCTGACACTGTCGGCGGCAGCCGCTTGAACGGTAAAGCGGCGTGGAATCTGCAGGCAATATTCCTCCTTGAAGCGCTCGATGCCCCCGGAATCCTTTTTCAGCAATAGCGCCATCAGATCGGCGAACCGTTTGATCGTCGGCTGCATCGAAGCAGCGGAGGAACCGGTTTGGATCACGAAGACGTGGCGACCGATCTCCCGCGTTCCGGGGTTTTCTTCGTAGAGTCCCGTCAGCGCCGGCACGCCCCAGCGCTCGCGCACGAAGCTCGCTGTCTTGGCGCAGGCGAGACCGTATCTTCCTGCACGAAAGGCCGGCCCGGCGACGAACAGATCCGGGGCGAATTGCGTCATGATCTCCGTCAAAGAAGCCAGAGCGGCTTCTTCGTTTTCGTGGAAATAATTGTCGCCGCAGACGGCCGTTGCAACTTCGATCTCGTGGTCTTTCAGCAGCTCGCGGAGCAAGACCCCAGGGCCTACGGCCTTCGGCCAAAACAAAAATTCCTGTCCGGCTTTGTCTTCGCCGCCAATGCCGGCAAAAAATTGATTGAGGAAATGTAAGATTCTTGCCATGTTGGATTCACCTCAGTTTTCAAAAGCGGCGCGAAATCCACTGGCGCCCATCTGACAATGAGCGCCGAAAAAGATCGTCGGGTCGAAAAACAGCGGCATATGCGGATCGTGTTTGAGTTTTAAATGGAGGTCGATCTGGTTTCCTCCGATGACCTGGTCGAGCGGCGCAAGCAGCATTTTCTCGGAGCGGTTGCCGCGGCTGATCATCGCGTCCGCTTCGCGCGGATGATCGACCAGCGGCCGCTCATAGCCTTTGGCGCCGTTGTCCTCATGCAGTACCGCTACGGTTTTAATGCCTTCCTCTTCGCAGGCTTTTACGGTTTGCATGAAGTCGACGGTCGAGTTGCCGGTTCCTTCCATCATCGCGACGACGCCCTCGGCGCCCAGACATCGGGCCAGGCGCGCGCTCCATAGCCCCATTTTCTTTTTCTGCTCGAAGCTGTCGTTGTATCCCCGGGACAGGATGACGCCGCGGAAATCGACGTCATGGTCGTGCCTCTTGAGCAGCTCGTCTATAAAGGGATTTGCGCAATGAAGCGAAGTCGGAATTTTTCTCTCGCTCTTGTAGTTGCCGCTCACCACGGCGCCGTCGAAAAACTCGTTCGGATGAATGAATGTCGGTAGGGTTTTAGAAATTTCCTCGCCGTAATAGAAAGTCCGGACGAAGGGAATCTGGCTCTGGACCTGGTAGATGAGAACGACTTTGGGGAGCTTTTTTTGGACTTGAGAGGGATGAACGGCTTTTCGCTCCGGCACCGCACTATTTTTTTGCACTCCGGCAAGATAGCGGGCGACGCGCACTCCGATAGTTCTCAGCGCCTGGTCAAACGCCAGGTTCGAGAGCGCGGGTTCACCTTCCAGTGTCAGCACTAAATGAAAATAATCCGATCCGTGCGAGTAAGGCGCCCCGACACCGGTCATGTCGATTAGCCCCTCCCTGGGTCTCTCGAGCGGCGTCATCACGTCGGGATGGGGAAAACTTCCCGTGACGGTGACTAGAACATTGCGCAATCGCACGGTCTGGCCGGTGCCGGAGAGACGCGCGGGAGCATCAATGCCAGGAAAGGTGTGTATCGCATCATTTACTTTGGCAATGGGGAGGAAGGTATCTAGAACGTGAATGATTCTTTTGGATTCGCGGGGGCGGGCGAGTTCCGCCGCGACTTTGATGTTGCGCGTCAGATCTTTGATCTGCTCTTGGATTTCGGAGAGGCCTACATTGAGCCGCCCGCCCACGAGCGAGGATCGTTCCGCCCATTGGATATCATCGACGTGATAATCGAGAAGCTCCAGTTTCATGAGATCCGCTCCCCATAGAGCTTAACGGGGACAGGCAACTTTTCGAAAGGCTTAAAAGTAGCCAGTCCCCTTCAATCTCACACCTTGAACCCGTGCTCGCGGTACCACTTTTGCGCGCCGGGGTGAAGCGGCACGTCGCGCGGTGTGGCGTCGGTGTTTTCGCCGAGTTGGCCGACCCCGGTGTAAGAATCTTCCCAGAATATCTGGTCTTTTCGCGCGGCGATGGCGTCGCAGATCTTATAGGCATCGTCGTCGGGCAGGGCGGCGCGGGTGTAGATTGGCCAGCCGCTGTAATCGATGCAGGTATAGTCGGCATCGAGCCCTTTGAAGCGGCCGGGCTTAATTGTGTAGCGGCGCCAGCCGAGGTCATCGACTAAATATTTGAACGCGTGATCTTCGAGCGTCACAGGCTTCATGCCCGAAGCGAGCGCGGTCTCGAACCAGAGCGGCAAACCTTCATCGAAGATCGCGTCGATGGTGTTTTCACGGATCGCCTTCATGCGCCGCTCGTCGCCGGGACCGCCGTTGAGCTGTAGTTTGCCGCCCCAGGATTCGATGTCCTTCACCGTCATGCCGTAGGCCGCAAGCGTCTGATCGACCAGCACCCGGGTCGAGTGCGTTGCGTCTTCGCGAATCGACAGGCGCAAGGGATATTTTTTCTCCTTGATCTCGGCGAGCGACTTGAGGCCGGCGCGCGGATGGATCACGTAGACGAAATGATCGAGGGAGGGATAGACCGCAATGATGCGCACCGGCAATTTCTCGGGAAAGATGCCGGTGCCGCGATAGGCCTGGGTGAGCAGGCCGGAGGGGTTGATCATCGCCGCTTCCAGCTCATTCTTACACACACCGTGGGCGAGGATAGGCGATCCGGTGGACATGCGCAGCCAGGGCTTGAAGGTCTCGTTCGAGCCGCTGCCGACCGCGATGCACATGTCGCGCGGCCCGTAGTAAGGAGTGTTCGGGTTGCCGGCGATGTGCAGGCCGATTTCCCAAAGCATCAAGGCGCGCTGAAAATTCGCTCCGCGGGGAAGGGGTTCCATGAATGACCTCCGCTGCCGATTTAATTTACGCGTTACCATATGGAGCGAAGCCCGCCGCTGTCAATAGTCGCGAGTGAAGACGATTCTCACGACGAAGGATCGAGCGCCGCAGAGCCGCATCCGAAATTAGGATGATCTCCCGCAAAGCTCGCCAAGTTAAGAGATCAAATCCTTGGGGCCTGCGGTTGCGTGGCCTTTGCGTGCTTGGCGTACTTGGCGCGAGGAGTTCGATAGCTACGGTGGCCGGAAAAGTTGCGAGTCTCGGACAAATTGCGACGTAAAGTAATACGAAGAACACGAATTTCTAAAAAATTGGCCCCGGGGTTCTTCGTGTCCTTCGTGACCTCCTTCGAAATTAGACTTACGGTTGTTGTCAGTCGAGAGATGAAAAAGCGGAGGTCCACAGCGCTTTCATTCCTTCCCCTTGACGGGGAAGGTAAGGTAGGGATGATATTCGATTTTGTTTCAGCACCCCCATCTCGATCTTCCCCCGTCGAGGGGGAAGACGTTTGACTCGGATGCAGCGATACCGCTTCATATTCATTCTCTGTGGGCGAGCGTAAGCTCCTGAATCACTTCGTGGTAAATTGAAATTTCACGGAAGACCGCCATGCCATTCGATGCCCGTCAAATATTCGCCAATCTGGCGGAAAAAGAACGGATCAAGGGCCATCATTCGCCCGAAGGGCGGGCAATTCGCACTCTCAGCCGCGCGCTGAGCGGTTGGTCGAGCGGCAACCTGTCGCGCCGCGACGTCTTGGTGCTCTGCGACCAAGCGGTCGAAGACTGGCTCAAGGCGAGATTAAAACTCTCCAACTGGTCGGTTCGAACCGTGCCGGCGCTTCTGCCCGATGCGGTGGCCCATCGTTGGATCACGCCAAGCGAGAGCGACCAGTTGTTTGCCCTTCACAAGCGGCGCGCCGGCGGCGAAGAAACTCGGGAGATTTCCGGGTCGGAGGTCGAAGCGGCGCTTGAGTTTTGCATCGAGCTGATAGACAAGCATTGGTAATAAAAAATTTGCGGCGGAGCAGGTTTGTTCTCTCGCTGCACCGCTCGAAAAATTATCGGCATGGACTCGCGCATCAACTGGCTGCTCCTCAGCAACGCGGCGCTGGGCAATTTTCTCGCCGGCACGGCGAGCCGGATTTTTTCCGTGTCGCTGCCGACGGTGGCGAGCAGCCTGGAGACCACCATCGTCGGCATCGCCTGGGCGGTGATCGCCTATCAGATTTCGCAGATCAGCCTTTCGCTCATCTTCGGCCGCATCGGCGACATCTACGGACGGCACACGCTGTTCGGCCTGGGCTTGGTGGTTTCGGCGGTCGCGGCGCTGCTATGCGGTCTGTCGCAGAACGTCACGCAGTTGATCCTGTTTCGCTTCTTTCAAGGCGTCGGGGCATCGATGACCCAGTCCCAGGGGCGGGCACTGGCGATGGAAGCGCTGCCGAAGGAATCGTCGGGGCGGTCGCAGGGTTTTATGACCACGGCGTTTCACTCCGGCGTGCTCATCGGTCCGAGTGTCGGGGGTGTGCTGATCGATTACATCCACTGGCGCGCGGTCTTCTTCGTGCTGATCCCGATCGCGCTCGCCGGCATGGCGCTCACTCTGATCAACCGCTGGAAAGGCAATACGCTGGCACCGACGCTGTCGAAGGAGTCCAAGGGCGCGGTCGATTATCTCGGCGCGCTGCTCTTGATCGGCGCCACCGTGGCGCTGGTTTCGTGCATCGACCATCGGATCATGGAATCGCTGGCCCCCCCTCTGCGCGGCGCGCTGGTGCTCGGCTTTTTGCTTTGCTTCGGCGCTTTTCTCTATCGCGAGTGGAGCACGCCGAGCCCGATCCTCGATCTGTCGCTATTTCGCATCCGCATGTTTTCGCTCAGCAGCCTGGCGCTCCTGCTGGTCGGCGTTTCGCAGGTGATGATCGGCTTTGTCCTGCCGTTCTATCTCCAGGATGTGCTGCACTTGACGCCGACGTTCATCGGCGTGCTGTTTATCAGCGCGCCGATCTTTACGGTCACGCTCTCGCCGGCGGTCGGTTGGGCGGTCGACAAGATGGGCCCGCGGCTGCCGGCGACGGTGGGCATCGCGTTTCTCGTCGGCGCCGGTTTTTTTGGCTCGTTCCTGCGCCCCGATTCACACTGGATCGCCGCGGTCGGCGTGCTCGCGCTCTGGGGTTTGGCCACGGCGCTGTTTTTTACTGCCAACCACACGGCGATGATCGGCTCGGTGCCGCCGCAGCATCGCGGTGTCGCCACCGGCGCGATTTACGTCATGTTCGGCCTCGGCACCACATTCGGCGTGTCGTTGGGCACGCTGCTATTGACCGCGGCGTTTCGCTACTATAGCGGCGACGCGGCGGCGACGCCGGCGCCGAGCAATCCCGTCGTATTCGTCCAGGCAATGAATTTCAGTTTTCTCGTCGGCGGCGCAATGGCGCTGGTGGCGCTCTCTTGCTCGGCCTTACGCGGCAAGAGCACGGCCAACGCGTAATCGATATCCGCTGAATCGTTCAGGGCTCAGTGTCCGCGGCTCGGCGCAAGATGGTAGAAAAATTTTTGGTCATTAACCTTCGCCTGCCAGCCCAATGGCGAATCGTCCAACCGGCGGTGCCGTTGTGGCTAGCATAGGCCCGGTTCATTAGACATTCGTCGGCGCTGAGGGTATGCATAAGTTTTTAGCGCATGGCTCAAGGGACGACATCATTGAAGGAAGCGACGCGGCGGTACGGCCTCGTCGCGCTGGCCTTTCTGCACATCGGCGTCGGGCGCGGCCTGCACGGCACCTTCGGCGTGTTTTTTGTCGCCATGCTCGACGCTTTCGGCTGGTCGCGGGCGGCCACCGCCGGGGTGATCTCGCTGGCGATCATTTTCGAAGGCGCGTGCCTGCCGTATGCCGGCGGGTTGATTGACCGCCTCGGCGGCCGCAAGACGCTCATCTCCGGCGGAATTATCCTTTTCGTCGGCTTGAGCTTGGCGTCTACGGTTTCGTCGCTCTGGCAATTTTATTTTTGGATCGGCATCGTCAGCGCGGCGGGCATTGCCCTGATCGGTATGGTGCCGCATGTCGCAATCATCTCGCGCGAGTTTCCCCAGCGCCGCGGCACGGCGCTCGGCATCGCCTGGGCCGGGGGCGGCGTCGGTATCGTGTTGCTGGTGCCGGTGACTCAGCTGATGATCGACAAGTGGGGCTGGTCGTGGGCGTACATCGGTTTGGCCATGATCACGGCTTTACTGGTCATTCCGCCGGTGCAATTATTTCTGCCTTCGTCACGGCCGTCCAAGCCGGCGGAAGTAACGCCGGCGGCGGCGCAAAAAGAAGCCCCCGTTCAAGCGGATTGGACGGTCAAGCGCGCGCTGACGAACTCGGCATTCTGGCTGCTCTTCATCGCTCGCACCTTGGCCAGCATGGGCAATCAAGTCATCGTCACCCATCAAATTGCCCATGCGGTGGATGTCGGCTACGCGAAAGTGTTCGCCGCATCGATCTTCGGGCTCCTGGGTGTGATCAGTATCGGCGGGCGCATCCTTTTCGGCTATCTCGCCGACGTAATGAATCGCCAGATGGTGTTCACCTGGGTGCAGCTGATTTCCGCCGCCGGCATACTTGCCTTGCTGGCAGTGCATGACACCTCGGCGCCGTGGCTGCTTTATGTCTATGCGGTTTGCTACGGCCTCGGGCAGGGATCGCGCGCGCTGGTGCTCTCGGCGATCTCCGCCGATATTTTTCACGGCAAGCATTTCGGCGCGATCTTCGGCTATTTTACTTTTAGCATCGG
>JBLMXG010000076.1:0-2540 GCA_050257635.1 Chloroflexota bacterium
GGAAAAATTTATCGCGGCAAATCACTGACCACGCCGGATAACTTGGCGCGCGGCATCGACGATTGCTTGAAAGGCGCGGCGATCGATGTTGCCGGCGCGAATTTCTTCGTGCACGGCTCGACGGTGACGATCAACGCCGTGCTCGAGCGCAAGGGCGCGCGCACCGGGTTGATCACGACCAAGGGGTTTCGCGATGTCTACGAGATCGGCCGGGGCAACCGGCCGGAGGGTTACAACCTCTTTTTCAAGCGGCCGGTGCCGTTGGTGCCGCGCGATTTGCGCCTGGAAGTGGACGAGCGGCTTTACGCCAGCGGCGAAGTGCTCAAGGCGTTCGACGAACAGTCGGCGACGGCAGCGATCGACGCGCTCAAGGCGGCCGGCGTGGAGAGCGTCGCAGTCTGCTTGCTCCACGCGTACGCCAACGCCGCGCATGAACAACGGCTGGGCGAGCTGCTACGCCGGCAATTCCCGCAGGCCTATGTCTCCCTGTCCCACGAGATCCTGCGCGAGTTCCGCGAGTACGAGCGCACCTCGACGACGGTGCTCAACGCCTACGTCGGGCCGATCGTCAACCGCTATTTAATTTCCTTGGAAAAAATGCTCGGCGACGCGGGTTTTCGCGGTACCTTCCGGGTGATGCAATCGAACGGCGGCGTCATGTCGGCGGAGACGGCCAAGAAGATGCCGGTGACGATGATGGAATCGGGACCGGTGGCCGGTGTGATCGCGGCGGCGAGGCTGGGCGAAGCGCTTGATTGCCGGCAGATCATCTCCTTCGACATGGGCGGTACAACGGCGAAGTCGAGCCTGATCAAAGATTTTCATCCTGAAGTCACGAGCAGCTACTACGTCGGCGGTTACGTGTCGGGCCATCCGATGATGTTGCCGGTGGTCGACATCGTCGAAGTCGGTAACGGCGGCGGCAGCATCGCCTGGATCGATCCCGCCGGCGGCTTGAAAGTCGGGCCGCACAGCGCCGGCGCCGCGCCGGGCCCCGCCTGTTACGGCAAGGGCGGGACGGAGCCGACGGTAACCGACGCCAATCTGATCGCCGGGCGCATCGATCCGGAATATTTTCTCGGCAGCGGCATCCGTTTGCAGCGCAACCGGGCGGCGCAGGCGATCACGGAAAAAATCGCCAAGCCGCTGGGCCTTTCTTTGGAAGATGCCGCGCTCGGCATTCTCACCATCGCCAACTTCAACATGTCGCTTTCCGTGCGCGCGGTGTCGGTGGAAAAAGGCTATGACCCGCGCGACTGCGTGCTGGTGCCGAGCGGCGGGGGCGGAGCGCTGCACGCCATCGCCATCGCCCGCGAATTGTCCGTGCCGCGGGTGATTATTCCGCCCATGCCGGCGTATTTTTCCGCTTTCGGAATGCTGCTCGCCGACCTCAAGCATGATTATGTTCAGACCTTCGTGCGCGAGTTGGCTGATACGACCGGCGCCGAAATCGCCGCCGCGTTTGACTCGCTGGAAAAATCCGCGACGCATACCTTGAGCGAAGAAGGCACTAGGCCCGAGCAGGTTTTATTGCGCCGCTTTCTCGATATGCGCTACCGCGGCCAGGAGTACACATTGCCGGTGCCGATCGCCGAGGATCTGCGCGCGGTAACCGATTTCGCGACGATTCGCGCGCGCTTCGATCAGCTGCATCAAGAGCATTACGGCCACTCTGCGCCCAAGGAGCCGGTGACGATGGTCAACCTGCGTCTTTCCGCGCTGGGCAAGACCGAGAGCCGCTTGCCGCTGGTAGCGGCGCAGAGCGACGGCGATAGCGGCGAGCGCGGCCGGCGCGCGGTGATTTTCGAGAACAAGGCGATCGAGACGCCGATCTATCTGCGCAGCGCGTTCAAACCCGGCGACCACCTCGAGGGACCGGCAGTCATCGAAGAGATGGGCGCAACGATCCTCGTCTATCCGGGCGACAAGATGCAAGTGAACGAGTCCGGCCATTTGGTGATCGAGGTGGGAAGTTGAACTTCAGCAGTCCGAATTTTCGCGTGTACGGGCACTCCTTTGTGGTTGCCCTCTGAGCGAATCTGAAACCTCTGACAAAGGCGATGGCCGACGAAACTATCAGCGAGAAGCTGGCGCGCTTTCTTTTGTCGTGTCAATTCGAAGATTTTCCCTCCCGAGTCGTTGAAGGCGCCAAACTTCACATCCTTGATTCTCTGGGCTGCTTGCTTGCCGGAACGCGGCTGGGAGCGGGAATACTTGCCTACGAATTGGCGATTGCGACAAGCGATGCGGGGTCTCGTGCGCCTTCAACGCTCTTTGGAACCCCTCGGCGAGCGTCTTATCCGGACGCGGTGCAGGCCATGGCCGTAGCGGCTCACTGCGGCGAGATGGACGACATCCATGCCGGCGCCGGCACCTGCATCGGCGCCGTGATCGTTCCCGCATTGCTCGCGATGGCCGGGCGAAACGGCGGCAGCGGAACGAGATTTCTCGAAGCCGCCGTCGTCGGCTATGAAACCATTATCCGCGTCGGTTTGAGCATCGACGCGCCGAAACTTTTTGCCCGCGGCTGGTGGCCGAGC
>JBLMXG010000077.1:0-29485 GCA_050257635.1 Chloroflexota bacterium
AGAGACGGGTTCAGCTTCTTCGTTAGGGCGGCATTTATCGCAAACTAAGTCGGTTTTCAAGGCACGTTCACCAATTAGAAAACGATATTGAGGTTATAAAGGGACTCCCCCCCCCCCAACAAAAGAAATTTCCATAGGACCAAGCGAACGCATCGTATACAATTCTCCCGTAATCAAGCGACCTTCGGAGAATAATAAATGGCTGTTCATTGGGCTCTGATTTCAAGTAAAATCATCCATGCTCTGATACGAGCCTGGCCACGATTTCTGTGGGGAATATTGGGTACATGGGGCGCCATCGGTCCCATTGTACTCTTACTTCGGTCCGGGTCGGCGGGCTGGATTCTAACGACTCTTTTGGTCTTCTTACTTCTGTTCTGTTATGCGGTTGTGCTTCAAATGTATCTACGTTCTGGATTGACCCAGTTCAGGGAGCTTGTCTCAAATACCGGGCTGGCTTTATGCTTCATCATTGTTGGTGGGCTAGGGAATGAAACAGTTGGAGTGTTCGAATCAATCAAAGTCGAAATTGCCGCGGTCTATGTTTTCACTGGTTTTTTTATCGCTGAACTCATAAAGCCGAAAACTCCTTTCAAAGCGTTAGGTAAAATGTTCGGCGAACTGTTTCGCAAGTAATTGCCAAACTCTCGCTGATCTGGTGGGTGCGAATTGTTTGGGTGGTTGCAAAGCGTTAAAAACAGCTGTCCCCGCGGCGCGCAACCTACGGCCAAAGAAGTGTAAAGCATGTTCGGGACTGTGAACGCGAATACGCTTCGGCGACTGGTGCGTCATGCATCGTTGTTGACGATTACGAAGCACCGCAGGTAGTTTGTGATAGCTTGCAGAGTTGGTGAAAAAGCTTGACGCAAATTTTAGGAGCAAGTTTATCGCTGGAACCACATAAAACAACGGTTCAGGTTTTTCGGAGAATTTCTGGCCAAGTAGTGAACATTATAAAGGAAAAATGTTGGTGGCGGTGGTAGGAGTCGAACCTACGACGCCGCGGATATGAGCCGCGTGCTCTGACCAACTGAGCTACACCGCCGTGGAGAAGCCAAATGACAACGAGGCAAGAGAAAGATCAACCGGTCATGCGAAGCGCGAGTGTCAAGCCCACTTGAGCTTAGCGGAAGTACGGCTGGCGCGCTTTCGTCCGCGACCGAGCTGAAACAGGACTTTCTCATCTACCTCAAGACAAGTCAACATGTTGCCGTAAACCAGCCCAGTGTCCAACCCAACTTTGAAGGGCAAATCGAAAAGCACCGCGGATTGGGGTGTGTGTCCGAAAAGGACCGTGTAGGGGAGGCTATGGGATCGGTAGATGAAGGCGTTGCGGATCCACAGCAGCTCTTCATCGGTCTGTTCTGCGAGCGCTTTTTGCGGGTGTACCCCTGCGTGGACGCATAAAAACGACTCCATCACGTGGTAACTTTTGAGTTGTCGAAAGAAGCTCAAATGCTGCGCCGGAACCACCGAGAGCGCTTTCTCTGCGGTTGCCTCGGCGCGTTCCAGGCCGTAACTCGCCAAGGTTGCATCGCCGCCGTTCCTCAAGAACATGTCGCCGTAATGTCCGCCAAAGCCGAGATATGAGAGCAACATATCCTCATGATTGCCGCGCAAAAACACCACCTCGACTTGAGGGATAAATCTTGGAAGTGAAACCAAAAAGGAAACCACGGCGTTGGAATCAGGTCCCCGGTCCACATAGTCACCGAGAAAGACTAGTTGATCGCCGCGAACAATGGGCAAAGCTTCGACGAGCCGCTTGAGCTCGTCGAAGCAACCGTGTATGTCGCCAATTACGTAACGGCCCATGATATTACTAGGATCCTAGGCTACTCGCCGGTCTGGTGCAAACCATCACCCGAGCCTGGCATAATTTTATCGAGATCGTTATCATGGGGACAGCCGCACATTAATCGAAACCATTATGAAGCTGCGTGAGATTTACTCCAGCCACTTGTTGCTTACTGGCTTAGTCTGTTTGGTTATGGGCGTCGGCAACTGGGTGGTGGGGGCAGTGGAGACCTCTAAATACCAGGCGCTCCTATACAAGACGGCGCGAACCGGTCTTGAGGAAAGCTATCGGAATTTTCAGGAGCTCGACCACCAAAAAAACGAAGAAGTGCTCCGGCGCATCAACGAAGACCGTGAAAAGTATAACGGTGCGCGAGTGAAGCTCAATTTTTTCTACGTCGTTTTAACGGGCGGCAGGATGCTCTTTTTTAGCGGGGCCATCTTGACTCTCGTGGCCTTGGTCCGGCTCATCCGGCGAGATTCTAAAATAAAAATCAAGCGGCTGATCGAGCCGCAGCAGCACGGCAGATGACGGACGGCTGCAAGCTATTTTGAGGGTTTTGATTTTTGGTATTTGCGGTAGTCGTAACCAGTCGCCATGGCCAGCAAGATATCTTCCATCCCGCCACTCTTCTCCCGGCGCAAAATCAGCAGGCGATCGTAAAATTCTTTGAAATCTTTGTAAACTCGCTGATTATCGTCCGCACCTCTAAGATAAAAATCCTTGATCCGAGTGACCGTAAAGCGCAACGCGGAAAAACGCAATTCGTTGGGGAAGGAATCCCATTCCGGCAACGATAACGGTCGTAAGCTCTCGTACCCAGAGATCAACGCTTCGAAGCGATCAATACGATAACGATCTTCAATAAAGCAAAGGGCGTTTACCGCGGTGGCCAAGTCATAGATGAGCTTGCCGCGGCACGCCGCTTCAAAGTCCATGACACCCGTCAACCGGTTGCCTTTAAACTTGACATTGTCCGGAAACAAATCGCCATGGATTATCCCTTTGGGTAAATTGTTGTCGAGATAATTCTCAAGATAGGTAAACTCATCGTCCAATACCCGAACGATATTTTTGAGGTGCGAGGGCATCTGTCGACGCACTTCCCGATAAATCCCGACAATGCGATTGAAGCCGAAGCGGTTGTCGATGCCTTTTTTGTAGCTTCGCCCGATCAAATGAAGGTTCGCCAAGGCGTGGCCCAGGGCGCTCAAGTGAGTGGGCGTAATCGCCTCAACGGGCAGTTCAATACCGTCTACATAGCGGGTTACGGTAAGACACTTTCCCTGAAACTCGATGTGAAATCGCGCGTTTTTGGTCTTGAGGGGCTGGAGACACGGGAAATTTTGTTTGCGCAAATGCAGCAAGAGATCGAGCTCTTGCTTGACTTCAACTTCACTTTTAACTTCGTCAATTTTGACGAAGTATTTGCCTCGTTTGGTTTCAATAAGATAATGCGTATTCACCGATCCGTTCTTCATGCCGGTGAATGAGGTAAGGTCGCCGAGAGCAAATTCATCGACGATCTTTGCAATATCCTTCTTCGATAATGTCGTATAAATAGCCACGGCTAATTCACTAACCGGGGTTGATCCAACCCCAAACGGCGCTTTTTGTGCGCCCAAAAGTGCCCGCGCAAGTCGGCTAACCTCTCTATTTATAATGGAAAATTGTCATCGGGTCAATATGTTGATATTTTTATCCTTATATATCCAATGCTTATATATATTATCTAGGTGTTAATTTAACTAGTTTGCTGCTCCGGTTCGGTCTAAAGATGCAAGTTCAGGATATCCTAGGACGGCACTGCGAGTCGATTAGCTGCGGCGGGTATGTGAGCATTAACTCACTTTGGGAAGGCCGGTACGGGTTGGTTTCTGAGGCGTTTCGGAAACGCGCTGATTGCAGTAAGCGTCGCGTCCTGGTGGGCGTCCTCACTTCCCGCGCATGAGTGGTTCGCGATCGCCAAAAAGTCGAATCGATTATTGGGCAAACCGATTCTTAGCATTGTATTGAAGAGTCATTCCGCCCCTATTGCACTTTTTTTCTTGACAATCCCCGCCGGCATTTCCTAATCTCGCCAGCGCAATTTGGCTACGGGCCTTTTTTCATTCGTTGATAGGGCTGTTCGCTGAGGGCAAGTCCCCCCTCTCACGGGTTCTTAGAATGGAGAAGGCAAAAAGGGCGTGACGATCTGCGACTTTGGGGACGGGCGCGTGAAACCACTCGCGGGTCAAAACGGATACCGCACGTGGAAGGAGGTTTAGGAGATGGCAACTGGCAAGGTCAAGTGGTTCAACAACGCGAAAGGTTACGGCTTCATCGAGAAAGAAGGGGGCGGGGATGTGTTTGTGCACTATAGCGCTATCCAGGGCGACGGATTTAAGACTCTGAACGAGGGCGAAAGCGTCGAGTTTGAAATCGCTCAAGGCGACAAAGGGCCCCAAGCCGTCAATGTCATGAAGCGATAGTCCAACAATTCTAGACCTCGCGGCCGTGCCCAGCGCGCGAACAACTCGCGCTCACTTGTGCCACGCCATCAGCACCGCTCTGTGAACTGCAGGAGACCTCTCGCTAACCTATCCAGGAAGTGTTTTTGCCATCGCCTATAAAAATTCGATGGCCTTCTAGCAACTCGAGCGATCGGCTGAGTGTGGATTTGTCAGCCAGCCGGAAAAATAGTACCGTGATTTCAGATCGGTTAATTGCCGCTGGTTGATTGCGGGAGGCGATCGGGTAGATAATTGTAACTATGGACCAAGCACAGACTGCTGCCAATTCGCGCTTCGGGGAGGAAAAGTTGCTCGCAGAAACGGTGGTTTTGACCCGGTTGGATAAGGCGGTCGGATGGGCCCGGAAGTATTCGCTCTTTCCTTATCCTTTCGCTACCGCCTGCTGCGCCATGGAATATATGTCGTTATCGATGTCGCCTTACGACATCGATCGCTTCGGCGCGCTCTTGCCGCGTTTCAGTCCTAGGCAGGCGGATCTGCTTATGGTTATCGGCACGGTGAACCATAAACTTTCACCGGTCCTTAAAAGGGTTTATGAGCAGATGTCGGAGCCGAAATGGGTGATGGCGTTCGGCGCATGCGCGGCGAGCGGTGGCTTCTACGACAACTATGCGACGGTCCAAGGCATAGACAGGATCATTCCAGTCGATGTTTACGTACCAGGTTGTCCACCTCGGCCAGAGGCTGTTCTCGACGGCCTCATGGAGTTGCAAAAACGCATTGCCGCGCAAAAGCATCCCATTGCGTGAACCGAAGTCACGGGCCAGGCTTGACCGCCAGGGGCCAGGAGAGAATTGTTAAACCTTGGGCTGAAACTCAGCAAACATGAGCGCAGAAGAAAAAGACCCGCTGGCATCACCGCGCGGTGACTTTTATCACCAAGGGGTAATCACCAAGCTGTTTCCTTCGAATAATACCGGAGTGGTCCGGACGGAGAGCGGCCGGGAGCTGACCTTCTCTTACGAACTAGTGATTCTTTGCGGCGAGGCAAATTCACCGCTCGAGTTGAAAGTCGGTGAGCCGGTTGGATATGATTTGGGTTGGACCTCGAATGGCTTGCGCATCACCAAGCTGAAAACCTATCCAAGGCTTGCGCGCGACAGCGAGCCACCGTCCTCAGAAGGGCAGCCCGGCTAGCGCCAGAATCTGCCGTCCAAGGATTTCTCCGACGAAAACTCCCAACAGCGCGATATAAAAAAGACCTGTGGCGGCCATGGTGTGCGGGATCAGCAACGTGCGCCAGATCATCCAAGAGAGCATCAACGGCGCGCCCTGGCCGACGATTACCCGCGTGACCCACAAGGTCGCGTGGTGTTGCCATAGTTGTTCCAGGGCCAGGCGGCTCTGCGCGCTGCCGAGAAAGTAGATGGCTAGTGGCGCGAGGGCGAGAAAAACGCACTGAACGACCAGCGCGACTACGAAAAATCTGTAAATCCGAATAAAGGGTTCCAAGCTTTGTCCGGTGTCGATCAAGTACCAATGGCCAATTAACATGCCGACGGTAACGCTGCCGAGCAATAGGGAGGAGAGAAGGAAAGCGCTCGGATAGACAATGGTCTCAATAGAAACGAACGGCGCACTGTAGAAGCTATGGGTGCTGACCAGCAGGCCGACCAAGCCGGTCAAAACGGACGCCGCAAAGCTCCGCGCTCGGAACACTTGGCGTTCGCTCCAGAGGGAGATCATGTAGCAGGAAAAGGACAGCACGAAGACAAGGTGAAAAAAAGCTTCTAAACCAATGCCCCAGCTCCAGCCCTCGACCAAGCTGTGCCAATATAAAATACTCTTACCCCACAGCCCGAGCAGAGCGATGACGTAAAGGACGCCGGCGGTGGATTTGTAGAACGCGCGCTCGATCTCGTGAAACGGCGTATCGGCGATGGCGAACAGGCCTCCCAGCGCGATTTGGTAAAAAAAAATCAGAAAACTGCTGGAAAATCCCCGCATAAGATTACACCGGACTTGCAGCCGTCGCGGGTTTTTCGGCGGTGTGCATGCAAACCGCGCCGTTCAAATATCTGCGCGCCTGTACTTGCGCAAAGCCTGCCCGCTCGATCATCGTTGCAATCGTTTCGGGCGAATGAAAACGCCGAACCGAGTCCGAAAGGTATTGATAGGCGTCGCGGTCGCCCGCCAGCAATCCACCGAGGCGGGGCATTAAATAGTGAAAATAGATCGAGTAGAAAGGTGAAAACCAATTCGGCGACGGCGGAAACATATCCAGCGAAACAAATGTGCCGCCGGGTTTGAGCACGCGAAACGCCTCGGCAAAGAGCAACGTTAAGTCGGAAACGTTGCGCAGTACAAAGGCGGTCATGGCGCTGTCGAACACGGCGGGCTTGAACGGTGACACCATCGCGCTGCCCAAGGCGAAAGTGGTGCTGCCGCCGTACGATGCCTTAGCGCGCTTTGCCTGCGCAAGACGGAGCATCTCCAGGGAAAAGTCTAAACCGATAAACCGGCCATCGCCGCGCGTCGCCCTGGCGGCGTCGAAGATCAAATCGCCGGTGCCGGTGCCGATATCGAGTATGCAGGGTTGCGCGCGGGTCAGCACACAGCGAATGACCTGGCGCCTCCACCAGCCATCAAGGCGAAAACTGATGACCCGGTTGAGCAAGTCGTAACGCCCGGCGATCCGATCGAACATCTTTTGAACGGATTGATCGCGCGACGGATTCAAAGTGGACATCGGCAAGCGTAGTGAAAGTAGGATCGAAGCGGCGCCGGATGCGGCGGCTAAAAATCGCGATCGATGATGAGCTGCACCATGCTCTTGAGGCCGTTTCGATATCTTGACGGCGGCAGCATTTTCACCGATTTCAGCGCTTCTTTGGCGTAGCGCTTGGAAAGCGACTTAGCTTCTTGGATTGCAGGTCCACATTTGATTGCCGCGAGCGCCGTCTGGACCTGGGCTTCGGATGGGGCGCCGCATTCGAAAGTTTCGCGGACCGTGGCGTCGCCGTTGATCACCGCAAGGATGATTGGCAGCGCAGGGTTGCCGTCGCGCAAATCCATGCCGATCGGTTTGCCCAGAAGATCGGCGTGGCCGACCACGTCCAGGACATCATCGACCATCTGGAAGGCGATACCCATGTTGAGTCCGTAGCGCTCGGTTTCATCGACCAGAGAAGCGCGGGCGCCGGCGAGATAAGCACCAACTTTCGCGCCGGTTTGAAACAGCGACGCAGTCTTGCGCCTGACGATTTCCAGATAGTCTGCGAGCGTCACGGCGCGATTGCGATTGAAATTGCCTTGTAAGATCTCGCCTTCGGTCAACAAGGTGCAGGCATCAGCGGTCCACTGAACCACAGTTTCGTTAAACTTCCCGGCGAATTCGAAGGCCTTGATAAAAAGAAAGTCGCCCGCAACGAGCGTCGACTTCAAGCCAAATTTTTTATAAGCGGACTCTTTGCCACGCCTGGTTTCGGCGCCGTCGATGATATCGTCATGGAGGAGAGTCGCCGTATGAATCAGCTCGATAGCGGTGGCGATATCGACAATGTCTTGGGTGCGTTTGCCGCCGAAGGCGAAATAAGCCAACAGCGTAACCATGGGTCGGACTCGCTTGCCGCCGCTGTGAACCAAGTGCGCCGAGATGTCGGTCAGACCCTGCTCCCTCGATCGGATCGCGCGAATCAGATTCTCCTCGACCAGCTGCAGCTCCTCACTCACGCAGTTGAACGGATCATCCGCTCCACGGAGCAAGGAAATGCCGCGCTCGGCGCCGGCGCCAAGGTTCGAATCCGATTTCAACTCCTGAGTTTTTGTTTCTTGAATCAGAGAGACTCCGAGCGCCGGCTAGAAAAGCTAGCAGGGAAAATGGCATAGATCCCAGGATTGGTCAAGCCGAGAGTGTCACAGCAAATGTTAACGATCGATCCGTTGGCACCGCATGCTGGGAATGGATCGCTGTGTTAGCGCCGCATCGAGATCGACGCGGCGGTTGCGGCTTAGGTAGGGTTTTTTCTTGACAAAAACGCATGTTCCCGAATATATAAACGGCCATACTTTAATGGTGTTTTCATTTGATGAAGATCAAACGAAGTAGAAAGAGGGGGGGAGTGTTATGGAGTTTACTTTATTTTTCTTGCGGTGGATCCATTTTCTAGCGGGGATAACCTGGATCGGGATTCTGTATTACTTCAATTTCGTGCAGACACCGTTCTTTGCCGAAACCGATGCCGCGGTGAGGACGGGAGCCATTCAAAAGCTCGTGCCGCGCGCTCTGTGGTGGTTCCGTTGGGGAGCCATGTTCACCTTTCTCGCTGGAATTTCGATTTACATTATGCGCATGGGCGAAATGGGCGCGGGACTTTTCTATTCGTCGCCCTATGGTCTCACCATAACCATAGGCGGTTTGATGGGCACGATTATGTTCCTCAACGTTTGGTTGGTAATTTGGCCGGCTCAGCAGGTCGTGATCGCTTCAACCAATCAGGTCGCCTCGGGGGGGCAGGCCTTGCCGGCGGCAGCCGGCTCCGCTCGCAGATCCGCGTTGGCGTCGAGGACAAACACGGTCTTTTCGATTCCGATGTTGTTCTACATGGGCGCCGCAAGCCACTTTCCAGCAATGGTGGGTCAGTCCGGGTCGCGGGCGCTGTTTTGGATCGTCGTGCTAGTTATTATCGGGGCCGTCGAGGTTAACTGTTTAGTGGGCACTCAGGGACCGACGAAGCAGCCCTTGGATTCGGTGAGGGGCGCCCTGTGGTTTGGGTTTCTTCTCGCCGGTATCTTGTTCCTGCTGACGATGGCGCTCACCTAAAGCCAAGCGACATCACCGCAGATAAGCGGCAAGATAAGGGATCTCGTCCTTTAAGAAGGGAAACTGCGGCATCACCTTGGTCGTGCGCTTGGGTTTGTATCCCGCAGGATAGGTCGTCGAAAGGACTCGAGCCTCAACGAGTTCTTTCGATGAGCCTTTGATCGCCGGCCCGATCGGGCCGTCCTTCGACGGGTCGTTGTTGTGGCAGGCAACGCAGTTCGCGACAAAAACCGCTCTGCCGCGCACCCAGTCCGGGTCTTTGCCGGATTCGCTTTTCTCATCCGACCCCTTTGAGCAAGAGCCCGCCGCCACTGTCAAGATCGCAGCTGCCAATAACGCCGTTAGTTTTTTCATAAACAAGCTCTCTTTTTGGCCACGCCGGTCCGCGAAACAGCAGACCGCGAATGAAAAATCGCCGCTCACTCGCGAACGATTCCGTCTACCGGTCCCGCGCGTGATTGCATCGACTTAAACGTGGTGTGGCGCGCTCGCCGCGGATATCGGAGGCGCCACTACCGATGAATCACAACGAGGAACTGAGAGGAGGTTAGAGAAAACCAGAATTGTATGCTACGTAATATCAATTATGGTGCGAAAGGGGGGAATCGAACCCCCACGGGTGTTACCCCACAGGATCCTGAATCCTGCGCGTCTATCAATTCCGCCACTTTCGCTCGGTAGCTCCACGGGCTTAACTGTGAAGTTTATCTAACTTGAGGTCGGTGCCTTGTCAAGTAATGACGAACAATTCGCGCATTCATGAGTAGAATTCTGATCATCGAACCCTATAAACTCTTGCAGCACGCGTTTGCGGTCGCGCTATTTGCCGAACACGAGCTGGCCATTTTTGAGACGATTCCGGAAGCGGCGGAGGGAATCGATGTTGGAATCATCGACGCAGCAGCACTGCGTGAGCGAGGATCGTTGTCGGAAGCTGAGCTTAGGATGATTCGAGCTTGGCGGCTCCCGATCGTTTGGCTCGATGTCGATGAGCAGTCCGAGGCGCCGGCGGTGAATAAGGTTGCGCGGGCGAAGATGCCGCTTGATAAAGAAGCGTTGAAGCAGGCACTGGTAGCGGTACAATCGTCATCGGGACGGAGTCAGCTGACTAGCTCGGAAACGATCCCCGTCAAGGGACCTCGTCCCAAGAAGCCCAAAATTAGACAGCCCGGACGGGGCAGTGCAGGCGGGCAATCGAATCGGAATATTATCGACCTCGTGGATGTGGTCGAGGAGGTCGCCGCCGACGACCGTTGGATGGAACCGCTGAGGAAAGAATAGAATCATGCAGCAGATGGCCAAGGCTTACAGTCATCAGCAGATCGAATCCAAGTGGTACAGCCACTGGATGCGGTCAGGCTTGTTCGAAGCGTCGAAAGGCGGCAGCGATTATTTCTCCATCGTGATCCCGCCGCCGAATGTCACCGGCTCGCTCCATATGGGCCATGCGCTCAACAACACGCTCCAGGACATCCTTTGCCGTTTCAAACGCATGGACGGCCTGCGCGTGCTCTGGGTGCCGGGGACCGATCACGCGGGTATCGCGACCCAAAACGTGGTCGAACGCCAGTTGGCTCAGAAAGGCATCAACCGGGCCGAGCTAGGGCGGGAGAAATTTATCGAGACCGTTTGGCGGTGGAAACAGGAAGCCGGCAACGCGATCCTGCATCAACTCAAGGCGCTGGGCGTTTCCTGCGACTGGAGCCATGAGCGCTTCACCATGGATGAAGGCTTGTCGCGCGCCGTGCGGGAAGCGTTCGTCAAGCTTTGGGAAGACAAGTTGCTTTATCGCGCCGAGCGGCTGATCAATTGGTGCCCGCGCTGCAAAACCGCGCTGGCCGACATCGAAGTGGTGCACGAAGAAGCGGGCGGCAACCTCTGGCATATTCGCTATGCCTTGGTTGGTGATCCGTCGCAGGCGTTGGTGGTGGCGACGACGCGGCCTGAAACCATGCTTGGCGATACGGCTGTGGCGGTGCACCCGGAAGATGAGCGCTACCGGCATCTGATTGGCAAAAAAGTTCGTCTGCCGATCACCGGTCGTATCGTTCCTGTGATCGCTGATCCTTTCGTCGACCGCGAGTTCGGCACGGGCGCGCTAAAGATCACGCCCGGCCATGACTTCAACGACTTCGAGATCGGCGAGCGCTTCGGTTTGGACAAAATCAGCATTTTCGACGCCGAAGCGCGTATCAATGCTAAAGCGTTTATCGATCGGGGCGAGAGCGGCGAGTGGATCGAGCGCTACCGCGGCAAGGATCGCTTTGAGGCGAGGAAGCTCGTTGTTGCCGAGCTGCAGGAAAAGGGTTTTCTCGAAAAAACCGAAGCGCACAATCTAGCAGTGGGCCATTGCTATCGCTGCCAGACCGTGATCGAGCCCTACCTGGCGCCGCAGTGGTTCGTGGCGATCAAAACGCTGGCTGAACCAGCGCTGCGCGCCGTGCGGGAAGGCAGAATCCAGATCATCCCGGAGGGTTGGAGCAATTCCTATTTTGCCTGGATGGAAAACATCAAAGACTGGTGCATATCGAGGCAAATCTGGTGGGGCCATCAAATCCCCGCCTGGTACTGCAAAAGCTGTGACGGAGGAAATTTGATCGCCGCGACCAACGGCGAGTACCTACTGTCCAAAGACGCTCGGCCCATCGTTGGCCATCAAAAACCGCCGCGCTGTCCGCACTGCGGCGGCGGCGAAATGGTCCAGGACCCCGACGTGCTCGACACCTGGTTTTCATCCGCACTGTGGCCGTTCTCGACCCTGGGCTGGCCCGAGAAAACGGCAGATCTCAAAGATTTCTATCCGACTTCGACCCTGGTCACCGGTTTCGATATCCTGTTTTTCTGGGTGGCACGCATGATCATGATGGGCCTCAAGTTCATGGGCGACGTGCCGTTCCGCGACGTCTACATCCATGCGCTGGTGCGCGATGAACAGGGCCAAAAGATGTCCAAGTCCAAAGGCAATGTCATTGACCCGCTGGACGTGATGAAAAAATACGGAACCGACGCGTTCCGCTTCACCCTGGCGGCGATGGCGGCAATGGGACGCGACATCAAGCTCGCTGAGGAACGCATCGCCGGTTATCAAAACTTCGTCAACAAACTTTGGAATGCCGCGCGCTTCGTGCAGATGAATCAGACCGCGCAGAGCGACGCCGCAGCCGGTAGGACGGCCCTCGATGACCCGACGCTCGGCTTTGCCGAAAGCTGGATTCGCTCGCGGCTGGCGATCACGACGATCGAAGCGCGCAAGGCGCTCGACGCCTACCGATTTAACGATTACGCCAATATCTTGTATCAGTTTACCTGGCATGAGTTCTGTGATTGGTACATCGAAATGAGCAAATTGGCGCTCAACGGCGCCGATACAGATCTGGCCGCAAAGAGCCGCCGGCTTTTGCAGGAATTGTTGGAACAGATCCTTTTGCTGCTGCATCCGATCATGCCTTTTGTGACCGAGGAGATATGGCAAACGCTCGGCGAGGAGCGCCCGAGCATAATGATCCAACGCTATCCTTCGGCGTCGCCCGGCTGGCGCGACGAGCCGAGCGAAAAGAAGATGTCTTTCCTGACGGGGGTAATCCGCGCCGTGCGGAATCTGCGCACGGAGATAAACTGCCCGCCGGGCAAAGCCGTCAAAGCGATTTTTTGCGGCCAGAACGCAGAGCTGGATTTTATCCGCGAACAGCAGGCCTATTTGCGCGCGCTGGCGCGGGTCGAAACAGCCGAATACCGCACCGGCGGGCACCGTCCCAAGGGCGCTGCCACAGCGGTAGTGGAAGGCTTGGAGATTTACTTGCCGCTCGACGATCTCGTCAACCTCGATGAGGAACGGGCGCGTCTAGCCAAAGAGGTCGCCAAAGTTATCGACGAGCTTAGCCGAGTACAGAGGAAGCTCGGTAACGCCGATTTTTTGTCTAAGGCCAAGGACGAGGTTGTCCGAAAAGAAAAAGAAAAGGCGCTTCAATTCGAAGAAAAAATCCGCACGCTGCGCGGCAGCCTCGATAAGCTCGACTAAATTCAATCAGGGAGGGCTTGAACTCATGGACATTCTGGTTAGCCCACAGATCGAAAGGTTGATCCGCGATGCGCTCGACGAAGATATTGGCGCCGGCGATCTCGCGACGATGGCGACGATATCGGCCGACGCGCGCGGCACGGGACTATTCCGAGCCAAAAAAGACGGCGTGGTAGCGGGATTGGTGCTGCTCGATCGAATTTTTTATTTTATCGACCCGAAAGTCGAAGTGCGTCTGTTGACCAAGGACGGCACGCAAATCAGCCAGGGAACCGTGGTGGCCGAGGCGGTGGGACCGGTGCGCGCGCTGCTGCTGGCAGAGCGCACCGCGCTCAATTTTCTCCAGCGTTTGTCCGGCAACGCCACGCTGACGCGCAAGTATGTCGAGGCGGTGAAAGATTTTCCGTGCAAGGTGCTCGATACCAGGAAGACCACGCCGGGATTGCGTACGCTGGAAAAGTACGCCGTGCGCATGGGCGGCGGCACGAATCATCGCATCGGTCTGTACGACGCCGCGTTGGTCAAAGACAACCACATCGAGGCGACCGGCTCGATCGCGGAAGCCGTCAAGGCGGTGCGGCGCCACGCGCCGTTTATGGCGAAGGTCGAAGTCGAAGCTAGCAATCTAAAGCAGGTCCAAGAAGCCATCGATGCTGGCGCCGATGTGATTATGCTCGACAACATGACGCTGACCCAGATGGCCGAGGCGGTCAAACTGGTTAACAAGCGGGCCTGGATCGAGGCCTCGGGCGGGATCACGCTGGAAACCATTCGCCAGGTAGCCGCCACCGGCGTCGATTTCATTTCTTCCGGAGCGCTGACCCATTCGGCGCCCGTGGTCGATTTCAATATGAAGATTACCATGAATGTCGGCAAGTAATTTTCCCGCGTTGGGTGCGACACCTTTGGATGTCGAGCTGGCTCGCGCCGGTTTGGACGCGCGCCGGCTGGGTGTCAAGTTACATTATTTTCCCTCCATCGATTCGACCAATTCCGAGGCTCGGCGCCTCGCCGAAAGCGGCGCGGCCGAGGGCGAAATCGTCCTTGCCGAGACGCAGTCCCAAGGCCGGGGGCGTCAGGGCCGAGCTTGGGAATCGCCGCCATTAACGAACCTCTATCTGTCGGTCATCCTTCGGCCGCACTTGCCGCCGGTGCATGCGCCGCAAATTACCCTGATGGCCGCGGTCGCGCTGGCCGAAACGGTGGAGGCATTTTTGACCCGCCAGCCGGCGATCAAATGGCCCAACGATATCCTTGTCGACGGCAAGAAATTGGCGGGTATCCTCACCGAGGCCGCCTGCGACACGGCGCGCGTCGAATATGTGATTTTGGGGATCGGCCTCAATCTCAATTATTGCGCCGACTCGATGCCGGTTCCGCTGCGCCAGCGAGCGACCTCCATCGCACAGTTGATCGGGCGAGCGGTGGCGCGTGAAAGTGTCTTGCGGCGATTGATTCAAGACCTCGACCGGTGCTATGGAGAGCTTGAAGCGTGCGGCTTTGAAGGTCTGCGGCAGCGTTGGGAGCAGCGTTTCGTTTGGCGCGGGCGTCGCGTGCGCGTCGAGCTCGGCGAAGAGGTGATGATCGGGCGTGCCCAAGGCATCGAGCCCAGCGGCGCCCTGATTTTGGAGGACGAGGAGGGACAACGGCGCAGCATCGTTGCCGGGGAAGTAATACCGCTGGAGATTTGATACGAAATTTCATGCTACTTGCCATCGATATCGGTAACACCAACATCGTTCTCGGTTTATACCAGGGGAAAAAACTCATCACGCACTGGCGCTTGGCGACGCAAGCCGAGCGCACGTCCGACGAGTATGGCGTGATCATCTCGCAGTTGATCGATTATGCCGGGTTTCGCGGAAAGCAGATCTCCGCCATCGCGGTTTCTTGCGTGGTGCCGCCGATGCTGACCACGACGCAAGAGCTGGCAGAAAAATTCTTTCGCATCGATCCGCTGATCGTCGGTCCCGGAATTAAGACCGGGATGCCGATTCTTTACGAAAGCCCCAAAGACGTGGGCGCGGACCGGATTGTCAACGGTATTGCGGCCTACGAAAAATATCACGATGCCTGCATTATCGTCGATTTCGGCACCGCGACGACCATCGATCTGATCTCCAAGAAAGGCGAATACATCGGCGGCGCCATTGCGCCGGGCTTGTCGATTTCGCTGGAGGCGCTGTTTCAGCGCGCTTCGAAATTGCCGCGCATCGAGATCGTCAAACCCAAGGAAGTGATCGGCCGCAACACGATCCATTCGATCCAGGCCGGCATTTTCTATGGTTATGTCGGCTTGGTCGACGGTATCGTGCAGCGGATTCAAAACCAGTGCGGCTGCCAAGCCAAAGTCGTGGCCACCGGCGGTCTGGCGCCGTTGGTCGCGTCGGAGTGTTCCAGCATCGACGAAGTCGATGAATTTCTAACCTTGGACGGATTGCGCATCCTTTATGAAAGAAATTCGCTCCAGGAAGTGAAAGCGAGAGCTCAGACTTAGAAAAACCAAGCAAGGAGGAGCCCATCGACATGGCTGTCGCGGAGCTAGAGAAACTTCGTAACGTCGGTATTCTAGGTCAGGGAGGTTCGGGCAAGACCTCGTTGGGGGAAGCGATGCTATTTGTGGCGGGGGCAACGCCGCGTTTGGGAAAGGTTCAAGACGGCACCTCGGTGCTGGATCACGAGCCGGAAGAGATCAAGCATCACGTATCAATTTCGACCGCGTTTCACTCCTTGTCCTGGAAAAAATACCCGATGAGCCTGATTGATATGCCGGGCTACGCGGCGTTTCTGGCGGATTCGGTCAACTGTATGCGCGCCTGCAGCGGCGCCGTGTTCGTGCTCAATCCCGCGGTCGGCCTGCGCGTCGAGTCCGAGCGGCTGTGGGCGCGAGCCAATGAAGACCGCGTGAGCCGGCTCATTTTCGTCAGCAAGATGGATCATGAGCAAGACGCTGTCACAGACCGAATCGCACCGCTGCTGGAAACTTTGGAAGGCAAAGGCGTTTATCTGCAGATGCCGATCGGCGCGGAGGCGAATTTCAAGGGCGTCGTCGACCTGCTCGCGATGAAGGCGTGCTTGTACGAAGGCGACACGGGAAAATTCGTAGAAGCGGAAATTCCGGGGGATTTAAAAGGCGCTGCGGAGGAGTGGCGCCAGAGGATGGTCGAAGATGTCGCCGAGACCGATGACCAGCTGCTGGAAAAATTTCTCGACGGACAGGAGTTGACTGCCGAAGAGATCAAGAAGGCGGTCCGGGAAGCCGTGCGAGAGCGAAAAATCTTTCCGATCCTTTTCGGCGCGCCGCTGCGTCAAATCGGCGTTGCGCAGCTGCTCGACGCGGTGACCGAGTACTTGCCGTCTCCGGTTGAGGATGGAGAAGTCCAAGGGCGCAATCCGGCCAACGGCGAAGTCGTAGCGCGGGCAGCCGATCCCAGCGCGCCGTTTTCGGCGTACGTGTTCAAAACGATCATCGATCCCTTTGCCGGAAAGCTTTCCGTGATGCGCGTCATGTCGGGAAAAATCGCCCCAGACGTCACTTGTCTCATATCGAGCCGCCAGGCGAGGGAAAAGATGGGCCACTTGTTTCGCCTGGAGGGCAAGAAGCAAGAAGCGGTCAAGGAGGCGGTCGCCGGCGAGATTGTCGCGGCGGCGAAATTCAAGGACGTCGCCACGGGCGATACGCTGTGCGACGAGAAGGCGCCGATCTACTATGACGGCGCGGCGCATTTTTCGCCGAACATCTCGTTCGCTTTGGAGCCGAAAAGCAAAGCGGATGAAGATAAGCTGCCCCAGGGTTTGCACCGCATCATGGAAGAAGATCAAACCATCGAGATGCACCGCGACGAAGAAACCCGTGATTTTATTCTTTCCGGTATGGGCCAGCAGCATATCGAGATCATCGTTGAAAAGCTGAAACGCAAATATGGCGCGGAAGTCGTGCTCAAAGCCCCGAAGGTGCCGTACAAGGAAACCATTCGCGGCAGCGCCAGCGCGCAAGGGCGGTTGAAAAAACAGACCGGTGGGCGCGGCCAGTTCGGCGATACCTGGCTCAAGGTCGAGCCGCTGCCGGCTGGCAAGGGTTTCGAATTCGTCGATCAGATCGTCGGCGGCGCGATTCCGCGCAATTATATTCCCGCGGTTGAAAAGGGCGTGAGAGAGGCGATGGCGGGGGGCTACCTGGCCGGCTATCCGATGGTGGACGTGCGCGTGACCTTGTACGACGGCTCCTACCACGACGTCGATTCTTCGGACATGGCCTTCAAGATCGCCGCATCGATGGGGTTTAAAAACGCCGTGGAAAAAGCCAAGCCGGTGCTGCTCGAGCCGATCATGAACATGGAAATTTCGGTGCCCGACGAATGCATGGGCGACGTTATCGGAGATCTCAACAGCCGGCGTGGCAAGGTGCTTGGGATGGACACCAAAGGGCACACTCAAGTCATCAAGGCGCGGGTGCCGATGGCCGAGGTGCTGAAATACGCACCCGATCTGCGCTCGATCACCAGCGGGCGTGGGGAATTCCAGATGGAGTTTGCGCATTATGAAGAGCTGCCGCCGCACCTGGCGGAAAAAGTGATCAAGGAAGCCAAGGCGAGCAAGGCGGCGGAGCACAACGGCGAAAACAAAGCCTGAGGCGCTTTTTATGGAAGGCTCCTTCGATCAATTCAACGCATCGTTGTTGTATTGCAACAAATGCGGCCGGGCGATGCCGGTGCGCGAGAGGTTGCTGCTGGTTTTGCCCGATGGCGAGCTTTACGACTACACCTGCCAAGGATGCAATAGCTCGATCGGCTCGAAGACCGAGAAAGCCGGGCTCGCCCCTCCAGGTACCACAGGATCTAGACGAGGAGGTTTTTAACGATGGCAGTGATCGATTCGGACGCCCATGTTTTGGAGACCAACCATACCTGGGACTATATGCTCGAGTCCGAGCGTGGCATGAGACCGCGCGTTGTGCCGACACCCAGCAATGCGGCGTCGGGCGGCGAGTCCTGGCTGGTCGACGGCACCTACATCGGCAAGGCGCGCAATGTCGGTCACGACACCTCGAAAGAGTCGCGCGAGATGGAGGACATCAAGGCGCGCCTCAAACACATGGACGAGCTCAACGTCGATGTGCAGGTGCTTTACCCGACGATTTTTCTCCGCCCCTTCACGCGTCGGCCGGAAGTGGAGCTGGCGGTGGCGCGCAGTTACAACCGCTGGCTGATCGATATCTGGGAAGCCGCGCCGGAGCGACTGCGCTGGGTGGCGGTGCTGCCGCTGCTCTCGATGGACCGAGCGATCGAGGAAGCGCGCTTCGCCAAGGAGAACGGCGCCTGCGGTATTTTCATGCGCGGTTTGGAAGGCGACAAGCATATCAGCGATCCGTATTTTTTCCCTATCTATGAGGAAGCCGGCAGGCTCGACATGCCGATCTGCGTTCATTCCGCCACCGGGAGCTTCGTGGTGCACGATTATTTTCTCAATGAGTGCGGTTTCAACAAGTTCAAGCTAGCGGTGGTGGGCTCATTTCACTCGCTAATCTTCAACGACATCCCGCAGAAATTTCCCAGGACGAGATGGTCCTTCATCGAAGTGAGCGCTCAATGGGTGCCCTACGCGATTCACGATTTCGCGCGGCGCCGGGAGCGCAGCGGCATGGCGGTGGATAAGACCCAGATCCTGCGCAAAAACAAAATCTGGGTCGCTTGCCAGACCGACGACGATCTGCCTTATGTGCTGAAATACGCCGGCGACGATATGCTGGTGATCGGCACGGACTACGGCCACAACGATACCTCTTCGGAAATTCTCGCGCTGCGCAAATTGAGAGAAGAGGGCGCCGTGCCCACGCCGGTGGTGAATAAGATTCTCGAGGATAACGCCAGGGCCCTCTACAGCCTGTAAAGCTTGAGACGACATGATCATCGACTTCCAAGCCCACTTGTTTCCCGAAGCCTACCTCGCGGCGATGAAGCGGCTCGACGGCGCGGTCGTGCTCGAAGCGCCCGACCCGCACAGCGGCATGAGTTATTTTTATGACAAGAAACTTAAATGCCGGATCAACACAGCGACTTTTCAGGGGCAGGATATCGAAAAGCGCCTCAAGCATATGGATCAACTGGGCATCGATATCCACGTGTTGACGATTCCGGCGCCCGGCGCCGACCGCTTCGACGGCGCGGATGCTATCGAGATCGCCCGGATTGCCAACGATGCCATTGCGGCGATTGCGCGCGCGCATCCGAAGCGGTTCATTGGTTTTTTCACGCTGCCGAGTTGCAACGTCAAAGCGTCGCTCGACGAGTTGGAGCGCGTCGTCAACGAGCTTGGGCTGCGCGGCTTCGGCTGTTTTGCCAACTTGAACGGCCAGGCACTCGACCGCGAAGAGCTCTTCCCGATCTACGAGCGGCTGGCGCGCTACAAGCTTCCGGTTTACGTTCATCCCACTGCGCCGCTAGCTACCGAAGTTACCGGCATCGACATCATGCCGACGTTGATATTCGGCTGGGCCTTCGACAGCACGGTGGCGATGACGCGCCTGGTTTATGGCCGGGTGCTCGAACGCTTTCCGGAGATCAACTGGGTGGTCGCCGACGTTGGCGGCGTGCTGGCGTTTTTTGCCCAGCGGGCGATCAATATTTACACGGGACGCACCGACGAGATTCGATATAAGTATGGATTGAATGAGAATCCACTCGATTCTTTCCGGCGCTTTTACGTCGACACCGCGGACCATCCGGCCTCGACGTTGCGTTGCGTCAAGGATTTTTTCGGCGCGGAGCGCATGGTTTTGGGAACCAACTATCCCTACGGTCCGGAAGAGGGCTGCCTGCTGGTCAAGAATAGTCTCCGGGCGATCGATGGTCTCGGTCTCGACCCGGTCGACAAGGAAAAGATTCTCGGCGCCAATGCGGCGGGAATTCTTGGAATAGGAACGGCATGAACTTCACCAAAGCAGCGCGGCCGGTGATGATGGGACAAAACGGCATGGTTTCGTGCGGCCACCCGCTGGGAGCGTTGACGGGCGTCAAAATTCTCCAAGAAGGCGGCAACGCGGTCGATGCCGCGCTCGCCGCCGCCTTTGTTATGGCCGTGGTCAAACCCGAAGCGAGCGGACCGGGCGGCGATCTGTTCGCTCTGGTGCATATGAAAAAATCCGGCAAGGTCGAAGCGCTCAATTCGAGCGGACCCGCGCCGGTCAAAGCCACCATCGATTGTTTTCACGATCACGGCTTGAAGAGCATTCCGCAATCGGGGCCGCTGAGCGTCGCCGTGCCGGGAGCGGTGGATGGCTGGCTCGGATTGCACAAAAAGTATGGCACCAAAGAGCTAACGCATCTCATGGCTGATGCGCTGCGGATCGCTCGCGAGGGCTTTCCGATCGCCCAGGAGTTCGCCGAAGCAATCGATGAGTTCGGCGCCGATTTCTCCTGGGTTGATCGCTGCTATCGCCAGCCGCTCGGGACACCCAAGGCCGGCAAAATTCTCGTGCAAAAGGGACTGGGCGATGTGCTCGAAAGGATCGCGCAAAAGGGGCGCGAGGGATTTTACGGCGGCGAAGTTGCCGACAAAATTTGCGCTACGCTCAAGTCCGAGGGCGGGTTGCTGACCCAGGATGACCTCCAACCGGTCGTTTGCCAGTGGCTGGAGCCCTTGCAATCGACCTATCGCGATGCCGTAGTCTATGAGCAGCCGCCGGTGTCGCAGGGTTTTATGGTTCTCGAGATGCTCAACATCGCCGAGGCCTGGCCGTTTGACAATGGCAGCATGAGTCGCGCCGATACGATTCATTTGCAAGTGGCGGCCAAGAAGCTCGCCTTTGAAGATCGCATCCGCTATTTGGAAGATCCCAAATTCGGCGATCCGAAGACCGCGATGCTCATCTCCAAGGAGTACGCGGCTGTGCGGCGCGAGTTGGTCGGCGAGATCTTGAGCCGGCCGGCGCAAGCGGTGGCCAACCAGAGCAGCGACACGACCTATCTTTGCGTCGCCGATCGCGACGGCAACGCCATCTCGCTCATTCAGAGCGTGTTCGCGCCCTTCGGCTCGCGCGTGATCGCCGGCGATACCGGGGTGATCCTGAACAATCGCCTGTGCAGCTTCGGTCTCGATCCCACCCGGGCGAATTCCCTCAAGCCCGGGAAGCGGCCGGCGCATACCTTGAATACCTACATGATCCTGCGCGACGGCGAGGTTTTTGCCGTCGGCGGTAGCCCGGGAGCGGACGAGCAGCCGCAAACCAATTTCCAAATCATCCACGACCTGATCGACTTGAAGATGGACCCGCAGAGTGCGGTGGAGGTGCCGCGCTGGAGTCATCAACCGGGCACGCCCCCGCGCGATCAGGCACCCGAGGCGTTGCGAATGGAAGAAGGTTTTGATCCAGCGACGCTCGACGGGCTGCGCAAAAAAGGCCATCCGATCTTGGTGGTCGACCGATGGTCGTTCGGCAGCGCCAAAGTGATCGCGCGTGACAAGGAAAACGACTGCTGGCTCGGCGGCGCCGACCCGCGCCGCTTGGGCTATGCGCTGGGCTGGTAAACTCTTTCCCCGATCAATTAGCTTCCAACCGACGATTGCCAACGAGGCCAAGTTGAAAGTCAGTCTTTTCACGGAAATTCAATGCCCGCAAGGAACCTCCCCGGCGGCGCGGCTCGAAGAGTTTATGGAACAGGCCGAGCTGGCCGATCATTTGGGGTTTCACACCTACTGGATCGCGGAGATCCACTGCCAGCCGAAATTTTCGCTGCTGTCTGCGCCCTATGTCGTGCTCGGCGCAGCGGCGCAGCGAACCCGGCGCCTGCGCCTCGGTGTGGCGGTCAACACGTTGCCGGTGCACCATCCAGTGCAGCTGGCGGAAGAGGCGGCGATGCTCGATCTGGTGAGTAAGGGCCGGATGGAGTTCGCCGCGGGCGGCGGCCATCCGCATAGCCGAGCGTATGAATGCTTCGGCGCCGACCATAAATCGACCCATGAGATCATGGCCGAAGGGCTCGACATCATCCGCAGGGCATGGACAGAAGAGAAACTCACCTACAACGGCAAGTTCTTTCAAATCCCCGAAGTGATCGTCAATCCCAAGCCGGTGCAAAATCCGGCGCCGCCATTTTTTATGGCTACCAGCTCCCTTGACGGCGTTGAAGTTGGCGCGCGCCTGGGGATCAATATGTTCTTGCCGATTCACACGCGCACGCCGGAGCAGCTGTTCGAATACGCCGACGCCTATTGGGCCGGGCTCAAGCAGCATGGCCATGATCCGAAGGCGCGCGAGCTCGGACTGCTGATTCCAATGCATTTGGACGCGACCACTGACGAGGCGATGGCGCGTTCGCAGAGCGGCGTGATGAGTTACTTCGACACGATCCGCGATCTGCGATTGGATTATACCGATTGGCTGAACCGGCGCGGGGTCGAGCTGCCGGCGCGATTGCGCACCGCAGCCGGCGCGCAGGTCGCTTTCGAGACGGTCTGTGAAAAGCACGCGGTGATCGGCGACTCGAAACTTGCGGTAGAAAAATTGCGAGCACTGGCGGAAAGAACCGGCGCGGCCCACCTGCTTACCTGGTTCAATATCGGCACGGTGCCGCACCCGCTTGTAATGGACTCAATGGAGCGTTTCAGTAGAGAAGTGGCGCCGCTGCTTTGAAAATAACGGCGGAGAATCGGAGGAATTGAGTCATGGAAGATCTGACTGAGCAAAAATGCGAAGCTTGCCGCGTCGGTGCCCCCTCGGTGACGCCGGAGGAGATCAAGGAGCTTCAGCCGAAGATTCCCGAGTGGCGGATTTTTACCGAAGACAACATCCCCAAGCTTGGCCGCGAGTTCAAATTCAAAAATTTCAAAGACGCCATCACTTTCACCGACGCCGTCGGCGCCGCTGCGGAAGAGGAAGGCCATCACCCACGCCTGACCACCGAGTGGGGCAAGGTCGCCGTCGCCTGGTGGACGCACAAGATCAAGAACCTTCACAAGAACGACTTTATCATGGCCGCAAAAACGGATGCGATCTATCGAAAGTTTGCGTAGTCGCGCTCGATTGCGGCTCTCGCGGATTGGTTCGCGTCGTTAACGCTTTGCGATGAGCGGCCGCGCTTCATGGTCAGTGTAATTCCGATAAGCCTGCCTGCGTAGGCTGGCGCGTGATGATTGTCAAGTGCTAGAAGTGAGAGCTGCGTGCTCAGCGCGCTTCTTGATCGATCACCACGTCCGCACTCTTCGTCCCGACATCCGCTGGATTTTTCTTATAGTCGCCGCTCATGTCGCCGGGGCTATGGGTGATGGGGTTGCCGTCTTTGTCGAGGCGGACGGTGATGTTGATCTTGCCGGTGAATGGCATGCCTTGCATCATGACGTTTTGCTGGCTCAAGCTGTAGTCCAGAGGAAAAGTCGGGTGATCGATCTTTTTGACCGCGAGGGGCGGGCCGCCGGCGCCTCCGGCCGGACGGGCGATGATGAATAGCGCGGCGTTCGGATCCAGTTTGGCTTTGAGCTTCGGATCGATCGTAATTTTGCCGCTGATTTGAGCCGACGAGGCGGAAGTTGCTGAGGTGCTTGCGGCCGCCGTCGTTGCTTGGCTTTTTTGCCCACCGGTGGTGGGGATTTCGGCGAGCACCTGAGTAATCTGGTTTCGTTCCTCGCCGGGAGGAACGAGATTCAGCAACTGCTCGAAAATTGTCCGGGCGCCGGCGAAGTCTTTTTTGTCCTGGTACAGAATCATGCCTTTACCCCAAAGCGCCATGGGAAAATTCGGTGCGCGAGAGAGAGCCTTGTCGAAAGCCATCAATGCGCCGTCGCTATGGCCGGCATGAATTAAGATAAAACCCATATAGCTGTGGGCTTCCGGATTATCCGGCTCGGCGGCGAGAACTTTTTTAAATGCTTCGATGGCTTTAGGAAACTCCTGATTGCCGAAGGCGCGTTTTCCTTCCTCCATGGCCGCGCGGACTTCGTCGGATGACGAGCTGGTGCCGGTGAGGAAATCGCCGGTCATGGTGTCGTCTGAAGAGGCGCGGGGGCGAACCGACTTCGTCAGAAACACGCCGAGAGCCAGACCGAAGAGCATCAGAAACAGTCCTCCGGCGAGGAGTTGCCAGCGGCGGAATTGACCTCGATCGCCAGCGCGCGTCGCGTCGGTCTTGTCCGTGGGCTGTTTTTTGGCCGGCTTCTTAGCGATAGGCTCGGCGGGGACGGCGTGGAGCTGTCCCACGATAGCGGCGGCTTTGGCTTCGGTCTCCTGTTTGAGCGCGGCGTAGTCGGAGTCGGAAAACTTGCCCGATTGGAAATCGAACTCTAGCTCGGCGAGCTCGGTTTTGAGCCGGCCTTCTTCACGGAGCAAAGTGGCGCGCGGGCTAGAATCTTCTAAGTCCGGCGCGGCGAATTGTTGGTTTAAGAATTCGCTGCGCAACTCTTCGCTGACCGGCGCCGCGGCGACGGGCGCAGATTTTTTGGTCCTGGACCAGCGCCGGAGAAACCAAAGGGCGGCGAGCACGCCGAGAACGAGCACGGCGTAGGGCAGGATCCACAAGAGCGCGGCGATACCGGTGGTCTTCGGCTTGAGTAGCACCCACTCGCCGTACTTCGACACGAAAAAATTTTTGATTTCCTCGGGCGATTTGCCCGCCGCGACTTGTTCGCGGACGAGGGCGCGCATCTGTTGAGCCATTTCCGATGGGGAGTCGGCAACCGAGAGATTTTGGCAGACGACACAGCGGAGTTCCGTGGCGATGGCGCGGGTGCGATCGTCGATCTCGGCTTCGGACGCAGCGTGAAGCGGATCGATGCGTAACGTGAAGAGGGTGACAACGATCAACAAGCTGCGCAGGATCAGCATTATTTAACCCCCTGATAATCCCCTCGGCCTTCCTGAGCGCTAACGATACCCTTGGCCGCGTCTTCGAGCTTGGCAACGACCAAAGCGGCGCGGATTCCTCCCACATGTTTGTAGGTGATCCGGCCCTGCGGGTCGATAAAAAAGCTCTCCGGGACGCCCCAAGTGCCGTAGTCGATGCTGATTTTGCCGGTCTCGTCTTTGCCGTTCGGATAGGTGATGGCGAACTCTTTGAGAAAGTCGCGCGAATCTTTCTCAGTGTCTTGCAGCGCGACGCCGAGAAAGACCATGTTGCGGTCTTTGACTTTCTGCCACGCGGCCTCCAGGTCGCGGGCCTCTTCGCGACAAGGCAAACACCAGGACGCCCAGAAGTTCAAAAACAACGCTTTGCCGCGCAAATCGTTCAAAGTGAGCTTGCCGCCGTCGAACAGGGTGATGGTAAACGGCGTAGCCGGTTTGGCGATCAGCGGCGAGGTGATGTAGTGGGCATCGCGGGTAAAACCGAAGGCTAGCAACGCCAAGAGCGGGCCGATGATTGCCAGGGTGATCGCTAAGCGGCGCCAGGGCATAGGTCCTCGCTGCTCTCGGAATAAGAGATTTCAAATTCCAAACTGCAAATTACACATTCCATGAGACTCATGGCTCCGCCGGATCGGTTTTTCGCATCGGCCAGATGCAGACCAGCGTCCCCAGGGCGATCACGAAGCCGCCGATCCACATCCACACGACCAGCGGACGGACGAGTATTTTAAGTGTCGCGTGGTTGCGGTCGACCTCGCTGAATCCCGAAAGGATTAAATAAATATCTTCGCTCAGGCTGCTTTGATGCACGGCGCGACCGATGGGCGATTGCTGGGTCGGAAAAAATTTAAGTGCCGGAGTCATGATGCCTTCATCGTTGCCGTTGTGAAGCACCCGAAAGGCCGCCTCGACGCGAAAGTGGGTGGGCTGCTGCGATCCCTTCAAGCCTTGAAAGAGAATCCGATAGTTGCCGATGCGGAAATCCTGATTGACGGCCAGGGTGGCTTCTTTCTCGATACTGTAAGACATCGAGCCGGCGATTCCCATCATGATCAAAACCACGCCGAGATGGACGACGAGTCCGCCGTAGCGCCGCTGGTTGCGCCGGGCCAAGGTCACTAGCCCATGCAGAATTCCTTCGCCGGCGATGCGGTGGCGCGCGCGTAGCGCCAGCGCGGTATCGTAAAGGATAGAGAACACGACAAAGGCCAAAAGCGTGAAACCCAAGAGCGGTAGAAAATCCCGGACTTTCCAGAGGAACAACACCAGGCTAAAGAGCAACGAAGCGGCCGCGGGCAGGAGAAAATTGCGTTTGAGGTTATCCCACGAGGCACGCCGCCAGGCGATCATTGGACCGACCCCCATGAGAAAAACTAAGAATAAAAACAACGGCACAGTGACCGAGTTGAAATAAGGCGCGCCGACGCTCACCTGAACCCCGGCCACGGCCTCCGACAGCAGCGGAAAGATCGTGCCGAGGAAAATCGTGAACAGCGCCGAGACGAGGACGATGTTATTCAACAGAAACGCCGATTCACGGCTGATCATGGAGTCGAGCTCGGGCTGCTCTTTGAGCAGATCAGCGCGGTACGCCACCAGGCCGAACGACGCCAGTAGGATCACGGCGAGAAAGCCAAGAAAAAAGCCGCCCACGGGGCCAGAGGAAAATGCATGGATCGAAGATAAAATACCCGAGCGCGTGAGAAAGGTGCCGAAGATGGTGAGACTAAAGGCGACGATGATCAAGGATAGATTCCAGACCTTCAGCATGCGGCGGCGTTCCTGCACCTGGATCGAATGGAGAAAAGCGGTGGCCGGCAGCCAGGGCATGAACGCCGCGTTTTCCACGGGGTCCCAGGCCCAGTAGCCGCCCCAGCCGAGCACGTGGTAGGACCACCAGGCGCCGACCAAATTTCCCGCGGTGAGAAAAAACCATGCGATGATCGTCCAGCGCCGCGTGCTGACAATCCAGGCTTCGTCGAGTTTGCCGACGATCAAAGCCGCCATGGCAAAGGCGTAGGGCACCGTGAGACCGACGAAGCCGGTATAGAGCAGCGGCGGATGGGTCATCATGTTGGCGTCTTCGAGCAGCGGATTTAAACCGCGGCCGTCGGGGGGAATCGGCGACACGATTTCGAAGGGATTGGACAGAAAGCCGATGACGCCGAGAAAAAATAGGGAAATAATAGAGAAAATCAAGATCACCCAAGGCATCGTGTCCTTATGGCGGTCGCGATAAATTCGCGCGACAATGCCCGAGAAAATGATCAGCACCCATTCCCAAAGCAGCAGCGAACCTTCCAGTGCTCCCCACAGGCCGGTGATGCGGTAGTAAATCGGCGTGGCTCGAGTGGTGTTGAAGGCGACGTATTTGATCGAGAAGTCGGTAGTGACTAGGCCGTAGATCAGCGCTGCGGCGGCCGTCGTGACAAGGAGAAATTGGCCGAAGATCGCGTAGCGCGCAAACGACAAATAGCGCTCCTGGCCCGAGCGCGCCGCGATGATCGGACAGACGATCCCGCAGAGCGCCATGAAAAAAGCCAGCAGGATGGAAGTGTGGCCGATGGTAGCGGTCACTTTGCGGGGGCTTCCTTGGCCGGAACGAAACTCTTGGCTTGCGCTTGGCCGTCGGCGTGGGGACTATATTCTTCGGCGTGCTTGGCCATGATGGTGGAGGCTTGAAAAACGCCGTCCGCGCCGATCCGTCCTTCGACCACGGCGCCTTTGCCTTCGGTAAAGAGATCCGGCGGCACGCCCTTGAAGAACACCGGAAAGGTTGTTTTGCCGTCGGTGAGCTCGAAACGATAGGTGAGATTTTTCAAATCCTTTTGCAGTGAGCCTTTGACGACCATGCCGCCCATGCGCAGGA
Organism: Chloroflexota bacterium; assembly: GCA_050257635.1. Lineage (GTDB taxonomy): Bacteria > Desulfobacterota > Binatia > UBA9968 > UBA9968 > DP-20. The sequence continues at coordinate 27,794 of JBLMXG010000077.1, forward strand.
ATTTGTCGCTGCGCGCATGTTCGTCGGCCTTGAGTTCGGACGGCGTGACGAAATAAACGATCGCCTCCTTCATCCCTCCGTAAATCATGTAGGAGAGCGCGGCGAAAATAATGAGACCGCCGATCAATAATCGCCTATGTCTTCGCATGGCCAGCACTAGCCTCCATCGATTCAAGCTCCGATAGCTCAGTAGCCGCACGGTGGTAGCGGCGCTTTACGCTATACAGATACACCAGGATAGCACCCCAAACAATTCCATACGCCAACGAAACGTAACCCCAAGGTCCCATCATTCACCTCGCGCCAGCCGCCGCGCCTTGATGTCTTCCCGCATTTCGCCGACGCGATAGCGCAGCGACAAAAGATAAAAATAAACCAGCAGGAAACCGACAAAGCTGATCGCCAGCGCTGTCAGCATGGTCGGGTGCACGTTTTCCCAGGGGGCCTTGTCGGGACGCAAGATCGAGGGCGGTTGGTGCAAGGTTCGCCACCAGTAAACCGACATATGGATCAACGGAATGTCGAGAAAACCGATGATGCCGAGCACGGCGGCTGCGCCGGCGGCGCGATTCTCATCTTCGACCAAAGCACGCAGCATCAGGTAACCCGAGTAAATCAATAGCAAGATCGCCGTCAGTGTTAGCCGTGCATCCCAAGTCCACCACACGCCCCAAGTGGTCCGGCCCCAGATCGACCCTTCGATAATGGTGAGGGCGGTGAACAGCACGCCGATTTCCGCAGCGGCGTGGGCCAACAGATCGTCGCGCTTTTCCCGTTTCCATAAATACATGCCGCTGCCGACGAAAACCAAAAAGTAAGAAAGATAGGCGATCAATATGCTCGGCAGATGGAGGTACATGATGCGCTGCACGTCGCCCTGATACGCATCGGGCGGAGCCACAATCAGCCCCCAATAGAGACCGACCGCGACGGCGACGAGCGCCAGGCCGCCAAGAATTCCTTTTCGGCGTTTAACCGGTTGCAGACGTTCGGGCATAGTCAACTCTCGATCACCCAGTCGAAGATGAGCACTCCAGCGGTTAAAAATATTACGTCGAAACCGACCAGCAGACGTATCCAGGGGGCGGCATCGCCAAACTGGCCGGTGCGCAGCACGGTCTCCATGCAGCGAATCGTCGCCAGGATGACGGGGATCATCAGCGGAAAGAGCACCAGCGGCAGCAGCAACTCGCGCGCACGCGCCCGTAACGTGATCGCCGACATCAGTGTTCCCAATACGCAAAAGCCAACAGTCCCCAGTAGGGTAACGAGAAAAATTTGCGGTAGCAAATTCCACACGGTTAGATTGAAAAGAACCCAAAAGAGCGGGATGACGACAAGTTCGACCAAAATCATCAAAACCAGATTGAACGCAGTTTTGGCGAGAAAAAACGCGCCGCGGTCAAGAGGCGAAAGCAAGAGGGCGTCGAGGCAGCGGTTCTCGCGCTCGGCATGAAACAGTTGGGCCAAGCCCAGGGTGCCAGTGAAGAGAAACGCAAGCCAGAGCATGGCCGGAGTCATGTCAATGACTCGATCCGGCGCAAGATCGAAGGCGAAATGGAAGACAAAGAGCAGCAGCGTGCCAAAGAAGAACATGGTGAAAAGGCTGTCGCGGCGCCGTAACTCCAAAAGCAAATCCTTCCAGAGCAGCAGACAAACTTGGGTGAAAAGGGTCATGCGTCACCCCGTGGG
>JBLMXG010000078.1:0-5862 GCA_050257635.1 Chloroflexota bacterium
CGGCGATGCAGAGCAACGCCCTGCAGGCGACGCTTCTGCAGGCTCCGGAAACTCTGAAAGCAAAGGAGATCGGCTTGCGCCCGCTGCTTGACTTCACCAAGCTCGACGTCGAGTGGCAACAAAACGGTGTCGCCGTCACCCGCGATTACATCAAGAAAAAACCCGACACGGTGCGGCGCTTCATGCGCGCCTACGTCGAGGCGGTTCATTTCAACTTGACCAATCCCAAGGAATCGCAGAAAGTCTTGCAGAAATATCTCGCGGTCAAAGACCCAAGAGCCGTCGAAGAGGCCTACAACGAAATCGTCCTGAAGCTCACGCGCCGGGTACCCTATCCGACCGAGCCGGGCATCCAACTCTATCTCGACCAGCTGAAATTGAAAAACCCCAAGGCGGCGCAAGCCAAGCCCTCGGATTTCACCGATATCAGTTTCTTAAAAGAACTGGAGTCAAGCGGCTATATCGATAAACTCTATAGATAAATACAGTTCCAGGGGTTCCAGACGTTCCAGGAGTTCCAATTGTCTCCTCTCCTCAACCTTTGGAACCACCTGGAACCTAGGGAACTATTGGAACCTTAATTTTTGTAGATCACTACTCTGAGATCTTTTCCCCGTCCGCCCTCCGGACATGCGCTGATGCCGACCAGGCAATCCATCTCGGAGCGCAGATCCATCATGTCGCCGCCCGGTCGCGGCCGCGTCATCGAATAGCGCATGGCGCCGGTCTTGGCATTGATCACCATGGTCTGAAAGATGTTGAGCGGGCTCGGCACGTCTTCTTTCAGTACACCGTGGGGTTTTAAAGCTTTGGCGAGGTTCTCCCAGCAGCCATGCTTGGGCGCGACGACCTTTTTTCTCCCCAGCCTTTTCCAAACACCGCCGTAAATTTTGAAAATCTCGTCGCCCCATTTCTTGTAGAAAGAGGTGCTGCACATGCCCTTTTCCATGTCGTGCGTGCCGCGATAAGTGTCTTTGACGATGGTCTGCATGACATTGTTGAACTTGGATATGAGCACATCGCCCGTCGTCACGAAAATCTTTCCCTGATCGACCTTGGTGCGCGCCTGGTCGAAACGCTCATTGACGTTGTGCAGGTTGAACACGACATAGTCGGCGGTGGACTCGCCGATGACGCGAATAATTTGGCCCTTTTTGACCGCGAAGGTCTTGCCGCTGTTGCTCTTGATGATCGACTCGCTGAGGATTTTCATCGCTTCCCCCTGGAGAAATAAACTGACCGCAAGTTACCCGATACATCGGCAAAAAATCAAGGTTCCGGCCGTTCGACGCCGCGCGCAGCTTTTTAATTTCACCCGAAAGTCGTATGGTGGTTGACATAGCACGGTTCAAACGGATAAATAGCGCGGGCAGGTGAGCAAGAAATTCATGGCGGATCTCTCACAGGCACCTCGTCAAACAACGCAGGCCGAAATCGACTGCGTCATCAAAATTCAAAACGTCTCGAAAAGTTTTCAAACGCAAACCCAGAAAAACCTCGGCGCTCTATCGGAACTCGATTTGGACATCAGCCAAGGCGAGTTCGTCACGGTGGTCGGGCCGAGCGGCTGCGGCAAATCCACGCTGCTCAAACTGATCGCCGGCTTTTCACCGTGTTCGGCAGGACGGATTCTCTTTCAGAGCGAGGAGGTGCGTGGGCTCAACACCAAGGTCGGTTACGTCCCCCAGGAAAGCAAGCTCTTTCCCTGGCTCACGGTCGAGGAAAATGTTGGTTTTGGGCTCAACCCGAAACGATACTCCCGCGCCGATCGGCAGCGCCAGGTCGACCACTTTATCAAGCTCGCCGGGCTTGCCGGCTTCGAAAAATATTACCCCGCCCAATTATCCGGCGGCATGGGCAAGCGCGCTTCCATCGTGCGCGCGCTCGCCTACGAACCGCCGGTGATCCTGATGGACGAACCTTTCGGGCCGCTGGACGCCCAGACGCGCATGGTGCTACAAGACGAACTGTTGAAGATCTGGGAACAGCAGCGCCAGACGATCGTCTTTGTCACGCACGACTTGGTCGAGGCGGTTGCGCTTGCCGACCGCGTGGTGGTCATGACCCATCGTCCCGGCAGAATCAAAGACATCATTCACGTGCAAATGGCCCGGCCGCGCAATATTTTCGAGATCCACCGTCAGGAAGGCTTCGACGAAGCCTACGGTCGTTTGTGGAATATTTTTCGCCACGAGCTCAACATCGGGGCGCACTAGGGAGCGACGAGCATGTCTGAAGAAGTCGGCCGAAAAAACACTCCGATTACCGCTTCAGACCAAACCATCACCGCGCCGGCCAAATCCGCTCTCGGCTTGCGTGGTTTAAGCGTCACGCTGGCTCGTTTTGGTATCATCTTTGGCTTTTTTCTTTTGTGGGAAGTCGCCTCGGGTCGATGGATCGAGCCGTTTCTGATCAGCAGCCCGAGCCGAATTTTTACCTCTCTGGTGGAAGGGTTTACTTCCGGCGATCTGCTGCAACACACCTGGGTTACCTTCGAAGAGATCGCCGTAGGATTTCCTATCGGCGCTATCACCGGTATCGCGCTCGGCTACGGCTTTGGCCGCAGCCGCCTGCTGGCCGATATTTTCGAGCCCATCATTATCGCGCTCAACGGCATCCCGCGCACCGCGCTGGCGCCGCTGTTCATCGTCTGGCTGGGCATCGGCCTTTGGTCCAAGGTCGGCGTAGTGTTTCTGCTCACGTTCTTTCTTAATTTTTTCAACACCTATACCGGCATGCGCCAGATGGATCAGGAATACGTCGATCTCGCAACCCTCATGGGGGTCAAGGGCTGGAAGCTGACGTTCAAAGTCATTTTCCCGGCGATCTCGCCTTATGTCTTTACCGGCATCCGCACGAGCATCCCGTTCGCCGTTATCGGCGCCATCGTCGGCGAATTTGTCGCCGCGACCGAAGGGGTCGGCTTTTTCATCCGCATGTCGGCGGGAATTTTTAGGACCGCCGATGTCTTCGTCGGCATCATCGTGCTGATGATCATGGTCATTATCATGGATAGGATCGCAGAGCTGATCGAGCGCCGAGCGCTGCGTTGGCAAACCGAAAAAGAGCATGTTCGGATTCAGGGATAACTGAAAGGAGACATGGCGATGGAAAGGCTCAAGAGATTTGCGTTCAAGCTGGTCGCGGCGGCGAGCACCGTGGCGAGCGTCTGCGTCGTCTCGCCGGCGCGAGCACAACAAAAGGAGATGCCCGAGGTCACCCTGCTGACTGCCGTGCCCAATTTCGCCTTCGCGGCGATCTGGGTTGCCGAGCAGCTCAAGTATTTCGAGCAGGAAGGCGTGCGCATGAAGATCACGCCGGCGCCCAGCGGCTCGGTCTGCTTGAACGCGGTGGTCGGCCGCTCGATCGATTTCTGCGCATCGACTTCGGAGGGACTGGTTCTGGCGCGGGCCGAGGGTGCGCCGGCGATCGCAATTCAGGCGCACAACCGCACCATGACGTTAGGTGTGGTCTTGCGCAAGGCGATCGTCGACAAACTCGGTTTGACCCGTGAAAGCCCCATCAACGCACGGCTTAAAGCGTTGACGCAGTTGGGGACTATCGGCGCGACGGGTCCGGGGGCGGCCTCCGAGCAGGTCATAAAATTTCTGGTTAAAAAAGCCGGCGGAATTGGGACTATACTCAAGTTCGTCTATATCGGAGCGCCGGAGCTGCCGCCCGCGCTGATGCACGACGTGATCGACGCCTATGCGCTTTCCCCGCCTTCGGCCGAAGTCGCCGAGGCGAGCGGCAAGGGATACGTCCTGATCCCGCTGGGCAAGGGCGAAATACCGGAATTGACCAATTACCCCTACGAAGTCCTGATGGCACGCCCGGACTACATCGCCGCAAATCCGAAGATCGCCATGGCGGTGTCGCGCGCGATCTCGCGCGGCGGCGCGCTCTTCCATAGCAAACCCGAGGAAGCGAAGGCGGCGCTGCGCGCCCATCGACTCGGCGCTAAATTATCCAACGACGTCTTCGAGCTCTCTTACAACATGGTCGCCGGCGCCATGCCTCCCTGGGGGAACATGACTGCCGAGGGCTGGCAAAAAGTCATCAACTTTTCAACCGGCGCGGGTATTGTCAAACTAGCCCAAGCTCCATCGAACAAAGAAGGCGTGCTTTGGACGAATAAATATGTCGGGAAGCCGTAGTTCGAGCCTCTTGTCGATGAGCAAGTGGAGGGAGTCGCGATGATGGCCGTCATGAGAATTCCCAAGCAGGTTCTTCGATCGATCTTGGCGCTGGTGTTGCTGAGCGCTCTTGCGTTCCCTTCCTCGCGAAGCGAAGCGCAACAAAAAGAGCTCGGCGAAGTGACGATTCTCACCGCCGTGTCGAACATGGCCTTCTCCGCCATTTGGGTCGCCGAGCAGCTCAAATATTTCGAGCAAGAAGGCGTGCGCGCCAAGATCACACCCGCCGGCGGCGGCGCGCCCTGCCAAAACGCCGTCGTCGGCCGTTCAGCGAATTTCTGCGCTTCGAGCTCCGAGGGTTTGGTCCTGGCACAAATGGAGGGCGCGCCGCTGATCGCGATTCAAGCGCATAATCGAAATTTGACTTTGAGCATCGCGATTCGCAAAGCGATCACGGATAAATTCAAAGTCACGCGCAAGAGCCCGCTCAACGATCGAATCAAAGTGTTGACCGAACTCGGCACCATCGGCGCTACCAGCCCCGGCGCAGTCTCGGAGCAAATTTTCAAGTTTCTCGTGGCCAAAGTGAAAGGCGACCCGAGCAAGCTCAAATTCGCCTACCTTGGCGGCACCGAGCTGCCCGCCGCGCTGATGAACAACGTAATCGACGCCATCGCACAATCGCCGCCGTCAGCGGAAGTCACCGAGGCGGCGGGCAAAGGTTATGTTTTGCTTCCCCTCGGCCTCGGCGAAGTCCCCGAGCTGACGAACTATCCTTACGAAGTCTTGATGGCCCGCCCCGACTGGGCCGACCAGAATTCTGCGCTGGCGACTGCGACATCGCGCGCCATCTCGCGCGCCGGCGCGCTCTATCATTCGAACCCGAGCGCGTTCAAAGCCGCGCTCCGCGCCCATCGTTACTCGAACAAAGCGAAGCTCGACGACAAAGTTTTTGATCTCGCCTATTCAATGATCGCCCCCGCCATGCCGACCTGGGGCAACATGAACCAGGAGGGCTGGCAAAAAGTTTTGGATTTCTCCCTCGGCGCCGGCATTATCAAAGACCGCGCCAAAGCCCCGTCGGCCAAAGAAGGGGTGCTATGGACGAATAAGTTCGCGGGAAAGCTCTAGTCTCGCGACTTTCGGCAATGAAGGATTTCAGATTTCAGATGCCACATCCCATTGGAACGCTGGCGCTCTGGAATCTCAGATCTATGCGCTGCAACGCGCCAACGACAACGCTATCAGCGATAACCCATCGCTGCCAGAAACTGCTTCAAGGACCCAAAATTTAAGTAGGGATTGGATTTCTTCTGCTCGCCGATGGTGGCGTGCGGCAGGCGGGCGTAGTTGTGGCCGGGGAAGAGAATCGTATCGTCGGGAAGTGCTGCCAGCTTTTGCGTCAAGCTGTAATACATCTGCTCGGCGTTGCCGCCGGGAAAGTCCACTCGCCCGCAGGCGTCGATGAACATCGTGTCGCCGGAAACGACTCGGCCGTCGATGAGGAAGCATTGCGAGCCCGGCGTGTGGCCGGGCGTGTGCATCAGGTCGATCTCGATACCGCCGACGTTGATCTTGTCGCCGTGGTCGGTCTTGATCAGGTCTGACGGCGAAAGTCCTTTGAGAAATTCCGCTTCGGCTTTGTGCACGACAACCTTGGCTTTGCACTTTTCGAGCAGCTCGGTCACGCCGGCGATCGCCATGCCGGCGAATCCACCGCCGACAT
>JBLMXG010000079.1:0-10626 GCA_050257635.1 Chloroflexota bacterium
CATCCGCATGATCAAGATTTGATGGACGAGATCGAAGGGCGTTACTGGAAGCGCGAAGACCGCAGTCCGCAAGCCTATGCCAAGGCCTACCGTGATTATGACGGAATTATATGGGACACGGCGATGGCGACTTTGTTTCGCATGCAAAAAGCTCTCGGCGCTCGGCTGCATGTTCTCCATATGAGCACACCGGAGGGGCTCGCCATGTTGCGCCGCGCCAAGGACGAGGGGCGGCCGTGTAGCTGCGAGGTCAATCCCTGGGCGATGTTTCTCGGCACCTGGGAGAACGTGGAGAAGTTGGGGCCCTATTGCTTGGGTTTTTGGGTGCCGCCGGCGCATGTGGACGCGCTTTGGCAAGGGATCAACGACGGCACTATCGACGTCATCGGTACAGACCATGCGCCGCATACGAAAGAAGAGAAGGACAAAGGTTGGCACGACATGTGGAGTTGTCCGGGCGGTGAACCGCAGATCCAAGATTACTTGCGGCTGTTTTTGACCGCGGTCAACGAAGGCAAGTTGTCCCTCGACACCCTGGTCAGAATTTCATCCTACAACGCGGCAAAGATATTCAACGTTTACCCACAGAAGGGCGTGATCCAGCCGGGGTCGGACGCCGACATGGTGATCGTCGACATGAACAAGGAAGAGGTGATCTCCAACGCGACGACCTACACCAAAGTCGGCTGGACGCCCTACGATGGCAGAAGAGTCACAGGCGTGCCGATCCGCACGATCCTGCGCGGCAAGACGGTCATGGAGGATGGCAAGATCGTCGGCAAGCCCGGCGACGGACGGTTAGTCAAGCCGCTGAAATAATTCCGCGTGCGAATCGGACGGTTTCGCTACGTAGGGGTGGGTTTAAAACACGCCCTTATGTTATTTCCAAATTGAACTGTCAGTTAGCCGGTACTTCGATCTGTTCTTCCGGACCGACCTTGTTGATGACCAAGCCGGAGCTTAACTTGGGATAAAAATAGGTGGACTTCTGCGGCATCTTTTCGCCGCCGGCGGCAATGGCGAGAATCTCATCGGCTTTCGGCGGATTCAAAAGGAATGCGGCCTGATAATCTTCTTTTTCCAAAGCCTGAAGCACCAGCTCTTCGTCCTGAGAGTAGCGAATCGAGTCACCGTGTTCTTGGAGCTCTGGCGGCATGCCGAGAATATGTTCGAGGACCAATAAATGGAGCGTGGTGACATCGAGCTCGCGCAGCGGCGCACTCAAGTCTCTCGCCAAGCGCTGCATGATCCGTTTGTTCTTCAGGCGTAAGATCAGATAGCGCGGATCGCGTTTGATGCTGGCGCCGATCACCCGATGTTTTTTCGCCGCGGTTTTGAGCGCCTTGAGAAACGAGGCTTTGCCTTCCGGCGTCTTGGGGTGCTGTTCGACGTAAAAGTAAGTCTGCAGCGCCTCTTCGAGCTCTAAGAACGGTTTATGCTCGTAGCCCCGCACCAGACGATGGGTGGGCAAGATGACGACATTTTCGTCACTCATGTTACCGCAGTAAGTCATGATGTAATTGAACGCTTCCCGACCGCTCCACTGGCCGCGCTCCCGGCGCATCTGGTCGCGGTAATTGAGGGTCGCCTCATAGCGGTGGTGGCCGTCGGCGATGAGCAGCTGCTGCCCTGCCATTTCCCGCCCGACTTTCTCGATCACGCCCGGGTCGGTGATGCGCCAGAGCCGGCATTCATCGCCGTTATCCTGCTCGACTTGGATCGGCGGCGTTACCCCCTCGACCGTGACGGCGAGCATGCGGTCGATGGTCCGCTTGGGGTCCGCGTAAACCGTAAAAATAGGGCTCAGCTGCGCGTGACAAGCGAGCATGAGCTTCAAACGGTCTTCCTTGGGCGCGTCGTGGGTCCTCTCGTGCGGCCGAATATCGCCCCCGACTAAATCTTGCAGCTCGACAAGGGCAATGAACCCTTGGCGAATTTTTTCCTCGCCGCCTTTGAGCTTGAAGCGCTGGGTCAAAAAATAGATCGCCGGCTGCTCGTCGCGCTCGAAGATGTTTTGGGCTTGCCAATCCGCCAGCATTTGCGCCACCGCCTGGTAGGTGTCGGCCTCCTGGCTCAAGTCGAGACGGACGAAATTATACGGCGACTTCTTGTAGAGCCGCTCCTGCTCCGCCTGCGAGATGACATCGTAAGGCGGGGCGATCACTTTCGCCAGGTCGCGAATTTTCTTCGGATTGTAAAAAACTCCACGAAATGGAGCGATGCGTATCATGTTCTCGTTTTCCTAATTATCGCCCGAAACCTGCGCGGCCGATAATCCGGGCGCAGTGCTTTACGGATGCATTAACTGTTTTCACGATTCTTTAGCGACGCCGAGAGTCATGGCGCCGATACCTTCGATCTCCGACTTTAACACATCGCCTGGTTTGAGCTTCTCTTGAAATTCCGGCGAGTCGGGATTCCCCGTAGTCAAAAGATCTCCGGGGTACAGGGTCGTCACCTGCGACAGGAAACTGATCTGAGTCGCGATGTCGTTGATCATAGCCTCGGTCTTGGCCGATTGTTTGAGTTCGCCGTTGATCCAAAGTTTCATCCAAAGATTGTGCGGATCGGCGATCTCATCCTTGGTCGTGATCCATGGGCCGATCGGCGCGAAGGTTTCGAAGCCTTTACGCACGCTCCGTGTGCCGGACAGGTTTTTACTCAAGCCGTAGCCGCGCGCGGTGACGTCGAGCATGATGGTGTAGCCGAATATGACATCGTTCACTTGTGTTTTGCCGATGTTGCGCGCCTGTTTGCCGATGACCACGCAGAGCTCCAGCTCCGGAAAGATCGAATCAGCGTTTTTTGGAATCAGTATATTATCCTCGGGACCGGCGATCGCTGACGGCGGCTTTAAAAAAATATTCTCGAGCAGCTCTTCCGGCGAGCTTTTGGAAGCGCTCCCGCGGCCGCGAGCGTCATCCAGGCCGCCGGTGCCGCGCTTGTAATTGCCGGCGGCCGCCCAGATCTTCGACGGTTTTTCCACCGGCGGTTTGAGCTGTTTAGGATCGAGTCGTATCCCGCCGTCGTGGGCGGCGAGCGCTTCGAGCTTGGCTTTGATGACGTCGTAGGTGACGATCAAATCGATCATCGTCGAGCCTTTGGGCAAGAGGTCTCCGAGCGGAATCAGCCGGTCGTTTTTTACAATCGCGAGTTGGTTCGGTTTTATGGTGGCTAACTTCATGCGTCACTCCTTTTCAGTCCAGCCATTTTCAATAGCTGGAAGCGGTCATTTTCACAAGAAGGTGACTTCTATTGGCGATGAAATCATCGTCAATTGATCCCTATGCCGCCCTGTGGCATAAAAAACCGTGGCGGAATCCTGGTGGCAATTAACGGTCCATGCCGGCGCGGCGAATCTCGATGCGCTGGCGAACTTTCTCGTCGAACGGGGCTCGCCCGGGGTCGTTCTCAAAAGAAATGCCGTTCAAGCTTATTTTCTCAGGTCGGCCGCGCCGTCTTCCCTGCGCCGCGAGGTGCGCCGCTTCATCGCCGCGCTGGCTCGGCTCTCGCCGCGCCGGCGTAAAACAACGCTCGCCTGGCGAGTCGTCAAACAGGAGGATTGGCAAGATTCCTGGAAACGATTCATCAAGCCGCGGCGGGTCGGCAAAAGTTTTTGGGTCACCCCGCCCTGGCTCAAGCCGCCGAAGTTTCGCTACCGCAAGACCATCACCATCGCACCGGGCATGGCTTTCGGCACCGGCACGCACGCCACCACGCGCGGCTGTATGGAGTTTATCGAAGCCGCCCGCGAGCGCCTGGGTACCACAGAGTTTAGCGCGCTCGATGTCGGCACCGGCTCCGGAGTTCTCGCTATCGTTTTAGCGTTTTTGGGCGCCAAGCCGATTTATGCCGTCGATAACGATCCGGTGGCGCTGCGAGTGGCGCGGGAAAATTTGCGTATCAACGGCGTCGCAGAAAGAGCGCATTTGAGCGGCGCGACGCCAAGCGCGCTGCGGCGCCGCTTCGATCTGGTGGTGGCCAATCTGACGGCCGAAACTATTTTGAATCTCGCCGATGCGCTGGAAAAAAAAGTCGCCGAGAAAGGTTTTCTCATTCTCTCGGGAATCCTGCATCATCAAGCGGGCGCCGTCACGGCGCGTTTCGCCGTGCGCTTCCGCTTGCGCCAGCGCAAGCGCTCGCGGGAGTGGGTGACGCTGCTGCTGCAGCGAAACTAACCCGCCATGGCGCGCTTCTTTGTGCCGAGAAAAAATCTCCACGACAATCGCGGTCTGATCGATGGCCAGGAATTGGACCATCTGAAAAAAGCGCTGCGGCTGGGTCCCGGCGACCGTATCACCGTGTTCGATGACGGTGGATGGGAGCATGATGCGGTGATCAGGGAATTATCGGTGAAGCAAGGCGAGATCGAAATCCTGCGATCCTACCGGGCCGGCCGGGAGTCGCCGCTGCGGCTGATCCTCGCAGTCGGGTTGACCAAGGGAGAAAAGATCGATTGGGTGATCGAGAAGGCGACCGAGCTCGGCGCGCACAAGATCGTACCGTTTACCTCGATCTTCGCGGTGCCGCGACTGGACGAAAAGAAAATCGCCGCGCGCGCCTCCCGCTGGGAGAAAATCGCGCTGAGCGCGGTCAAACAGTGCGGCCGGACCCAACTGCCGGAAATTTCACCGCTCTGCGCTTTCGATGATCTGGTCACCGGCACATGGCCGGAGACGTTGAAGCTGCTCTTTTGGGAGAAAGAGGCGGAGCGATCGCTTCATGAAGTCCATGCAAAGCTGGCTTCCGCCAAGTCTGTATTGCTCGCAGTCGGCCCGGAAGGCGGTTTTGCGGCGCAAGAAGTAGAGGCAGCCCAAGCCCAGGGGTTCGAAACGGTCGGGCTGGGGCGGCGCACTTTGCGCGCCGAGACCGCCGCTATCACCGCGCTCGGTTTGGTCCAGTTTCTCTGGGGCGATCTAAAATAGTCCATCCTTGAACCGGCGGCGGGCATTCTCTACCATACGGTAGCTTAGGAGGATGAACTGGCACTCCATGAACTGTCAAAACTGCGATGCGCCGGTGTCGGCGACCGACGATCACTGCGGAAAATGCGGCGCCAAGGTGTTGCAACCTAAAGTAATTCTCGGCGCTCCCAAGGTTGAAGATTTCACTTTGACCGCGGAGGAACCGTCCGGAGAATTCGAAGATCCGGCTGCGGCCGACGATTGGAAATTTTCACCGCGCGGCGAATTCGAGGTCGGTGGCGCCGTGGAACCAAAGGCGAGAGAAGCGGTAACGGCGCCGCTCTGGGGCGGTTTTTTTCGTCGCCTGTTCGCTTGCTGTATCGATGTCGCGGTGATCCTTTTGCTTTGCGCGGTAATGGGAGTTATGGCCTATATCGGCTATAAAGTCGGCTTGTCGGCGCACGATCGTTCGCTCACATTGCATAATGCCGGGCCGCTGGTATCGCTTTTGACGCTTGCTGGGATGGGGTTGACGACGGCTTATTTTGTTGTGTTTCACGGCATGGATGGAAGGACCATCGGCAAGTGGTTGCTCGGTTTGCGAGTGGTCGGAGCTGATCGACAACCGATCGGCTATCGACAAGCGTTGCTGCGCTGGATCGGCACTGTCGGTTTGGGCGCAGCTTCGTTTGGGTTGGCTTTTCTATGGATACTGTGGCAGCCAGAGAAACGCGGTTGGCATGATTTTCTAGCGCGCACCTGGGTGATTCGCGAATGAGACTGGCGGACTGAAATTACCATGGACAAAGTAAAGATCGGGGTCGTCATGGATCCCGTCGACAAAATCAACATCGACAAAGACACCACCTTCGTGCTGATTTTGGAAGCGCAGCAGCGCGGCCACGAAATTTACTTTATGGAGTTGGACGATCTATTTCTGCGCGGCGGCACACCCCATGGACGCTTCCGCAGGGTCGAAATGGCGCGCGCCACTCCGCATTATCACCTAGGCGAATCGAAGGTCGGAGCCCTGGAAGATTTCGACAGCGTGTGGATGCGCAAAGATCCGCCCTTCGATATGAAATTTTTCTTCGCTACGCACCTGCTCAGTCTGATCGACGAGAGCAAATGTTTTTTGCTGAACAATCCTCGAGGGCTACGTGAGGCCAATGAAAAACTCTACGCCCTGCGTTTTCCCGAGCAAATTCCTCAGACCCTGGTCAGCGGCGATATGGAGCGCCTGAAAGCTTTTATGGCCGAGCTGGGCGGCGAGATGATCATCAAGCCGCTCGACGGCTGCGGCGGCAGCGGCGTGTTCTACCTGCGCGATCAGGACCGCAACACGAATTCGATTCTGGAAGCGGCCACCGACAACGGCCGGCGGCTGGTGATGGGGCAGCGTTACCTGCCGGAGATCCGCCAAGGCGATAAACGCATCATCGTCCTCAACGGCGAACCGCTGGGGGCTGTGCTGCGCGTGCCTTTGGAATCGGAAACGCGCGGCAATATTCACGTTGGCGGCCAATGCGTGAAGACCGAAGTGACGCCCCGTGATCGGGAGATCTGCGCCGCCTTGGCGCCGTTGCTCAGAGCCGACGGGCTCTATTTTGTCGGGTTGGATGTCATCGGCAATTTTCTCACGGAAGTGAACGTCACGAGCCCGACCGGCATTCAGGAAATCAACGCGCTCGACGGCGTCCGTTTGGAAAGCCGGGTGGTCGATTTCGTCGAGCGGCAGATCGAAAAACTCCGCGGCGCGTAGCCGTTAACTTGACTCCCCCGCGCTTTTACGCAATATTTCAGTTTCCACTCGTTTGGCCAGGTAGCTCAGTCGGTAGAGCAGAGGACTGAAAATCCTCGTGTCGGCAGTTCGATTCTGTCCCTGGCCACATTTCCCCCCTCTTCCAAACCAAGTGGTTTGTGGCTTGTTGATTCGAACGAGCCCGGTCTGCCGCGTATGCCTGCGACGAGTGTAGTATAACGAATACGACGGGATTTTTCCTTTGAAGTGAGGTGATTCTTTTCGGAATGAATTTGTCTTTCGTTCCGCCTGACAAAACGGTAGGTAAAGCCGGTTTGCGGAGATAGGTGGCTGGGGGGAGTTCAATCACTAACCGTCAGCCAGTGCTAACGGTTGGTGATTGAATGGAACAGTAGGCACTTAGCGGTTGCGCAGGTGGCTCTTCAATTCCCAGCGCGCTCCATCGAACTTCGCTTGATCATTGGTGCTTACCTTTTTGCAACCGTTGTGCACCTACCTAAAGTCCCGGTGAATCTCCGGTTTGTTATGATGTACCCTCTAATACACCTTAGTAGATCCCCGGACGTAAGTCCGGGAAAATTTACTTATGATCACCAACGCGATGATAGAAACGGGGCGCAGGGCGCCCGTAATAGCGCCGATCGTAGTGCGACCGGTCATAACGAACATCGCGATGATAGAAACGGGGCGCAGGGCGCCTGTAATAGCGCCCATCGTGATGCCAGCGGTCATAGCGAACATCTCGATGGTAGAAACGCGGCTCGGGGTGTCTGTAATTACGACGATCATGCTCGTCAAATTTCTTTCCCGTGCTTTTGTCCCAACCCAGGTGCTTTCCGGGATTTTCATGATGCTCGAAATGTTCCTTGCGGTCCGCTTGCGCCGGCCTTGCGGGC
Organism: Chloroflexota bacterium; assembly: GCA_050257635.1. Taxonomy (GTDB): domain Bacteria; phylum Desulfobacterota; class Binatia; order UBA9968; family UBA9968; genus DP-20. The sequence goes on from JBLMXG010000079.1 coordinate 7,563, forward strand.
GCGATTAGAGCGGCCGCCAGCAATCCTCCTAAGACTAAAATTCGTGAGCGATTCATATACATTCTCCTTTTTGGTTATTCAGCTGAGCTAAATCCTGTTCCGTAGTTTTGCTTTTTTCTTTATCGGTCGTCGCTTTGTTCCTGCCCTTGCATGTAATCGCCGATCAGCGCACCTGCGCCTAGTCCGGCGCCGGCACCGATGGCTGCACCCATGCCCGGCCGGTGAAACGCGCTCCCGATCAATCCTCCAGCAGCGGCCCCACCGAGAGCGCCGATGCCCGCGCCTTTTTCCCGAGTAGTCATCGGACCGCCGGCACAGCCTGCCGTTACCGCGGTGACCGTGAGGATCAATGCCCAGCGAGAAACTTTGCTGTTGATGGTTTGGGTTTTCACTTTAGCCTCCTGGTTATTTGCTCGCCGTTCAGTTTGTTAGTAAGCGACTAAAGCAACCCATATGCCGGGGGAGAAAAACGACGGGATGAGTCAAATTTGGCTAAAACGCTCTGATAGCGGCGTAAAATTTCTCGGTAAAAACTACCGGAGGAGAGTGAAAAAGTGGTGGTCGGCCGAGAGAGCTTCTGTCAATCCTACGTTTGGGATCCGAAATCAGAATCACTACAATCTTGACGGTAAGAGGTCGCTATGCCGGCCAATGGATAAACGCCTGTTTACAGGTTTGTGCTGGATTGCCGCTTTGGGCAGCTCAGCCGCTGCAGTTGTAGTCGGTCGTTTCTGATATCGAGCGACCGCTCACTGGGGGAGAAGGTCTTCCTCTTTGTCGGCATGGGCGGCGATAAGGGCTTGGGGGTTGCGGCGCAGGTCGCCTTTGCCGGCAAGACCGAAGCGAGGTAAGTAGTCGCCGTGATTATAGTTTCTAACAACCACCTCAAAATTGCTTCCGTTCGGGTAAATGCTGAGCGCATGGTATTTAAACCCTGAGATTTTACTTATAAGCGAATAAATCCTTTATGCGGGTTAACGCGCTTTGCCTCCGTCCGTCTAAGTGGCCAAGGAGGTTGCCATGAAAACAAAAACATCCATCGCTCTATTAGCTGCGGGAATTGTTTCTTTGCTGGCGCTCGGCACGCCTAATCTTGCGGATGCCAACGCGCGAAACCGTCAAAAGAAACTCGATAAAGCCGCGCGCCATGAATTGAACAAAGACGCCGCCGAATTGCAGCGGGATCGGGCGGATTTACGGAATTTATATCGGAGCGGCGCAAGCCGCAGCGATATTTACAACAAGAAAGCGGAAATTCGCGACGATCTGCGCGAGATCTTCCAGGATCGTCGCCAGCGCGGCTACGGTGATTATCGACGCGATCATGGTGACTACAGTTCGTATGGCAACCGCAGTCGCTGGAGCCGAGATGATAGCGGGTGGTGGAATTGGGGTCGGAATCGATGGAATGGGCGCAATCGGTGGGGATGGGATTACCGGCATGATTAGAATGTAACGCCCAAACACGAGCGTCATGATCTCAACTTGCGGGAGGCGGGCTCTTGCCGCCTCTCGCTTTTTGCCGGATTATTAACTCCGCGGAGATCGGTCGGTTATCGATCTCAACGATATTCATCCTGGCGGTCATCTTGGAGAAAGTCGATTCACTCGGGACGCGCTCCTCGTCACCAAGTACTTTATACCCCTTCTGAATGTAGAGACTTCAAAAATTGTCAAAGTTCTTCATATCGCTTTCCGACGGGGCATCGATAGGCAAGGGAGCTGTCGCAGGAGCGCCGTGACGGGTTGGGTTGTGAAATGGTCTTTCCTGGATTTTTGAAATCCACTACTACCAGGGTCGGTGTGATGTCTGCCGTGTTCGTTATGCTTTTCACGGCTGCCAGCGCGGGTCGTGTCGTCGTAATCGAGGACTGGACGACGGATGCGGTGAGCCGAAGAGGCATTCCTTCAGGTTGGACGGGCGAAGCCTTCGGGCGGCGAGCCAACTACGATTTTACGGTGGAGCAAATCGTCAGCAAGCGGGTTCTCCACCTAAAAAGTCAAAACGATCATTCGACCATCGCAAGGGACATCACGGGGAAAGTAAGCCTCAAGGAGACTCCGATCCTGGAATGGAGATGGAAGGCGATGACTCTACCGAAAGGGGGCGACTTACGGCGGAAGGAAACCACCGATATGGCGGCCCAGCTCTATGTCGTGTGGCCGCGATTTCCCGCGCTCCTTCGCTCGCGGATTATCGGCTATGTCTGGGACGCGACGACTCCGGCGGCGACAATCGTGAAAAGTCAAAAGACGGGGACGGTCACGTTTGTAGTGATGCGGTCCGGATCAGAAGATCTCGGAAAGTGGCTGACCGAACACCGTAATGTCGCCGAAGACTATGTGAAGATATTCGGCGAGGTCCCCGATGATCCCAAGGCCGTCACGATTTCGATCGACTCGAACGACACTCACTCAGAGGCCGAATCCTTTATCGGGCCCATCATTTTCCGCGCACGGTGAGAAACTTTTCTCGTCGCCTTTACGCTCCGTAAATTTGCGCCAGGCATTGAAGCTTGAGTTCGCAAAAATCAGCCCGGTTAAATCTCTGCCGTATGCGGATGATCTCCTTTTCGCCCATATTTGTTGCTAGCAGATTTGGTCGATTTGTATTAAAAAAATGGTAACGAAAGAATTCAACTTGCCATCATCAAAACTGCACGACGCACCCCGGGCGAACAGGAGCATCGGTCGTCGAATCTGAGGGTGGGATTACAGCACGAGGGGGGGAGACCATTATGAATAAAGTGATTTCAGCATTTGTGATGCTCGTGAGCTTATCATTGACCGGCTGCGAGACTTACAATTCGAGATCGGCTGAACGACCGCAACAGATTGCTGCTGCACGATTGGAGCTGATAGACCGATTGGTTCCGGAAGAGGGAACCTCGCGACGTAGGCTGGCGGCCGTTATCAAAGCGATGACGACTGTAATGGATGTTGAAAACGAGCGACGCTTCCCGATGGACATCAGAGCGGTCAGACTCGAGCTGCGAAAGGCAAGCTTGGAACAGCTAAGGCGGATCGAAAGAATGGTGCCCGAGATTGAACGAGAGAGAGTCGA
>JBLMXG010000080.1:0-22296 GCA_050257635.1 Chloroflexota bacterium
TGTTGGCCGACGACATCGAAGCTCTGGCGCTGGAACTCAAACGGCGAAAAAAACATATCACGGTTGAGACCGCCGGCACGATTTTCAAATCGGTGCACTGCGATTTAATCTCGCTCAGTCCGAAGCTCGCGAATTCCACTCCTTGGCGTCGGGAAGGTGGCAGGTTCGCGCCCATGCACGAGGAGCGGCGGATCAACTTGCCAGTGTTGCAAAAGTATCTCGACGGTTACGACTACCAGTTAAAGTTCGTCGTCGAGAAGAGGAAGGACTTGGCCGAAATACGCGCGCTGCTTGATCGATTGAACAACGTCGACCCGGCCCGCGTCCTGATCATGGCGCAGGGCACCACCAAAAAACAATTGGCCGCCAAGGCGCGCTGGATTGTCGGACTCTGCCTGGGTTACGGTTTCGGCTATACGCCGCGCTTGCACATCGAGCTGTTCGGCAACCGGCGCGGCACTTAGACTTCGCTTCGCTCGGAATCGCAAAGAGCAAATCGCAGATTGCAGCAATGCTCGCTTTGCAAATCAGCGGGTGGTATTTTCGGTTGCGCCGGTTTGGGCGCGGGCGCGGGCGCCGGCGCCGGCTGGAGTGGCTGCAATCGGCGGCAGATCGTGGTGAGCGATCGCACTATTTTCTATCCGGGCGAGAATCGTCGGGGCTAAGAGTTTTAACACCATTACCGGCAGGCCGCTGGTAAAGCGGTAGTGTTCCGCCTCCCGCCCTTGGACGTAGGCAGTGATGACGCCGAAGTAGCGCGCGCCGATGTAGAAGACAAAAGTCGCGGTGCGATTGGTCGCACGCGAGCTAGTGACGGCGCCGGAGCGACTGAAGGTCTCGAAGCGATTATCGCCAGAACCGGTCTTGCCGCCGACGGTCAGCACCTTGCCATCGGGAAGTTTAAACACACCGTTTAAGCGGCGCGCCGTGCCCTCCTCGACGACCTCGGCCATGGCGCGGCGCATGGTCCGAGCGATTTCCGGAGCGAGCACTCGTTCCCCCGGCTGCGGCGGCCGCTCGAGGAGGGTTTCATAGGGCGTGCCATCGGCGAAATGAACTTCGCTAAGGCTCACCGAAGGCCGGCGCACGCCGTCGCTAACCAGAATGCCGACCAGCTCGGCGAGGGCTACCGGTCGATCCGACGAACTGCCAATGGCCGTGGCGTAACTCGGCACCATGGTTTTGAACGGAAAACCGAGTTTTTGCCAATAGGGTGTCATGCGGCTGAAGGCGTCTTTTTCCATACGGATACGCAAGCGGAGATCCTGAGCGTGTCGGTTGCGGCCGCTCAGCAGCCATGCCGAGCTGGCGCGGCGCGCTTCGCCGCCGGCGGCGTAAAGCTTTTCCCAAGACAGATCGGGATCTTTGCGAAACATGCCGGCGCACCAGAGATCGAGCGGATGAAGCGACAGCAAATAAGCGTAATCGGCCAGATTAAGCCGCGGGTTTTTGTAGGCGCGAAACAATTTACTCACCTCGACAGGGTCGGCGTCGACGTGATTTTGTTCGAGCCATGACTGGAGCTCGCTCTCTTCGTCACCGATACGCCAGGCAAAAAACAAGATCGCCAGGCGCCGTTGAAGGTTGCCCTTGCTTCCGAGCAGGCGACCGGTGATTTCTTCCGGGCGCTGCTTGGCGTAGATCTGATACGCCCGGCGGAGCGCCTGACGCGATTCCTCTTCGGCGATTTCTTGAAGCATTTTCTGTCGTAGCGGGTTGGCCGGGTTCGCCAGCACCGCGTCGGCGTCGTACCCGAGCCGCGCCCGATGGTAGCGCACCAGATCGCGCATCAGGCGGATAAATACCAAGTTGATTGAATTGCGAAACGCATCGGAAAGCGCCACGATGCGGTGGTCGTCTTTTTTGTCGAAGTTCTCGAAGCGGAGCAGGCCTCCGCCGGTGAAGAAATCCTCATAGGGGCTTGCCGAGTACTGCCGCGCCATCGCGCGATCGAGGAAGGCCTGCAACGGCAGGCTGTTTTCGCTCTGTATCGTTTCCGCGGCCCAGCGGGTGAGCGGATCGCGCGCAGAGTGCGCGCGCTGCGCAAGCTCATGGTCGTTTAATCCTGCCAGCTCGCGGTGGAGCTCGGCCATGACTTCCAGATAATGGGTGAGGGTGCGCAACTTGGCGGTGCTGCCGAGCTCCAATTTGACGCTTTTATTGAAATCGAAGGGCGCGGCAAAATTATCCGCCTGGACGCGGACGAAATTTCCCGCCGGCGTAGCCTCCACGAGCAGAAAGGAGTAGATCACCTTGGCGGGATCGGCGTCCTCCAGCAGCCGCTCGCCGGTTAGTCCCTCGGCACTGACAAACTGCCGATCGGCGAGGCGGTGGAGAAAATCGGTCACTTCTTTTTGCAAGGCGACATCGAAGGAGCTGCGAACTTGAAGGTGCAGGCGGTTGAGATCATACAGGTTGGAGATGCCGAGCGCCTCCATCATGTTAGTGCGGATGGCATTGGCCGCCTTGTTTTTACTCGATGAAGGCTGCGGCGGCAGCGGTGCCGCCGGGAGGAAATGGATCGGAGTTTCCTGCAGTTCCGCAGCAAACTCCCAATCGATGATGCCGTTGCGCGCCATGAGACGGGTGAATTGGTTGACTTTTTCCTCGAGCGAAGCCCGCTCATCGACCAGAAACAGCGACGGCGCACGCACCGAGATGAGCAGCGTTAAGACAGACTTGAAGGCGCGGGTTTTCGCCGCCGACGGCGTGGGCGAGTTCAATGCCGCTACGGCATCGCCGAGGTGCATGCCGAACCAGGCGTAGAGCCCTTCGCCGAGGCCGTGAATTTCGCCGTAACCGGGCGCTGCGGCCAGCGGCACGGTGTTGAGATAATCGACGATAATGCGCTCGCGCCAGGCGCGGGTGTTGGCGCCTTCGCGATAGGCTTTGAGGCTTGCGCCGATGATCTGACGAAGTTTTTCCAGCGGTGTGTCAGTGCGGCCGTTGGGAGAGTGACGGAATTTTTCCAATTGGATGGCGAGCGTGCTGCCGCCCTGTACCGGCACCGGCAGGTGGAGCTTGGAGCCGACATACATCAACGCCGCTTTAAAGGTGCGATCCCACTCGATCACCGGGTTTTGCCATGACGTCGCCGGGCGATCCAGATCGCGGTTTTCAAGAAACAGCAGAGCTTTGATCACCAGCGGCGGAATGGCGTCGATTTTTTTAAACAAAAACTCCCCTTGGCCGTAGCGAAACAGCGCCGCGCCGTCAGCGCCGCGGATATCGAGACCGGCGTCGGGCCGTTCGCTGTAGGGTGGGGAGATGCCCTGCGCCAGCAGCGTCAACATGGTTTCCGATTGGCGCGCCTGCTGGGTTACGCGATATCCCTGGTCCTGCAGCCTGGATTCAAACAGCGGCAGCTTGGAGTAACCGCGCCGCTCGTCGAATGGCGAGGCCCGTGGAAACATAATTTCCGGGCTCGGGCCATCCTCAAGTTTGAAGAAGAGGCGCTCGTTGGTGCTGGTGAAAATCCACGACTGCAAAAGCGAAGTCTGGATTTCGACGAAGATAGCGAGTAGCAGCATAAGGCAAGCGCTCAGCCACCAAAGCCAGCGCTTGAGCCTTTGCCGGTTGACCAACGAAAAAAGCCGAGAGGCGATTGCGGGATCGCGGGCGATTTCAGATGGGAGGGTTTTTCCGTTCATCGGAATAATATGCCAAGAATACCACAGTTTCGCCGAAAAACTAAGAAACAAATTATTCCGCGTAGCTTTTACGGCCGGCGCAATCACCCGGGCCGGAACTATAATTGCCGATGCGGCGTTTTGCGTAGATCGAGCGCGTGGGTCAAATACCTTAAAGTTTCACGAGCGGGCAAATTTTTTGGATATTGGGGGAAGCCGATATGAAGATCGACGACTTGCACAATTTGGCGGAGCGGCGCCGCAGCATTCGCGGTTATGACGAAAGCCGCGAGGTTTCCGACGCTATGGTCCGAAGGATTCTCGATTGCGCCCGCTGGGCGCCGTCGGGCGGCAACGGTCAACCTTGGGAATTTATCATCGTGCGCGATCAAGCGACCCGCTACAAGATCGCCGATTACTATCTCAAACAATTGGAGCCCAAGCGCGAGATGGATATAGCCGTCCGCGGCACGGCGAAGATGACCGGCGACGGCTTTCGCCATGCGCCAGTCCATATTGTCATCATCGGCGATCCGCGAGTGAAGCAGTCCTACCCCATCCGTACCCAGCTGGAAAAGGCCGAGTCTCATTTTGTCACCGGGCTGGCCAACGCGACCCTGCTAATTCATCTGGCGGCAACTGCGCTCGGTTTGGCGTCCCAGTATGTGAGCGACGCCAATTCGCCCTATATGGAAACCATGCTTAAAGTGCTGTTGAAAATTCCCGAGCCGCTGCGCATCTACCATCTGGTGCCGGTCGGCTATGCCAAGTCATCGATTGCCGCCCCACCGCGCCGATCGCTTGAAGAGCTGATTCATTATGAGAGCTACGACCCGAGCCGTTACCGCGACGACGCTGCGATCGAAAGTTTCGTCAAGACCCTTACATTGCAGGGCGCGTATGGTAGAAGGGGAACCGGCGATTAAGCGGCTTGGGGGTACGCGCCGACTCCGCGGTTTTGCTTCAACGTCAATTGGTCCGTTGACTTTAGTGCGAAGGGAGAAAACAGCGATGAAATTATCCATTCTAAAAATCGCCGCGTGGGGCGTATTGATGACCGCGATAATAGCGCCGTCGGTTCAAGCCGCGACGGTGGAAGATGTGCTCGCCGGGATCAACAAGCTGCCCGCCAAGGAGCGCCAGCGCCGGCTCGAAGAAGGCGCCAAGAAGGAAGGTAGTCTGGTCGTCTATTCCAATCAAGGCGTGGAGACCATCCAAGAATATGCCAACGGGTTTAGAAAGAAATATCCGTTCCTCAAAGTCGAAACGGCACGGTTGCAAGGGGCCAAAGGCTTGGACCGCATTCTGCTCGAGCACCGCGTCGGCAAATTATCCGCCGATATCGTCGGCGTCGACTTCGACAATATCGAAGAGTTGATGAAAGCGGGAGTGCAGGCGCGCTACGACTCGCCGGAAAGGAGAAATTTTCCTGCCCAATTCTGGGACAAGAATGGACGCTGGTATGTCGTCGACTATACCCTGGTGGTGATCGGCTACAACACGGACCTGGTCAAAGCCAGCGAGGCGCCGAAAAGCTACCAGGACCTGCTCAATCCTAAATGGAAAAACGACATCTCGATCGATACCGAGCCGGAGCAGATGGTGTTTGCGATGATGATGGAATGGGGAGAGGCCAAGACCGCGGAGTATTTAAAAGCGCTGATGCGCAACGGCGCCGTGCCGCGGCGCGGACACACGCTGCAAGTGCAGCTGCTCTGCAGCGGCGAGACCAAAATCGCCGCCGAAGTCTACCCCCCGCGCGTCATGCAGATGAAATACGAAAAGAAATGTCCCATCGGGATGGTTTTTCCCAACCCGACGCCGGGTTCGCTGGGAAGCCATACGGGCATCGCCAAGTCCGCCAAACACCCGCACGCGGCGGCGCTTTACTTGGACTATATCCTGAGCGAAGACGGCGTGGTCGCGCTGGTCAAAGCGGGCGGCACGATCCCGGCACGCAATGGCGCCAAAGCCGGCTGGCAGGAAATTTTAACCGCCCTGGAAAACAAAAAACTGCGCAAGGTTTTGATCGGCCATGAAAAAATGGTGGAATTGAAGGACAAAGGCTACAAGATGATGGACGATATCATCGTGCGTAAGCAGTTCAAATAGTGATTCGTTCAAGAGTTCAAGGTCGGACTGGATCATTCGAGCGCCGACCTCCGACCTTGAACCATTGAACGTGGAACTTTGAACGGACGCCCGTAAGGGCGTCAAATCTGCTGCACCGAATAATGCGCGCCGACGGCGCGCGCTATCAAGCTGATCACCACCAGGATCGCGACCAAGACCATGCCGAGGGCGGCGAGTTCGGGATATTGCCCGCCGTCCCAAAGCTCGAAGAGCACGATGGAGATCACCTCCGTGCCGCTACGATAAAGCATAATCGACGTAGACAGCTCACGAAACGAGTGGGTAATAACGTAGATCCAACCGGCGACGAAGCCTGGGGCGAGCAAAGGCAGGATGACGCGGCGAAAAGTGTGCGACCAACTCGCACCGCTCGCTTCCGAGGCCTCTTCCAATTCTTTTTTGATTTGCAGCATCGACGACGAGCAGGCCCTCATGCCGTAGGGGAGGTATTTGGTCACATAGGCAATCAGCAAAATCCACAGGGTGCCATAGACCGGAACGGGCAAAACCAGATAGAGCCAAAGGATTGCGATACCCAAGACCAAACCCGGCATGGCGATCGGACTGAACGCGAGAAAATCGAGCGAGCCTTTGCCGCGCCAACGGGTGCGCACAATGATCCACGCGACAATGGCGGTGATCACCATGGTCATTGTCGAGCTGGCGATGCCCAGCACGAAGCTGTTCCACATTGCTCGCTGGACCAAAGGCAGAGACCAAAGCTTTTTGTAATTTTCCAGGGTCAAACGGCTGAAGGCGTTTTGCGACGGCGCCATGTAATAGGGTAGAAACGACGACCACACCACGACCAGGATCGGCAAGATAAAAATAATCAGACACGCCAATAAGCTCAGAACAGCAATAGGTCTGCGCCATGGGCCGAGATCGAAGGCCGTAGGCCGGTAACCTTTGCCCGTGATGGTCGCGAACTGCTCCGATGCGGCGGTCCATCTCAGATAAAGGATCACGCCCAGCGCCGTGATGGCGAGATAAACCACGCCGAAGGTACTCGCCATGCCGAAATCGGTGGGGACGTTCTTTGTAGCGAGATACACTTCAGTGGCGAACACCAGAATGCCTGCGGGCATGCCGATCAAGGCCGGCACTTCGAAATTTTCGATCGCCCGGACGAAGCTGATCATCCACACGGCCAGGATCGCCGGCAGTAGAACCCGCGCCGTGATGCGATAGGTGGTGCGCAGGATTCCCGAGCCGGCGACCATCGCCGCCTCCTCCAAAGAAGGATCCATGGAGCGCAGCGCGGCCGCGAGCAGCAAAAACGTAAGCGGTATCTGATCCGTGCCCTGAACCCAGATCATGCCGGCCATGTTGGTGATTTCGAGCGGTTGCTCGAAGCCTAAATATTGCGTGGCGACGATGTTGACGATGCCCGAGCGGCGGCCGAAAAGGATGATCCAGCCAACCGTGGTCAGAATCCCGGGGACGATCATCGGCACCAACACGCAGGCGTAAATGGTCTTGCGCAGCTGCGCGTTGGTGCGCTCGGTGATCCAGGCGAGATAGAGGCCGCCCGCGAAAGCGAGAACGCTCGAACCGGCGCTGAAGATGAGCGAATTGACCAGCGCTCCCGCCAAACGCCAGTTTTCAAACAGCGCGAGGTAATTTTTGATCGTGAAATCTCCCGAAGCGCCGGGCGGCCCACTTTTCACGCTGCCGTAGATCAGCATGATCAAGGGGACGAGAGTGAGATAGGCCATGGCGCCAGCGGCCAGCGCGACAAAAATAAACTGTGGCTGAAACTTAACGCGGGCGGGGCTGATCATGAAAAATTTTCTATCACGGCGTTGTCGAAGCGCACAACTCAAAGACGATCAAAAACAAAGCCCGGCCGAGTCACCTCGCGCCGGGCTTTGAAAAAATGTTTTTAATGGAGTTCGACTAGTCTGCAAGCACACCCATGTCCTGGCCGCCGCCATGCTGGAAGATGATCCGCTTGCCGGTCTTATCGTCGATCTCGTTGCGCTGCCCGCCGGCTTTGGCCAGATCCTCGGCGGTGGCTTTATGGCTGTTGCCGAGAAGGATCATCGGCTCGTCGTGGGGATTCGATCCTTCATAATACTCGTGCGCCGGGATGCTGATGATCTGGCCTTGGGATAATTCGTGGGATTCATTCAGCCCCTTCATGATGCCTCGGCCGGTCAGCACGTAATAAGTCCGATCCGAAGGATGGCTGTGCATCCTCTGCACGTCGCCCGGCGGGAAGATCAAGATCCAGGTCTCAAGATTTTCCCGGCGAAAAAGATCGATGCGGCGCTGACCCTTCTTTCTGCCCTTGGCCATTTCGAAGACATCCAACAGATTCATAAAACCTCCTTTGGTTAGGTAAGAAACTGTGGGTCCATGGCGAACAGGCGGACTCTATTCCCGTCCGAGCGCGTGTGTCAAGAATAGGCGAGCTTTGTTGGCCGGGGCGCGATGCTCGGCGATTTGTCTGCCAGTGCCACCCGTAATATAGAAAAGAGGCGGGGGCTCCATAAAAGGAGATCAGCGATGAGCTCAATAAATATCAACGTCATGTACGGCCACCTCGAAGGCGCGGGCGGCGATTTCGCGCGCGATCCGAGCGGCTATTTGTCCATCGAAGCGGGAATTTTTCGCAAGCATGGACTGGAGGTGTCGTGGCAGCACGTGCAGGGCACCGAAGAACGCTATCGTCGGCTTGCCGACGGACGCGCGCAGATATCGCTGGTGGTCGGTCGGGCGTCGTTGCAGCATTTCCTGGCGTCCAAATCGACGCGGATTCTCGGCTGTGCGATGAATAGCTGCCCCTATTATTTGGTCGCGGCGCCGCCGATCTCCGGTCTGGCGGATCTCAAAGGCAAAGTCGTGGTTTGCCGGGAGGGCCCGTCGCGCCATGCGCCTATCGCCGAAACTTTCTATGAAAAAGCCCGGCTCCGCATGGGATCGGATTTGACGCTACAATTACCAAACGGCGATCAAGACGCTTTCAATATGCTGATCGACGGCGGGGCGCAGGCGGCGCTCCTGCCGCGGCCCTTCGGTTTTATCGCCGAGGCGAGAGGATTCAGACGAGTCTACGATTGGCCAGAGGTGGTCGACGACCCTCTGCCGATTACCATCGAGACTAGCGAGAAACTATGGCGCGAGAGAGGGAGGGATTTCACGACCTTTCTCGCCGCCCACAGCGAAGGGATTCGTTACTTCAAATCGCATCGCGCGGATGCGCTGCGGATTCTGGAAAAGCAGTTTGGCCACGCGCCAACGCTGGCAGAAAAAACCTTCAACGAATATATTGTCTGCATGGACGAGACGTTGAAGGTCGACTTCCGGCAATTCGAAAAGCTTCTTACTCAAATCGCGCCGGAAAAAGCCGACGAGGCGCGCCGAGTGGCGTCCGAGTGGATCGTGCCGGGAGCTGTAAAAGGTTAATGTCTCCTTCGGAGATGGTTGAAATTCTCGGCTTTAGGCGAAGTGAAGGATTGTCATGCCGGTCCTTCGAGGGCCTCAGGATAAACTCCGGCCGGCATCCAGGTTCGTTCTCGGTCCGAATACAAAAACCGCTGGATTCAGGCATGCGCTGGAATGACGGAAACAGAAGTCGACTTCCAGTCGACAAATTCAGAACTTTTCGGCTTGGTGCCGAGGGTTTTCAGTTTGCCCTTAGCTGGCGCAACGGCGTGAAATTTTGCTATAGCTCCGGAAGCGGTCGCACCGAGGTCGCGGTTCGCCAAAGGTGAAATCAAGGGGTTCAAGAAACAAGGAGGATTCACATGCCAGGGATAATCGACGCGGATACGCATATTTCGGAAGGCGAGGCGATGTGGGCGATGATGGACAAGGAGATGTTCCCGCGCCGTCCGGTGCTGCTCAAGGCGCCGGAAGACACTCTGTATGGGCCGCGGAACGCCTTTTGGCTGATCGACGGCAATATTTTTCCCAAGCCTAACGGCAAAGGAAGTTTCCGCTTGATCACCCCGTCGGCGTCGAAGCTGGAGACATCCCGCGGCGACATTCATCTCGCCTATCGAGAGATGACCGATATTCCCGGCCGGCTGAGAGACATGGACAAGCTGGGAGTCGAGATCCAGGTGGTTTTTCCAACGCTGTTTCTCATCTACATAACCGACGATGCCGCCCTCGAGATCGCGCTCAGCCGCGCCTACAATCGCTTTCTGGCGCAGGCCTGCGCCAAGTCGAACGGTCGCATGAGATGGGCCGTCATTCCGCCGCTCAAGTCCATCGAAGAGTCGATCAAAGAATTGAAGTGGGCCAAGGACAACGGCGCGGTCGGGGTTTTCTTCCGCGGCATCGAAGGAGGTTGGACCCTCGATAATCCCTATCTGTTTCCGGTTTACCAGGCGGCCAACGACCTGGACTTTCCGATCCTTATCCACACCGGCGCCGGCTGCCCGCTCTTTTTGAATTTATTCGACGTCGAGCGCAATCACACCTTCGGCCACAGCCGGGTGCAGCCGCTGTTCGCGTTCCGCGATCTGATCCACAACAAGATTCCGGAGCAGTTCCCCAAACTCAAGTTCGGTTTCATCGAAGCGTCGGCGGGCTGGGTGCCGTTCATGCTGCACATTCTCAAACGCGTGCTGAAAGAGAAGTGGAAGTTCTCGTCCGATGCAGACATGTTCCACGAGAACCGGATCTTCGTCGCCTGTGAAGCGGATGAAGATGTAAACTATATCGCGCAGTACACGGGCGAGGATCACTTGGTGATCGGGTCTGACTACGGTCATCAAGATCCGTCCGAAGAGCGGCAACTGGTCGCTGCTATGCGAGCGCGCGAGGATATTCCTCGGGCGCTGACGGACAAGATTTTGTTCGAAAATCCCAAGCAGCTTTATCCGCTGAACTGACGCTCTATCGGGAGTCGCCGCCGTCATGTCCGTTTTAGTTCTCACCGGACCCTCTTCTGCTTGGAGACTCTGCCATAATGTCATCCTGAGCCTCAGGCGAAGAATCTGCTTATTGTAAGCTATGGGAAGAGCAGATGCTTCGCTTTCGCACAGCATGACATTCAGATAGATTTGCGCATTGTCACACAGCCTCTTGCGGGAGAGGGAAGGGAAAGGGAGAATTTTTATGAAGGCATCGCCGAGTGCAACGCACAAGATGCACTACCTTATAGCCGTCACGATCCTTTGGGCCTTAACGCTGTTTAACCCCGCTCCAGCACGGCCGCAGTCGCTGCAGGTTGTCAACATGGCGATTCCGGCAAAAAGTTTTCAGATGGTAATCTACCCGATCGCGCAACAGAAGGGGTACATGAAGGAAGAAGGCCTGGACGAAAGAGTCATCTTCGTCGCGCCGACAACGAGCATTCAGGCCATGCTCGGCGGCGACGTTCAGTTCACCGGCGCGGGCAGCAGCGCGCTCGTCAGCATCGCGCGCGGCAATACGCCGCTGAAGGTCGTGGTTGCGACCAACGACCGTGTGCTTCAATGGCTGGTCACCCGGCCTGAGATAAAAAGTCCCAAAGAGCTGAAAGGCAAAAAAATCGCCACGACCGGAGTGGCCGCCATCGCAACGTACATGTTGAAACAGATTCTCACCAAGCACGGCCTCGACGGTAACAAAGACCCCATTTATCTCGACGTCGGCCAGGGCAATCAGCTGCCGGCGCTACTCGGAGGCGGATTCGACGCGGCGGTGCTCAGCGTCGAGCAGCGCTACCTGGCGTTGGATAAAGGCATGCATGAGATGTTTTTCATGGGCAATGAAGTCAAAAATTCCTGGGGCACGCTGGCGACCACGGACAAGCTCATCAAGGAAAATCCCAAGATGGTGGCGGGCTTTGTGCGCGCGACGCTCAAGGCGTTGCGCTACGTGCGCCAGGACAAAGAAGGAACGGTGGCGGTGTTGGTAAAATTTTCCGGCATTTCCCGCCAACAAGCGACGCGCCTGTACGACGATCTCATCGGCACCTTCACCCGCAACGGCGCCGTCGACGACGAGACGCAAAGAAACGATCTCAACATTATCCGGCAAGTCACGAGCAGCAACGAAACCTTGTCGAATAGCAGAGCCTACGACTTCAGCTTCGCGCTCGAGGCCGATCAGCAGCTCAACAAAGCGGGTTGGAAGCCGTAGGCGATAACTAAAGATTTCGCGAGATCGAAGTCCCTCGATCAATTAGGTTCGCATCCGAGTGGTCACTTGGCTTCAACCAGGCACGAAAAGAGACAGTTATGATACAAACGATCGGCATGGTAAGCGGCATCATCATGCCTTTTTTCAATATTCCTCTTATTATGAGAATTATCCACCGCCGCTCGTCGGAGGATATCAGTTTAATCTGGGCGGTGGGCGCCTGGATTTGTGTGATGGGGATGTTGCCGCAAAGCTTACGGTCGCCGGACCCGGTCTTGTTGACTTTTGGAATCGTCAACGGCCTTTTCTTTACCGGGGTATTTCTCAGCGTTATTTATTTTCATCCGACAATCAGAAGAATATTTGGAGGTGAATGTTAATCAGAGCCGGCGCTAAGTAGGCACACTTTGCCAAATCGCTTAGCTGCTCATTGCTCTTTACTCAGCTCCTTTTTCGCCAATTCCTCGACAAATTTCACCAGACCGGAATGATCCAGATCGCCGTTGCCCATGCCTTTTATCGCCGTCATCATCTGACCGACGACGCCAGTAACCATAAGCGGGACGCCGTATTCGGACCCCGTTGCCAGCGCGATCTTCATGTCCTTCTCGTGAAGCCGAATGCGAAAGCCAGGATTGAAGTTTCTGTCTAACATTTTCTGTCCGTGAGCTTCGAGAATCTTTGAATGAGCAAAGCCGCCGAGGAGCGCTTGTCTGACTTTTGCCGGATCGACGCCGGCTTTGGCCGCGAGCACCAAAGCTTCACCGACGACCGCAATGGTTGTGCCGACCACCATCTGATTCGCCGCCTTCGTTACCTGGCCGGCGCCTGCATCGCCGACGTGAACGATGTTCTTGCCCAGGGCTTGAAAGATCGGCATGGCGCGCTCAACTGCTGACGCCTTGCCGCCGATCATGATCGATAGCGTCGCGCCGATCGCCCCGGCCTCGCCGCCGCTCACCGGCGCGTCGATCATCTCGCAGCCACGCTTTTCCGCCTCGGCGGCGAGCTTCCGCGCGACCACGGGGGAGATGCTTGACATGTCGATAAGCAGACTTCCGGATTTTACGCCGGAGAATAGTCCCCGGTCGCCGGCATAGACGAGTTCGACATCCGGCGAATCGGGAAGCATGGTAATGATGATCTGGCTGCGTTCGGCGACTTCTTTTGAGTTGACGGCTCTTTGGGCTCCTTCTTTGGCAAGCTCATCGACTGGGCCGCGGCTCCGATTGTGGACGACCAGAGAGTAGCTATTCTTGATCAAATTTCGCGCCATGGGCTTGCCCATGATGCCGAGACCGATGAAACCGATGGTTGGATTGCTCACCGCCAGTCCTCCACTTTTTTAAGCTGGCTCCGTTCGGCGCGCCAGGTAAACAGGGTCCAAAGAAAACTACCGAAGTCCTGGATCGAGAAGATCAATGCGAGAGCTCCGGGAAGGACGTCGAAGTACCAGAGCAGCGCCATGGCAAAAGGAACCAGTGGCCGGTCGAGCATGGAAGCGAAAACGAAACCTTCCGCGTTTAGTCGGCCGCTGGCGGTGTAGAGCATGCCCACGCCGCAGACCAGCAGTCCGACAAGGCGGAAGTAATTCGTGGCCGCTTCACTGAGCGGTGCGATGCCGAGAATGGAAACGGCGGCATGGGGAGCGAACAGCACAAGGGCTCCTTCGACCAAAATGAGCCAGCCGAAGACCTCGACCGTTTTGGCCGAGCGGCTCTGGCCTTTGGCGCTGAGTAAGCGGTCAAACAAATTGTGTCCCCTTGCGCGCGGTGCGCTGTGATTTTAACAGGCGCCCGGGCCAAGTCTCTGGGTCAGGCCGGTGAGGCGCGCGACCCGGCCTGCTTGCGGTGAGCTCATTTTTTCCAGAACAGGTCGCGAAATTCTTTTTCGTACTCGGAGATTTTTTTAAACATATCCGCCGGCACGTAGTGAATTTTTAGCGTCGATTGGTCGAGCTTGGCGATATTGGGTTTGACGCCTGGTCGAATCGGCACCCGGGAAACGTTTTTAATGATGGTCTGTCCCTCTTCGGAGAGAATATAATTGATCAATAACTTGGCGGCATTCGGATGCGGCGCCTTGGTCGAAAGCGCCACGACGTTGATCGACGTTACTATCGGATCCGAGCTGGTGGACCAGTCGACCGGGGCGCCCCGGCGCTTGAGCTGTTCAATCTCGAACGGAAATACCAGCGCTAGCGGAAACTCCCCGGCGGCGAGCAGCTGTGCAAGTAGACTATGGCCGCGCCGTAGCGTTGGGCGTTGAGCCGCCAGGGCCTTGATGAATTTTCCGGCCTTTTCCCGTCCCCAATAGTCAACCAGCGTGCCGTACCATTCGAATTCCTCTTCGTCGATGCCGATTTTCCCTTTCCATTTGGGGTCGAGCAGGTCAGGCCAATCCTTCGGACGATCCTTCTCAGCGACCATTGCCGTATTATAGCCCATGACAAAATTTCGCGCATAAATCGCGGTAAAAAATTTCTCCTTGTCCTTTGTGCTGGCGGGATAGCCCGCCGCTTCGGGTGGGTCGTAGGGCTGCAATAAATTCTTCGATTTCAGCAGCCCCATCTCCATGCTGCTGACGCTAGCAACGTCGGAAAAAAATTGCCCCGCAGCGGTTTCAGTGAGAATTCTCTGTCGCAGCTTTTCGCCGGTGGAGCGCAGAACCTGGACTTTGAGAAACGGATATTTCTTGCTGAACCCGGCGACAATGGCTTGATTGTCGCCGGCGGATGTCGTGGTGTACCAAATCACTTCCCGTTCTTGTTTGGCGCTCGCCGCCAAGGCCGAGAGATCCGCTTGGGCGTGCGCCACCGCGCTGCAAGCGAGGAACACTACGCTGATTAAATAAATAACGATTGCCATTTAGCTCTCCTTCGATTTTTCCCCGGCGTGCGCGACCCGCCGCGCCTCAAACCGTAACTGAATTAGGCATATTCGCGGTACAGTCCGTCGAACTTGCCGAGCTTGATACGGACCATATACTGCGCGCTCTCGCGCACCAGCCGTTCTTCGCGCGGCGTCTTTACCATCCGGGCAATCAGCTCCGCCGAGCGCGCTGTGTGCTCCTGATCGGCAACCATATGGACCGAGAAAAATGTCAAATCCCGATCGTCAAGGCCGTAATGCCTGCGCCCGGCGTTCAGGAACTCTTCCGAGTAGCGGCAGACCATGCTCTCGCTAGTAAGTGCCGATGCGCGGTTTTGCGGCGCGTAGCCCATGAGCGTGTTATAAACCGTGCGGGCCGAATGAATCTGGCACTCAAAGATCTGCGTCGCCTCGGTAAAATCTTCCTCCTTGAGACCCAACGCGAGACCGAATCGCTTGGCCAAATCCGGATGCGTTTGCTCCTCGGTGAACTGCTCGGTGAAGTAGTCGAACATCGTCTGCTCATGGGCGTTTTTTACCATCCCCAAGGCGAAGGATTTAAGAATCGCCTTGTTATGAAGATAGTGTTGGATCGCCCAGCCTTGCAGGCGTCTGATCGATAACTTACCCTGGCGCAGTTCGGTAAAATAGGGCGTGTCCATCAACCGTTGAATGCCGGGTTCAATGATTTCTTTTCGCACCGATTCAACAAGCACTTTGCCGTCCATGAGTTAGCCTCCCTTCGTTCGCAGTCTCTAGTTTCCGTATTTACTTCCCGGTCGACCAACGACGAGGAAGAAAAAATTCGAACCGTTTATTATTTTCCCGCCAACACCTGATCGAGCAGCGAATAGTCGGTCGCCGCAGCGACGTTGATCGGCGCCGAGATTTGTTTCTGGCTGTAGGCAAGGTCGAAATATTCCTGCATGTCCTTGATACTGATTTTGCCGTCCGGTGTCAGAATCGATAGCCACTGGTCGTAGACGATCTCGGCGCTTCTTTGATCCAATTTCCAGTGATCTTTGATGTAGTTTACCATCCAAGTTCTTTCTTTGCGGCAGAAAGACGCGGCATCGAGCATGACCCGGATCACGTCTTTAATGCGCGCCGCATCATTTTTCAATTTGGCGTCATTGACCACCAAGCCGCTGGTGGGAAAATGTGTGGCAAGCTCGTCGGCTGCGCCAATTTGGCGAAAACCCTTCTGCGCCATGATCACGTTATGCGGCGCCGATAAGATGGCCGCCGAAACTGCGCCTTGGCCCAAGCTTGTGACGGTATTCGAAACCGAACCGGTCTGCGTGAAAATCGCTTTTTCCGGGTCCGCGCCTTTGTTCTTCAGCAGCAGGCGTGCGACCAGGTGCTGCAAACTGCCGATGCGGTCGACGCCGATTCGCTTGCCGGCAAGATCGGCGACGCGCTCAATCGCTGGTTGAGCGACCAGAAAAAACGGCGGCTTGCGCAAAGAAATCATGATGCCCTTGAGCGGCGCGCCTCGACCGGTGGCGACGATGCCGGTGGTATAGCCGGTCAAGTAGTCGATCTCGCCGCTGGCGAGCGCCGCCACCGGCAGGGGGCCGGCCATTTGGATCAGCTCCACTTCAAGCCCGTGCTTCTTAAACAGACCGGCGTCGCGCGCGACAAATAAATTGAGAAACGAAATGCTAAAAGCGGAGTAGGCCAGCCGCACCTTCCTGGAATCTTGAGCGCGCAGGACCGTGGCGAGGTTGAAGAACAGGGAGGTAAAAATCGCTGCCGCGAGAATACCTCTGTGAATTTGCCGCGCGCGGGTCGTTTTGCACCTTGTCTGGGCTCTCACGGCCGGAACTATATCTGGCGGGCGGAAAATTTGTCAACGCGCCTACCGCTCGCGCAATCAGTGAAATGTCTTCAGAGCATGCGGGAGATGAACCCACTAGAAGCAGCGAGGCCGCGGGGACGTCTGGATCCGCCGCGGCCCTCGAAGTCACAAAAACTCAATCGGTGGAAATTTTATATGCGCGGTATTCGGAGTGTCGTGCCGACGCGTATCAGGTGTGCTTGGCGGATGTTATTGACTTGAAGGATGCGCTGTACCGAGGCACCATAGCGGCGCGCGATCTCATAGACGGTTTCGCCGCGTTTTACTCGGTGATGCACGACTCGCGGTTGAGCCTTCGGCTGAGGGTTTTGAGTTCGGGCCACAACGACGAGCGGTTCGACAGTTCTATCGGCAGGTAGCTTGACGCGATAGCCGGCAGGTACGATACGTGTTCCCGCGCTGAGCGCCGGGTTCCAGCCGAGAAATTCATCGTGCTTGAGCCCGGAAGATTTGACGAGCGTGGACAAGGCGGTGCCCCGTTGCACCTCGACTTCTCTGAGTTCGACCGGCGTATCGAGCTCTAGGCTGGGAAAATACTGGCTTACGTTACTGCCAATCTCGACCGCGGCGAGAAATTCCGCGTAAAAATTCTTCGGCGCAAAACCCCAGTAGGGATGATCGTATTGTTGAATCAATTCAACCAGGTCTTCGGAACCCACGGCTTCCACAGCACGAGCCATGCCGGCGGGGCCGAAATTGTACGAGGTAATCGCCAGCGGCCAGCTGCCTAAAATGTCATAAGCCTCTTTGAGATACGCGGCAGCGGCGCGGGATGCTTCCAGCGGATCCCTTCTTTCGTCAATACCCCGGCTGATCCGAAGATATTGTCGCCCGGTTCGAGGCATAAACTGCCAGATGCCTAATGCGCCGACGGAGGATCGGGCATTGATGTCATAGGACGATTCCACGATCGGCAAGAATGTGAGTTCCGGCGGCAAGCCGCGCTCAGTGAATATTTGCTGAATTTGGGCGAGATAGCGACCTGCTCGTTTGATGCCGGCGGCGGTGCGTTCTTTTATGCCACGTTGGGTTTGGACTCGCTCGATATCGACGCTTTGTTCAGCTGCGACCCGCGCCCGCTCAGCTTTGATATAGCTATCGGAACGGTTGCCTTCACCGACATCGACAACCTCGTAGATCTTGCTCATGTCGAGGGGGTCGAAAAAAATCATTTGCGAAAGGCTATATTCAGTGAAAACTTTCTTCCAAAACTCGACCGAGGACTCCAGGCCAACAGGAACGGGGAACGGAGAGGACTTCGATAAATTGCTCTCAGCCATGACTCTGGCGGGTATACACACCAGAAAGCTTAAGCAGAGTGAAACCAGCCAGCGTCTCGCACTTCGCATTGTTACCTCCGCATCACGGCCTAGTTATGAGCAACCGCTGTGCCAGTTTCTCATCGGTGCCGTGAGCCGCATAGTAAAGAAATTTTTTGGCAGAAACAATCAAATTTAGCAATTTTTGCGACAAATTTGCCGATAGTGAGAAAAGACTCGCTCCATGAGCTATTGCCAGTCCCCGCAAGCGAGGTTCGTATTTGTCCCATCCAGGACTGTATTTGACCATACCATCGCTGCTGGCTATATTGCGGCGCACTTTCACGCGACAACAAGAGGAAGGAATCCCGCAGTGGAACACTCGACGCTCATACTAATGGCTGAGGCGGTGTTACGAGTCATTCTAGGTTGGCGCATGTTGATCAGCGGTCTGAGCAACATCCGGCGCTGGCCCAATCCGGTCAACACGGCGAGTATTTTATTTCCCCACGGTGCGCTCTTTTTCGGTTTCGGCGCAACGTTTTTGATGGTGGGCGGCGGCTTCGGTATGGCCATGGGAATTCAGACGCCGATCTCGGCGCTGATGATCATCGTATTCTTAATTCCCACCTTCGCGCTCCACTGGCACTGGCTCAAAGTTTTACCGGCGATGGCGCCGGTGGTAAAAAACGCCATCAAAGAAGAGAAAGCGCAAAGTTACTTTCGCTCTTTCGATCGGCAATCTTATCACGCTCACGAAGTCGGGCTGCGCGACAACCTCGTGTTTCTCGGCGCTGCAGTTTACTTTGCGATCCGCGGCAGCGCCGCCTTCGGCGTCGACAACTGGTTCCCCGCTTGGGTAATCAGATTATTCTAAAAAAGGGTGGGTCCTGAGCGTTAAGAGAAAAAATTTACAGGCCGCCGACGAAGCGGCCGGGATTGAGCAGTCCCTTCGGGTCGAACTGGCGCTTAATTTCGCGCATCAAGAAGATCGTTGAGGGGGACGGTCCCCAGACACTGATGGCGGATTTAAACGCGCCGGGGGCGGCAAAAATGACTGCATGGCCGCGTTGGGCGCAGGCCAAGTCGATTAGGCGAGAGAATAAGCCGAGCACCGACGGAGTTGCCGAGCAGACAACCCAGACCGTCCCCATTGCCGCGTCGGCGGCGATCTCTACAACGGGCCAATGACGGGCGTGCCGCAAGAAATCAAAAACCGCCGCGCGCGGCAGGGTGATGCGGTAAATCAGATGTTCTGGCTGCAACGGAAGATCGCACAGGCGCTGCCATAAGGCGCTCTGTTTTTCGTCTCGCAAGA
The DNA here is from genome assembly GCA_050257635.1 of Chloroflexota bacterium. GTDB lineage: Bacteria > Desulfobacterota > Binatia > UBA9968 > UBA9968 > DP-20. The sequence goes on from JBLMXG010000080.1 coordinate 19,152, forward strand.
TATCTTCGCTCAAGCCGAAGCGCGCCGCCAGGGCGGCCGAGTCGCGTAACAGGCGCGCAACGGTTGCTTCGAAGCCTTCGCACCGGACGGCGACACGCCAGTTTTCGCTGTTACCGTCGTTCGAGAGATAAACCGCCGCCGGCAGCAAGGCCGAGCAGAGCAGCTCGGCAACGCAGCGCTCCACCTGATCCAGGTCGCCGGCCACGATCAGCGTCGCCGTTCTCTCGGGAATGGGCGCGAGCCGAACGGTAACTTCGGTGACGATTCCGAGGGTTCCCAAGGAACCGACGAATAGCTTGCACAGATCATAACCGGCGACATTCTTAACCACCTTGCCGCCGGCCTTGATCTCTTCGCCGTTGGCAAGCGTGGCTTTCATGCCGATGATCAGATCCCGCACGCTGCCATAGCTGGTGCGCCTCGGCCCGTTCAAATTTGCCGCGACCGCACCGCCGACCGTGGCGCGGTCGGCGAAAGGCGGTTCGAAAGGGACAAATTGTCTATGGCCTTCAAGCGCGCCTTGTACGGCAGTCAGAGTGGCGCCGCTCTGCACGGTCACGGTAAGGTTGGCGGCGTCATGTTCGATCACACGATTGAAATGGCTCAAGTCAACGACGATGTCGGCGCGGCGGGGCGGATTGCCAATTGCCATCGCGGTGCCGCTTCCCCAGGGAATAACCGCGGCTTCGGCCTCGGAGCAAAGACGCAGCGCTGCAGCGATCTCTGCGGCGGATTGCGGTTTCACTACCAATGCGGGTTCTTTGCCGTCTACCCGATAATTTCTCAGAGCTTCGGTATCGCAAACCACCGCGCCGGCAGCCAAAGCCGAGTCGAGCCTTTGTTTCAACTGATCGACGGTCGATGGCATCGGATTGTCGCTACTCGCCGGCGCGATAGGCGCGCTCGAGCAGATCCATCAGATGATAAACCTCCAGCTCAACGCCCGTGCGGCGCGCGCCTGCGCCGAGCTGCAGCATGCAGCCGGGATTGGGCGCGACGACGGCGCCGGCATGAGTGGCCGCAATGGCAAGCATTTTTTCGTCGAGCAGGCGTTGCGACAGGGCCGAATGGGTCAGATTGTAAATACCCGCGCTGCCGCAGCAGCGGTCGGCTCCGTCCATCTCCACCAACTTGAGACCGGGGATCGCGCGCAGCAGTTGGCGTGGCTGGCTGCGAACGTCTTGTCCGTGGGCGAGGTGACAGGGATCCTGGTAGGTTACGGTCATCTCGAGGCGGCCCAAGTTGCCGACGAGGCCGAGAGCGGCAAGGAATTCGCCGGCGTCTTTGACCTTCTCGCTGAACTGCGCCGCTTTATCGCGATAGTCAGGATCGTCGCGCAACAGATAGTCATAGTCTTTCATCGCCGCGCCGCAGCCGGCGGCGTTGACGACGAAAGCGTCTGCTCCGGAATCTAGAAACGCGTCGATGTTGCGCCGCGCCATGCGCTTAGCGGCGGCGCTCTCGCCGTTGTGCAGGTTGAGGGCGCCGCAACAAGTTTGGTTTTTGGGAAAGATGACGTCGCAGCCGTTTCGCCGCAAGACGCGCACGGTGGCGTCGTTGACGCCGCCGAACAAAAGCGGCATGACACAGCCGTCGAGCAGGGCGACAGTGGCGCGGTGCTCGCCCATGGCCGGCGTGACCGGCGCCCTCGGCGCAAAAAAACGTTTCGGAATCAAAGGGAGCAGCGCGTCCATGTCGCGCAATTTTTTTGGCATCAGCCCCTGCAAGGCTCGCTGCAGGCGGGTTCGCTGATAGAGCCGCAGGATCGCGAACAGAACACGCAAGCGGCGCCGGTAAGGAAGCAGTTGGGTAAAAACGAACTTCAAGACCGCGCTGCCGAGTTCCGACCCCGGCGGGCCAAGTTGCGCGCGCGCGGCCTCGGCGATGCGACCGTACTGTACGCCGGATGGACAAGCGGTTTCGCAGGCGCGGCAGAGAAGACAAAGATACAGATGCTCCTTGAAGCGTTCATTGAGTTCGATGCGACCCTCGGCGGCGGCCTTGACGAGATGAATTCGGCCGCGCGGCGATTCGGGCTCCAGCCGCAGCACTCGATAGGTCGGACAATGATTCAAGCACAAGCCGCAATGGACGCACTGGTAGAGCTCGGGAAGATCGAGCGCGACGATTTTTTCGCCGACGCTGCTCTCTTGTTTGTGCTCAATCTGCTCCAAAAGTAACTGCTCCGGGTTGTTCTTTGGTTTCGAGTCGGATACCAGGAACTCGAAGCCTGTTGGCTAAATCCAGAGTCCGGCGGGAATCCGCCCTGGCTGCAAACCGATTTCGCCGCAGGGCGCGGGTGTCGGGAAAAGCTTTGCCGGATTGAAGCGGCCGTCGGGATCGAAAGCGCGGCGCAGCCGCGCCATCGCTTCCAGATCGACTTCGTTGAACAGCAAGCCGATATAGGCTTTCTTCTCCAGGCCGACGCCATGCTCGCCGGTGATGCTGCCGCCAAGCTCGATGCAGGCGCGCAATGTGGCAGCGCCGGCTTCGATCACGCGGTCGAGCTCGCCGGGAGCGCGCATGTCGAACAGAATATTTGGATGGAGATTGCCATCGCCAGCATGAAACACGTTGGCGATGCGCAGATCGAATTGTCGGCTGATGGCGGCGACGCGGCGCATCATTTCCGGCAATTTACTGCGCGGCACCACGCCGTCCTGAACGTAATAATTGGGCGCCAACGCGCCCATGGCGCCGAAGGCGCCCTTGCGACCTTTCCACAGGCGCTGGCGCTCGGCTTCATCTTGGGCGGGTTTGACTTCGCGCGCGCTGTTGCGCCGGCAGATTTCTCCGGCCAGCGTGATGGAACGCGCCGTATGCTCGATCAATCCCTCGACTTCGACGAGCAGCACCGCTTCGGCGTCGAGCGGAAAGCCCGCCGGCGCGCCGCGCTCCACAGCTTCGATGGTTGTCCGGTCCATGATTTCCAACGCTGCGGGAATTATTCCCGCAGCGGTGATATCGACGACGGTTTGAGTCGCATCGTCCATCCGATCGAAGATGGCCAGCAGCGTGCGCACCGACTCGCGCGCGCGCAGGAGCCGCACGATGACCTTGGTGACGATTCCCATGGTTCCTTCCGAGCCGACGAAAACGCCGCAGAGATCGTAGCCGGGAGAGTCTGGCACCTCAGCGCCGAGCC
>JBLMXG010000081.1:0-25324 GCA_050257635.1 Chloroflexota bacterium
GGCCTCAACGGCGTGTTTCGCGCGATTCCGGCAATCGCGTTGGGTCTGGTCAGCGGCACCTTCGCCGATCGCTACGATCGCAGAAAACTGCTGCTCGCGACCCAACTCACCTTGGCCGGACTCAGTCTGGCGCTCGGTCTCCTCGATCACGCCGGCCATGTTCAAGCCTGGCAGATCTACCTGTTTACCTTCATCAGCTCATCGGTAGGCTCCTTCGACGGTCCGGCGCGCCAGGCGCTTTTTCCGTCGCTCGTGCCGCGCGCGGTTTTGCCTAACGCTGTGGCGCTCAATTCGTTGCTGTGGAAAGGGGCGGCCTTGCTCGGGCCCACCTTTGGCGGCATCGCCATCAGCACCATGGGCACAGCCGGCGCCTTCTTTGCCAACGCCGCCAGTTTTTTAGCCGTGGTGGTTGCTTTGCTGCTCATGCGTATGACTGCGCCCGCACGGATAAAACGGCATGACTTCCTCGGCGAAACCAAAGCCGGGTTTTCTTACATCGTCTCCCAGCCGGTCATTCTTGGGCTTACCGTGATGGAAGCCTTTGCCTCGGTTTTCGGTCTGGATCATGCCATGCTCACGATTTTGGCCAGCGACGTTTTTCGCGTCGGCGCCTCGGGCTTCGGCTTCTTGCAATCGGCTCGCGGCCTCGGCGCGGTGGTCGGCTCGAGCGTCTTCATCGCCATGGGGCAGCGCCCGTCGCAAGGCAGGATTCTTTTTATCTCGGCGATCCTCTACGGCGCCGGCTTCGCGTTATTCGGCATGGCGCCGTCGTTTGCGTTGGCGCTGGTCTTGCTGGCTTTCGTCGGCGCGACGGACACCGTCTGGAGCGCTGCCCGCGGCACAATATTGCAAATGCTTACACCGGAAACATTTCGCGGTCGGGTCATGGGCGTGTTTCAGCTCAGCAACCGCGGCCTGCATCCGCTTGGCCAGATGGAGACTGGCCTCGTCGTCCCGCTCATGGGCGCCCGCGAAGCGACCATCATCGGCGGCGTGATCGTATCGACGATGACGCTACTGACCGCCTGCAGAGTACCGGCGCTGTATCGCTTTCGTTGGGACGCGGAAACGTTGGAAACCGAGGAAACAACATCTCGCGAGGACAAGGAGGAGCGGGAGTTCAGCCGAGCCGCTGCGCAAACCAAAGTTTAACCCGTGCCAAGCTCCGAGCAGGTCCGCGGTATTCCTGGAGCCGGAGCAAAGCCGAGATCGACGGCGTTGTGCAGCGTTGCTAACCCTCGTGCGGCCAGATCGAAATACTCTCGGGTTTCAAGTCGAGAAAAACCTTGCCACCCTGTTTCAGTTGTCGCGCTTCGGGTGAGCCGATAACGCGGGTCTCATCTCCCAGAGTCACCGTGTATTCATAGCGATCGCCAAGAAACTGCACCGACCGCAGTACGGCTTCGACGCGATTGGCCTGGCCCTCGCGCCGTTCGGCCGACAAGCTGACCTGTTCCGGGCGAATTGCCACCATCACGCCCTGGCCGACCGCCGGAAAACCGTTGACCGATGAAGCGACGTTTTGGCGCTCGAGGATAAGCGGGGCGGCGGCGACACCGGGAACCTCGACGTTAACAAACTGCTCGGAGAGCGCGCTCACCTTTCCCGGCAAGAGAAATGTCTTACCCAAAAAATCGCGCACGAATGGCGTCGCGGGATGATAGTAAACTTCCTCCGGTGTTCCCACCTGTTCGAGCACGCCAAACTTCATGATCGCGATGCGGTCCGACAGGCTCAGCGCTTCGATCTGGTCGTGGGTCACGAAAATGACCGTGATGCGCACCCGCTGCTGCAAGGCTTTTAACTCCCGGCGCATCTCCTCGCGTAGCTGCGCGTCGAGATTACTCAACGGTTCGTCGAGCAGCAAAACTTTGGGCGAGAAAACCAATGCGCGCGCCAGCGCGACGCGCTGCTGTTGTCCGCCGCTCAGCGCCGGCGCCGGACGATCTTCCAAGCCCGCCAGGCCGACCAGGTTGAGCACCTCGCCCACCTTGGCGCGAATCTCCGGTCGACTGGTTCCGCGCAGCTTCAGCGGATAGGAAACATTCTCGAACACGGTCATATGCGGCCACAGGGCGTAAGATTGAAACACCATGCCCATGTCGCGCTTTTCCGGCTTGATGTAAATTTTCTGTTTGGGGCTCGCCAGGCAGCGGTCGCCTAGATAGATCGCGCCGTCGTCGGGTTTTTCCAGGCCGCCGACCATGCGCAAGGTGGTCGTTTTGCCGCAGCCGCTCGAGCCGAGCAGGGTAAAAAACTCCCCTTCGGCGATTTCCAGATTGATGCGGTTGACCGCTACAACGCGGTCGAAGGTTTTGTAAAGATTTTCAATACGCAAAAAACCCACAGAATTTATCCTTAGCAGGCTGAGAGTGGCTTCAGCCGATGATCGAGAAACAATGATTGAAAATCGCTATCGTCAATCCTCCACCGTCGATCTCCTAGCGCTCTTTTAACAGACGATTCATCCTCATTCAGTGCGGATACCGACCTTGAGGCCGAACGAGCGCGCGATGATGGCGATGCCCAAGGTGAGCAGGGTGACGAGAATGATGGTAATGCTGGCGACCTCGCGGTAGCCCGCCGCGACTTGATCGAGGGCGAGCAGCGACAGCGTCCGCGTTTCCGAAGTGGCCAGCAGGATGATCGCCGAGTTATGCTGCGCCGCGAACATGAATTTGATCACGCCGACCAACACCATGGTCTGCGCCATCAACGGGAACACGACGCGCACGTAGGTGCGCCAAAAACCGGCGCCGGACATGCGCGACGCCTCTTCCAGCTCTTTGCCGAGCTGGACGAAGTTCGCTTTGAGAATTTGCGTCGAGAGAGTGACGCCGCCGAGCACCTGGGCGATGACCAGCAGCAAAAGGGTCCCGTAAAAGGGGCGGAACAGCGGCGTGCCGAGAAACATCCACAGCAGGCCGAGACCGGAGAGCACGCCGGGGATTGCCGAAGGCAGCCAACAGATCGAATCGAGCACGCTTCGGCCGGACAGCTTGGTGCGCACCAGGATGTAGCCGATCAAGGAAAAGAAAAACGCCCCGAAAAGCGCGGCGCTGACGGCGACGATCAGGGTATTTTGGAGCGCTTGAAGGATGCGCGGATCGTTGAGCGAGGCCGTCCAGTATTCCAGCGTCCAGGTTTTCGGCAAATTAAAAAAGCCGAAGCGGGTCATAAAGCTCCCGCCGAGCACGCTCAGCAGCGGCACCACATCGAGGACAAAAACCACCAGGCCGACGAACGCGGTGGCGGGGTAACGCCACACGCCGAGGTCGATGATCTTCGGTTTGAACTGGCCCGTCACCGTGGTGAACTGCCGGCGCGTGATCAGTCGGCGCTGCAGCGGAATAAAGGCGGCAAGAAATACCAAGATCACGCTGCCCAACGCCGCCGCTTGATTGACCAGGGGCGGTTCCTGGCGCGCCAGATCGACGATCTTGGTCGAGTAAACATAAAAGCTCCAGGGCACGCCGAGCAGCAGCTCGACTTCGAAGCTGCTGAAGATGCGGATTACGCTGAGCAGGAAAACCACGACGATCACCGGCGTCATCGCCGGCACCGTGATGCGCAAGAGCGTCGTCAAGGCGTTCGCTCCCGACATGCGGCTCGCCTCTTCCATGGATGCGTCCATGCGCCGGAAGGCCGGCGTCAATAGCATGACTTTGGTGGAAACGGCGTTGCTCACCAGATGCACCCAAATGATCCCGGCGAAAGAGTAAATGTCGAAATTGAGACCGCTCAGAAACGGCATCTCGCGCAGCCACGAGTTGATCAGCCCCGTGCTCGGATCGAGCAGCAACATCCAACCGAAAGTGGTGGCCAAATTGGGCAGAAAAAACGAGATCCAGAAGCCGAATTCGAACTGACTGGCCCAAAGAATATTCGTGCGCGCGATCAGCCACGAGAGAAAAACCCCCAGCGGCAGCGCGATCACCTGGAGGACTATGCCGATTTTTACGCTGTTCCACAGCGAGCGCCAGATGCCCGCTTCGCTGAAGGCCTCGCGCCAGGCCTCAAACCCGTAGACGGGCGGCTCCGCGATGGTCGCCGTGTTGAAGCTGTTGATGAGAATCAAAACCAGCGGATAGAGCACGTAAAAGCCCATGAAGCCGATGAGCACGGCCATGAGCGCGGTGCCGCCATCGAGCGGCGGCAGCCAACGGCGCGGCGCTACCTGCAGGTCTGCGGTTTCGATTTTCGCCATAGTTTGCGCCGTTCACGCGCCGGCGAGTTTCCAACGCGTGACCAGGCGTCGTTCAAGCGTGAAATCCGATTCTCTCAATCCCTTTATTTATAGGTGCAGCCAGGATGGTAGGAGCCCATGTTGCAGCGCGCGCCGACTTTCTTCATGGCGGCTTCGAAGTCGCGGTGAATTTGCGGATCTTCGTCCTCGAACTCGATTTGGCCGCCGCCGAGTTTAATGCTTGTAAAAGTTCCGCCCTCGCCGTCCTGCGAGCGCATGAATTTGTAGCGCCAGTTGTTCCAGCGCAACGCCAGATAACGCGCCGGACTGGCGCCTGAATTGAAATGCTGGTGGAACCACTGATCCGGCGGCACCACCACGCTGCCCGCCTTCCAATCGACGCGCTGCGGTTTTTCGCCTTGGGGCCACAGAACCGAGTAGCCTTGACCGCTGAGAATAATCACATGCGCACCCGGGCCATGACGATGGCCTTTCTTGTAGGTGCCCACCGGAAACTCGGAGATGTGCGCACCCATGGTGTTTTTCGCCAGGTTGAATTTCATATTGGTGCTGCCCTTGCCGCGCTCGCTGTAGTCGGTGAGCTTGAGCGTATGAGTGTCGGGCACGAAGTTGGTGGTGAGAAAGAATCGCCCGGTGAGCTCGCCTTGCCCGCTGAAATAGCCTTCGGTGCGCGGGTCGAAGCGGTCGAGGAAGGTGTAGTCGCTATTGAAAATGTAATCGGGGTTGTGAAACAGGTTCATCATGAAGCAACAGTTGGTCACGGCGAAATAGCGCGCCGCTTCGCTGCCGCTGGCGTTGAAATGCTGGTAGTCGGCGTTGAGCGGCATCGCGAACATGCTCCCCGGCCCCCATTCGAAGGTATGCTTCTTGCCGTCTCGCTGCCAGACGCTGGTCGCGCCGTAGCCTTTGGTCACGTAAACCATCTCTTCATACATGTGTTTCTGCGGCTTGGTCTTGCCGCCGGGAGGAATCTCGCAAACATAGGCGTCATTGGTGCCGCCGGTGCCGTCGAGCACCACCATCGAGCACGGAACTCCTTTCAAGTCCCAGGGCTCCACCGGAAGGGTATTGACATCCTCGACGAAGAAACCGCGCACGACGGGAATCTTCTGCTCCGCTTGCCAGTACTTGTAAGTATCGATGCGCTCCGGTTTTAGATTCGGATCGATCTGCGCCGTGATTTCGGCCATTGTAAGTTCCTCCAAATTTCCAACGGTAATTTAGCGTTCATGCCGTTGAACGAGTGCGATCAACATCTAAATCTTTTCCCTCGTCCGCTTGCGGGAGGGTCGGGGTGAGGACGCGAAATCGAGGCACCCCTATCCTAGCCTTCCCCCGTCGAGCGGGAAGGAACTCATCCCAACATCGATCCTGCAGTATGGTTGTATCTTTTCCTACGCCACCTTCTGCGGCGGCTGCTTGCCGAACAGCCCGATGCGCTGGTTGACCACGTCGAGCTCGATCAGCTGGTTGGCGCTCGGGTTGCGCACCACGCCCAGAGGCTCGCCGCCGCGCCGCACGATTTCGATCTGCTCGCGGAGCATTTTTCTCAAAAGAATGATCCCCTCGTCGCCGGCGCCGAGGTGTTCCTGCGTGCGGTCGGTGAGCGCGCCCTGAGTCTCCCAGGCCATCGCGTCCTGCACCAGCACTTGGTCCAAACGGTATTCGCCGCTTTCGTCATGAATCGGAAAATACTCCCACGGCGCGTCGCCATCGGCGAGCGAATGGTCGACGTCGTTGGGCTCGAAATAGACCACATAAACCTGCGTGTGGGTGTCGTCCACCGGCACTCGAATTTGCAAATTGTGGCGCAGCCTGCCGTCGACCAGCTTTTCCTTGAAAACATGGCGCAGCGTGTTCGGAAACAGCAGCGGATGTTGATCGATTTCGCGCCCGCCGCCCGGCTTTTTGGCCGGCGTGGTGCGCCGTTTCAATATGCCGTGCTCGAACGGAATAAAATCATGCTCCTCTTCATAGTGGTCCATGGCGCGGGCAAGATGCGCCGTGCCGCCGTGCAGCCAAAAGAGATGGGACGGATCGACCGAGTTCTCCATCGGCTGCAGCCAGTTGCATTTGATAATCTCCTGTTTCTGAATCCAGCGCCGGCCGTTCTCCCAAGCCAGCACATCCCATCGCGGCAGCAAAGGGCGCGGCTCCGGGCCGAGATAAGCCCATAGCAAGCCGCCCAATTTCTCCACCGGATACGCCGTGTGCCGAATCTTGTCCTTAAAGCCGCCGATTTCAGGCTCGGCCGGTTGTTCCAAACACCTTCCGGCGCCGTCGAACTTCCAGCCATGATAGGGGCAGCGTATGCCTTCGTCGTCGACTCGTCCAAAGGCCAACGAAGCCTTGCGATGGGGACACTGTTCGCCGACGACGCCGTAGCGTCCCTGCATATCCCGATAAACTACCAAATCTTCGCCGAGCAAACGGACCGGTCGGATCGGCTTTTCCTCGGTCAGCTCGCCGGCTACGGCGACCACTTGCCAGTAGCGGCGCAACAACTCGCCTGCGGGAGTGCCCTTGCCGACGCGGGTCAGTGTTTCGTTTTCTTCGCGTGTCAGCATGTCGATCCTTATTTCTTTTCGACCCCCGCCATGATCTCTTTGGCCAGATCGAAAATCGGTTTCATGTCTCCGTACTCCGGTTTGACCACGTCGAAATACTTGACGCCCGGCTGCATCCGATTGTCCCGCGGAATGTCGTCCTTGGGAATATCGATGCGCCGGGAATTCGCCGGATCGTCCGGGTCGCCCAATTTCTGCAGCGCCATCTGCCCCTTGCGCGACAAGAACCAGTTGAGAAAAACCTTGGCCGCATTGGGATGGGGCGCCTGATTCATCACACTCACCGAGCCGCCTCCTGCGGAAAAGCTCGAACCCTCTTTCCAACGGTTGGTGTCGAAATCATCCACCGGCAATCCCTGGTGCTTGGCGCGCATGGAGTCCTTGCAGCCTATGCAGATAGCAAATTTCCCCTGGGCTAACCAGTCAGTCATCTGGCGAAAATTCTTTGAATAGGTAATCTCCATGCCGCCGAAGAGCTTCTTCATGAACTCGGTGCCGATTTCCGGACTGTAATAGTAGAACTGCATCGTCGCGCCCAACCCCGTGTCGCGCGGATCGAGAGAGACAATCTTGCCTTTCCACTTGGGATTCAAGATATCCCAGTAAGACTTGAACTCCTTGGGATCGACCAACTTCGTGTTATAGGAAAGCTGCGCATTGCTCGGACTGGCGATAAAAGCGAATACGTATTTGCCTTCCGGGTCGGCATAGCGTTGCTCGCCGCCAAACCATTTGGATGGGTCGACAACTTCGGGAAGGATCAGGACGGGCTTCAAAGGATCGAGCGCCTTGCCCTTATAAAGCGTATTGTAAAGACTGTTGGTGCCGCCGCTATAAACGTCGGCGATGAATTTACCGGCGCGCCGCTCCGCCATAATGCGATTGGTGAGCTGGCTGCCGCGTCCGGTCACCGACACGACGTTGATGCCGGGAAACTCGCGCTTGAACTCCTGGAGCAGGCCTTCATAGCGGTAAATGTAGACGGTGACCTGGCCTTCCTTTTTAGCCGCCGCCAGCGTCTGCTCCCAATCCTTCTGCCAATCCGCCTGGGCGGCATCGCCGATGCCCGGGTAATTCAACACGCCGAGAATCCCGACCAGCAGAAATCCAACCAGCTTCTTCGCAATAGAAATGCTCAAGGCTCCGTCTCCTTTAAACTGACGACCCAACCCAATGGGCCTAGGTCGATGCATACTTTCCTATAGAAAAAACTAAGTCAAACCAAACTCGCGCCGAGTCAAACCCGATGCCTGGCTGCGCGGTGTCAGGTGCTTCGAGCCCGGAGCAGCCGCAATCACTTTCAACACCCGGTTTGGTCATCGTCGATTACCGCTGCATGCCTTAGCGTTTGCGCTGCGCCAACGCTTCCTTGATAAACGCGCGGATCGGCGCCATGTCCATCCAGTCGGCCCGGTCGACGATCGGATAGCGGTCCGACTGCGATCGGCGATTGCCGCGCGGCACTTTATCTTTCGGAATATCGATCCGTAACGAATCCGGACCGTCATTGCCTTCGGTAAAAATTCGCTGATAGGCGATCTGCCCGTCGCGCGACAGCAGCCAGTTGAGCGCGACCTTGGCGGCGTTGGGATGCGGCGCCTTGTTGATCAAAGCGACGCCGCCGGAGCCGGCGGTGATATAGGCGCCCTCTTTCAGATGTGCTGGCTCAAACCAAGCCACCGGCAAACCCTGGACCTGCATCACGTCCAGATCCATTCTTGATATCGGCGCGAAGATCGACAACGCGAACTTGCCGCCGGCGAGCCAATCGCCCATTTGCCGGGTATCGGTGCTGATCACCAAGTCCGTCTCCGTGAGCACGCGCCGGATGAATTCTTTGCCGAGGCTCTTATTGTGATAGAAAAAGCGCATGGCGTCACCCGCGCCGCCCAGCGTCGGATCGTAAGCGACGATTTTGCCTTTCCATTTCGGATTCAAAACGTCCCAGTAAGACTTGATCTCCGACGGATTCACCAGCTTGGTGTTGTAGGCGAGGACGATCCGAGTTTCGCCGTTAAGATTGAACAGGAACTGGTTTTCCGGGTCGACGTAGTGGTGCTTTCCTTGGTACCACTTGCTGGTGTCCGTGACCTCCGGCAAGACCAGCATCGGCGGGATCGGATCAAGTGCCTTGGCCTTGTAAAACACGTTGTAGCCGGTGGTCATGCCGTTGACGTAGAGGTCGGCTAGGTATTTCTCGCCGCGCCGCTCCGCCATCAAACGCTTGGCCACGTCCGCGCCGCGGCCGAACACCCCGGTAACTTTGATATCGGGATATTTTTTGTGGAACTCCGCGAAGAGTCTTTCGAAGTCGGCGCTGCCGTAGAGCACGAGCTGGCCTTCTTTCTTGGCCGCCTGGACGGTTTTCTCCCAATCCGTTTTCCACCCTTCTGCCTGAGCGCCGTAGGCAGCACCGGTCCAAAGCCCGAATAGCGCGATTAGCGGGCTGATCAGAGTTCTTTTGAGATTCATCTGCTCTCCTTACTTGATTGCAGCTTGCTGCGCTTGCTTGATGAGTTTCGTCACGGGCCCCATGTCGAGCCACTCCGGCCTGCCAGCATAAATATATTTAACGCCCTTCTGCCTGCGATACGAAGGCGGAATCACGTCTATCGAAATATCTTCGCGCATAGACTGGCGCACGTCGTGCAGGTCGGCGTAAACTTTTTGATAGGTCTCTTGCCCGTCCCTGGACAACAACCAATTGATCGCGACCTTGGCCGCATTGGGATGGGGTGCGTTCTTGAAAAGAGATATGCCGCCTTGGGACGGACCGACGAAGGCGCCTTCCTTGAACTGGCCGGGATCGAAAAATTTTACCGGCAAACCCTGCTTCGCCGCATCCTCGACGTCTGTGACAAAGAATGCCAGCGGGAACTTCCCTGCGCCGAGCCAATCGTTGATCTGCCGCACGTCGCGTGAGTAGGTCAAATCCATCTCGCCGAAAAACCTTTTAACGAATTCCGGACCCAGGTCAGGATGATTGAAAAGGAAACGCAGGGAGTGCGCCACCGTGCTCACGCGGCTGACGTCGTAGGCGACGATCTTGCCCTTCCATTTCGGATCGAGGAAATCCCAGTAGGATTTGAACTCCTTCGGATCGATCAATTTGGTGTTGTAGGCGTTCTCGCCGCCATGCACGTTGCCCTGAAAGACAAAAATGTACTTCCCCTCAGGGTCGGCATAGTAATGCCTGCCATTCCACCACTTCGATTCATCCACGACTTCGGGAAGGATGAGCTGCGGTCGAATGGGTTCAAGGATGTTCGCTTTGAGAAACACTTGAATCGGCGTCACCACGCCGTCGATGAATAGATCGACGATGTATTTTCCGGCGCGCCGCTCGGCCATGACCGCCTGTCCGTGGGCGCTGCCTTGGCGCAAGGTATTGGACGTGACTTTGATTTCCGGATAGCGCCGCTGGAACACTTCGAATACCTTTTCGTACCCCTGGCTGCCGTAAAACGAGATCTCCCCTTCCTTTTTTGCTGCGCCAAGCGTTTTCTCCCATTCGACGCTCCAAGACTCCGCTGCCACCGCAATGCCTTTTACCGGACCGATCGTCGTCATCACGAGTCCGAGCACGATCCCCGAAAGTACAAGCCGTATGTTATGCATGACCCTTCGCTCCATGACTCCAACACTCCATCAATCCAACCGCAGCACGTCCTTCCACTTCGCGTACGCCTTCCTCCGGGTCTCTTCCGGGAAATAGCAGGTCTTGGCGTACTGGTCTTTCCAGTGAAAGGGCTGGCACGCGTTGATGATCGCCACCGAGTTGGTAAAGTTTCGCGCCGTACGCGCCTCGGGCGCGATGCGCGGATCGAGCGGCGTGCTCCAGGCCTCGGTGACGACATTGATCGCGGTCGCAGGATCGCAGCGCGTGGCCAGCGCCCACAGGACATCGTCGATATTCGACGGGTCGACGTCGTCGTCGACAATGATCACGAAACGTCGATGATAACCATAGGTCGAACCCAACATCGCCATCGCCGCGCGCTTGACGTGCCCGCCGTACTTCTGCTTGAGCGAAATGACGGTGATGTAACGGGTCTGATATTCCCACACGCCCTGCACGTCGGTCACCCCGGCTTTTTCCAAAGCGAGCCAAACATTCGCCGCGCTGAGCGCCACCGATTTTCCGGAGATCCCCGGCGGCATGCCGAGGATAATCGGGTCCTTGCGGTGCATGACCGACTTCACTTTCACCACCGGCTCGCTGCGCGTGCCGGACGCGTAGTACCCGGTCCATTCGCCGAACGGGCCTTCGGCCCGGCTGTCTTCGCTCGGCGGCACGATGAAGCCCTCGATCGCCAGTTCGGAAGTTGCGGGAACCGGCAAGCCGGTGACTTGGCCGCGAATGACTTGCACCGGCTCGCCGAACAACCAGCCGGCGATTTCCAATTCCGACACGCCCCAGGCTTCATACCAGCTGGCAATCTTCGCAAGCACAGGATCCTGGCCAAAGCTGATCACCACCGGGCAGGGTTTTCCCTGCGCCCAGTATTTTTCACGAATGAGGCGGCCATGCTTGCCGGGAGAAATCCAAATGCCGAGGGCATCTTTGTCATGAACGCAGACCCGATAAGTGCCGACGTTGGTCCACTGGCCGTCCGGATCTTCCATGATCACCATGCAGCCGGTGCCAATGTAACGCCCGCCGTCCTCTTCGTGCCAGCGCGGCGTGGGAAATTTCAGTAAATCGACGTTAGTTCCGCAGTCGACATTTTCGAGCACCGGGCCATCCGAGACTTCAATCGGTTTGATCGGCTTCTGCCCGCCGAGTTTTTTCTTCCATGCGCGAATAACGTCGAGCCCGGTCAGTTCTGGGTCCAGCCCAAACGCCAGTGCCGTTGTCGCGGCAGAGCAAACCGCGTTGGTGACGACGCGAAAGCCTTTCGGATATCCCTGGATCTGATCGAACAGCACCGTCTTCGGACTCGCCGCCCGCGCCGCGATCTCGGTGATGGCGCCGATTTCCAAATTCCAATCGGCGCCGTTCACGAGGCGCAGCTCGCCGAGTTTATCGACCGCTTCGAGATAACCGCGCAAGTCTTTATAAGCCAGCGATGAAGTTGACGTCATGTTTTCTCTCCATTCTGGGCGGTATACGCGCGGTGAATTGGCCTTCGCAATCTCGTTCCCGCCTCCCCAACACGAGAGACGCGCACCGCTTTCTAATTTTTCCCTGCGGCTTTCAACGCCCCATTGACGACATTGAGAATCGGTTTCATGTCGATCCAGTCGGGCCGGCCGGTGTCGAGGTATTTTACCCCTTCCAAACGCCGCGACTCGAAGGGCACGTCGTCTTTCGGGATATCGATGCGCAATGAATCCGCGGGTGACTCGGCATGCGCCGTGCGATTTTGCACGGAGATCTGTCCCTTGCGCGAGAGCAGCCAGTTGATAAACACTTTGGCCGCATTGGGATGGGGCGCACGACTCATCAAAGCCAGCGTGCCGAATTGTTGCACCAGGCCGCCGCCCTCTTCAAAGACCTTCGGGCCGAAGGTGTCCACCGGCAGGCCTTGTTGCTTCAACACATCGACGTCGCAAAAAAAGCAAATCGCGTATTTTCCCGTGGCGAGCCAATCCGGCCCCTGGCGATAGTCCCTGAACAACGAGATCTCCATTTCGCCGAACAAGCGCTTGATAAATGCCGGTCCTATCTCCGCGTGGTGGTAGAAGAAGCGCATGTTCCCGCTGCCCGGTCCAGGCCGCCGCACGTCGCGGGCTTCGATTTTTCCTTTCCATTTGGGATCGACAAAATCCCAGTAGGAATGAAATTCTTTGGGGTTTACCGACTTGGTGTTGTAGTTGATCGCGCCGTAGGTCGCCGAGCCGACGTAGACAAAAACATATTGCCCTTCCGGGTCGGCGTAGGTGTGTTTCCCCTCGTACCACTTCGATGGATCCAAAACTTCAGGCAGAATCAGCGCCGGTTTGATCGGCTCGAGCATCTTGCCGCGGTAAAATTGTTGATAGTTGGGATTGGCGCCCGCGCTCACCACGTCGGCGATAAATTTTTCGCCGCGCCTCTCGGCCGCGATGCGCTGACCGATTTCATTGCCTCGCCCCGTAACCGCGACGACTTTAATCTCCGGATAGTCCTTTTGAAAATCCGGCAAGATCGCATCGTAGCCGCTGATATAGACCGTCACCTGCCCTTCTTGTTTGGCAGCCGCAACGGTCTTTTCCCATTCGACCTGCCATCCCGGTTTGGACTGCGCGGCGCCGACCGGATCGGTCCAGCAAAACAAAACAAATCCCAGGGTCATCGCCCGCGACACCATTCGAAACATTCTCATCGAGCAATCCTTTGACTGAAAATCTGCAAACTCGGCCACATTCGGCGCCGCACTTTTGCGAACTCTAGCTCTTCCCTGCCGCCTTGAGCGCTTCCTTGACGACGTCGAGGATCGGTTTCATGCTTTGCCACTCCGGTTTGCTGGTGTCGATATAGTTGACGCCGTCCAACCGCCGGTTGAGCAGCGGGACGTCGCCTTTGGGAATATCGATGCGCAGCGAATCCGCCGGATTCTCGGTTTTCGCCAAGACTTTCTGCAAGATAATTTGTCCGCGGCGCGACAACAGCCAGTTGATAAAAACCTTCGCCGCGTTCGGATGGGGAGCCCGGTTCACCAGCGTCAGAGTGCCGAATTGCTGCACCAAAGCGCCGCCTTCCTTAAAAACCTTCGGCCCAAAAGTATCGACCGGCAGTCCCTGCTGCTTCAGCACATCGACATCGCAAAAAAAGCAGATCGAGTATTTGCCCACCGCCAGCCAGTCGGGACCCTGCCGATAGTCGCGAAACAGAGTCACGTCCATCTCGCCGAACAGCTTGCGCAGAAACGGCGCGCCCAGCTCCGGATGGTAATAAAAAAACCTGGCGTTGCCCGAGCCCGGTCCAGGCGCGCGAATATCGCGCGCGAGAATTTTTCCTTTCCATTTGGCATCGAGCAAATCCCAATAGGATTTAAAATCTTTCGGATCGACCAGCTTGGTGTTGTAGTTAATCGAGCCATAGGTCGCCGAACCAATGTAGCTAAAAACATATTCCCCTTCGGGATCGGCGTAATGATGTTTTTTCTGGTACCACTTCGAAGTGTCAGTGACCTCGGGAAGCAACAAGACAGGCTTGATCGGATCGAGCACTTTGGCTTTGTGCAGCTGTCCATAAGTCGTCACCCCGCCGGAATTGAAAACATCCGCCAAATATTTATCGCCACGCCGCTCGGTGAGTAATCTTTGCGCCATCTGCGAGCCGCGGCCGGCAATAGAAGTGACTTTGATCTCGGGAAATTCCTTCTGGAACTCGGGCAACACTTCCTCATAGCCGCTGATATAAACCGCCACCTGCCCTTCTTTCTTGGCGGCATCAATGGTCTTCTCCCACTCGGTCTGCCATGCTGCCTTCGCATCGGCGGCAATGGCCGCGCGGCTGAATAGAACGAGAAATAATACTGCAAGGAAATTCTTCCAGTTAAACATTTCTGCGCGCCTCCCGGCCCAAGACTCTACGCAATTCATCATTTAACTCAAGACTTTCGACGCGACTCAGGAAGAACGGCTGAAACCGCCCGTTCATGTTCGGCACGTCGAGCCACGAGAGGTCGACGCAGATGAATTACCGCGCGCCGTTAATTGGCGGGCGGCAAATGATACCTCACCGAACCCGCCCTTCCCACGACAAGCGATTGATCCATCTTGGTATCGATGATCGGGTGATCCGGGTCGCGAAAGACATTCATCGGCTCTAGGCCCTGCCTTACTTTATTGATTTCCCGTCTAAGCATCTCGCGGTACAGAACAACGCCATGATCCGAAACCGCCAGCCGCTCGCGGGTTCGGTCGAGGATCGGCCCTTGAGTTTCCCAGGCCATGAAATCTTGCGCGTCGACATCGTCGAGGCGAAACTTGGTGAACGGATGGCGCGCACCGAGCGGATTCTTGAACGGCCGGCGATAATTCACCGGCACCTCGTCGTTTTCCGGCCGGGGCTCGGCAGCATCGGGCACAAAGTGGACATATACGATCCAGGTGTGAGTGTCGTCGATCGGCACACGGATCTGCGTGCGATTGGCTTGCCGCAGCACGGTCGGAAATAAGAGCGGATGTTCCTCTATCTTGCCGTCTTTGAACACACGCCGCTTGATGAAGCCATGCTCGAATTCCGTGACTTCGTAATGAGCCAGATTGTCGATAGTGCCGCGTGTCGTGTTCTCCACTTTGAAGCCGTCGGTTACAAGCTCCTGGTGCAGAATGTGCAGATGCGCCGTATCCACAGAGTTCTCCATCGCCTGCAACCAGTTGCAGTCGAGCTGCGGCAAGGCGCGCAGCCAGTGCCAGCCATCGGTGCGCGCCCAAACATCGTATCGAGGGATCTCGGGCGCGGGCTGCGGACCGAGGTACGCCCAATACAGGCCAGCAAGCTTTTTCACCGGATAGGCTTTCTGCTTGACGGTAAGACAAAACTTGCTGTCCGCCGGTTCCGCCGGAGTGGCCAGGCAATTGCCTTGAAGGTCGTAAAGCCAGCCATGATAGGCGCAGGCGATGCCGCGCTCTTCGACGCGCCCATAGGACAAGGAAGCCCCGCGGTGGGCGCAACGGTCCAGGAGCAAACCGGCTTCGCCCTTCGGGGTTACAAAGAGGACCAGATCCTCGCCAAGAATCCTGACGAATTTGGTCGGACTCTCCGAAGTTAAGTCCGCCGCAATAGCGACCGGATGCCAGTAGCGCCGCAGCAACTCCCCTGCCGGTGTTCCCGGACCGACCCGCGTCAGCATTTCGTTTTCTTCAGCGGTCAGCATGATTAAGCTCCTCTTCTATCCAACTTTGAACCTTGAACGCTCTCTTACTCCGGACTCGGCACCTGGTGAGAAAGAAAAATCTCTTTGCGCTGTGCAGCCGATTCGAGCATGGCCAGGCACACTTCCAACGTCGCCGCACCCCAGCGCCCGTCGTGAAACACGGGACGGTCGTGAACGACGGCACGGTAAAGCTCTTCCACTTCGGCTTCGCGCCCTTGGCTCCCGATGGGCAGCGAAATCTCGCGCTGCTCGGTCTCGCCGTAGGTACGGAGCCCATCCGGAGTCTGGCGAATATCGCCCTTCTCGCAACTCACCAGAGTAAACCCGAAAAACGGCTGTTGACGCGCGCCGCTCCAAACGTGGCTGAATTCGCCTTCGCGCCGGCCACCGAAGCGCATGCCTTCCTTGAGCTGCTCCTCTTCTTCAGGCGTGCGCACCTCGCGCAAACGCTCTCTGACCTTGAGGTTGGTCTTCGGATCGCGTCGCTGGCCGCCTTCACCGACCCAGTCGAACAACTCGGCCGTATCGAACAAGCCGTAGCCGCTATAAACCAGCGTTGCCGGCGTGCCATCTTCGAATTCGAGATAACAGGTATAGCTTCCTTCCCACTGCCGAGTCTTATCCCACACGCCGGTCATGGCACGCACGCTGCGCACCAGGCCGCCGCCGATCAAGCGCACGACATCGACATGGTGCGGGCCTTGGTTCAGCACCACGCCGCGGCTCATCGCCAGCTCGTGGCGCATCCGCGGCCGGTACATGAATTCGTTGAAGTTCCAGGTGTTGATCATCCGGAGTTTGCCGAGCTCGCCGCTCTTGACGATCTCGCGAATTTTTCGGATCGGCGGATCGAAGCTGTGGGTATGGCCGCAGAGCAGCTTGACGTTGCATTTATCCGCCGCTTCGTTCATCGCGTCGCACTCGCCTAAAGTCATCGCCATCGGTTTCTCGACGATGACGTGCTTGCCATGCTGGGCTGCGGTGATCGCATGCTCGGCGTGGAGCGAATTCGGTGTGGCGATATAGACCGCATCGACGTTGGCGCTGCGGCACAGCGCTTCAACGCTGGTAAAAGGCTCGCCGCGGTAGCTCTCGCGAAACTTCGCCAAGGCGTCGCCCCGCGTATCGGCCGCCGCGGTGATTTTGATATACGGCAGCTTGGCCAGCGGCGGCAGGATCTGTGTGCTGGCGACGCCGAGGCCGGCGATGCCGAGGCGCAGAACTTGAGTCAAAGCTTGGCCCTCGCTTCAGCTTCGAGCGTCTTCGTGTACGCTTTCCAGTCGCCGCCGTCCGGGACCATGTCGGAAACCACCAAAAAATTCGGAAAGCGGTTCTCAGCGCGATCTCTGATCACATGCGGTGGCTCCTGGCCCTGCTCCATGTCCTTGATCGCTTTCTCCATCAGCTTGCGCGCCGCAACGATCGCTTTATCGGAAGAAACCAGATGTTCCTCCCCGCGGTTTTGGATCGCGCCCTGGCTCGCCGTCGCAAACGCGTCGTGGGCTTGAAATCCCGAGCCCATGCCGGCGTAGGTTTTGCTTTTCATCGCTTCCCGATTTTGTAAGAATCGGTTGCTCTCATTGCGGATCAGTTTGTAATCCGGCCCCAACTCGGAACGCTCGCGGCCGACCAGCTCTTTCTTTAAGGGCGCGCCGGCGCTGTAAACGAACGTGTACTTCCAGTGGCGCCTATCGTCGATCGGCACGTGCCAGTTGACCGAGTATCCTTCGCCGCCGGTCTGACCGGGAAAAGCGCTCAGGTTCGGCAGAATGAAATAGGAGACCCGCAGGTACACCTTGTCGCCTTCGAGTTTGCGCACCGTGTAGATGCGCAGGCCGAAATCGACCAGCTCGACGTCTATGATCGGCGCCGCGTTGCGTGCGACCAGATTGTAATGGGACTCCTCGGCGCCGCGCACGCCGCGGTAGCCTTCGTCGCGCTTCTCGATAAAGCGGTGCAGGTAAGAAAGATGAACCGGATCGATGTTGCCTTCGTTGGCCTGCAAGTAATTGCACTCGTGAAAAATCTTCGAGGTATAGAGATGATCCGGCGCAGCATTGAGAAAATCATAGTTGGGAAACAGCGGCGGCTCGTCGGGCCCCATGAAGGTAAAAATCACCCCGCCTTTTTCTATGCAAGGATAAGCGCGCTGGCGAATTTGGTCGCGCTGTGCTCCGCCGCCGGGCTCGCCCGGTTGTTCGAGGCAGCGGCCTTTAATGTCGTAGAGCCAGCCATGATAAAGACAGCGGAGCCCGCCGTCTTCGATGCGTCCATAGCTCAGATCGGTGCCGCGATGCGCGCAGTGAACGCCCAGGAGACCGATCCGCCCCTGGTCGTCGCGGAACAAAACCAAATCTTCGCCCAAGATCCGCACGCTCAACGGCGCGCCGCCCGGAGGTAATTCTTCGGCGAGCGCAACAGGCTGCCAGTAGCGGCGGATTAATTCGCCGCACGGCGTGCCGCGACCGGTTTGGGTGAGAAGATCATTTTCCTGTTTGGGCATCATGGAACTTTTCTCCAAAACCGATTCCCTCGCCCACCAAGTGGGAGAGGGCGAGGGTGAGGGCCATCCTGCGTTTCATTTCACATCCCTGGAAAAGGAATAATATTTTTAAACTTGGCCATCGTCTTTTCTCTCAGCTCGCGGCTCGACCTGCTGACCTTGGGGAACTTATCTTTCCACGCGAAGGGTCGCACGGCATAGAAGATCGCCCGGCCGTTGGTGTGATCTTTATTGTCTCTTTTCTCCGGCGGCATGCGCGGATCGAGCGGCGTCGACCAGCAGCCGTCGACGATGTCGATGTTGGTCGGCGGATCGACGCGCGTCATCATCGCCCACAGAACTTCTTTGATATTGGTCGGATCGATGTCTTCGTCGACCACGACGACATAGCGGCCGTTGCGATTGGCCGCGGCGCAGCTGAGCGCCGCGGTGCCCGCCTGTTTGGCATGACCGGCGTATTTCTGCTTGATCGAAACGACCGTCAGATAAGAAGTGTGATTGTACACGCCGGCGATGTCTTGAATGCCGGCGCTCTCGAGTTGATCCCAGAGCACGCCGGCAGAAATATGCAGATCCATCTTCACCGCCCCCGGCCAGAGCGGCGCTTCGTCCTCGAGGATCGGATCGTCGCGATGATAGATCGCCTTGACTCGAACGATTGGTTGGTTTTCTCCGGTGCCGGTCGTACCGCCGGAATAATATCCCGGCCACTCGCCGAACGGCCCTTCGGCTCGCGCTTCTTCCGATGGCGGTGGAATCTCGCCTTCGATGGCGATCTCGGAGGACGCGGGAATCGGTAAGCCTGTAATTGGTCCGCACAAAACTTCCAACGGCTTGCCGATCAATCCTCCGGAGATTTCCATTTCGGAGCGTCCATACGGAAACTTTGTATAGGACGGCATGAACACGAGCGGATGTTGGCCGTAACTCGCCACCACCGGACAGCTCTTTCCCTTCTCCCAATATTTCATGCAGATTTGCCGGCCGTTTTGCCCGGGGCTCATCCAGATGCCGAGCGTGTTTTTGTCGTGGAGTTGCATGCGATAGGTGCCGGTATTGACGTAACCGCTATCCGGATCGCGGTTGATTAACCCGCCGCCCGGGCCGAAATAGCGCCCGCCGTCGTTTTCGTGGAAACGTAGCGCGGGGAATTTGAGCAGATTCACATCGCTGCCCGTGAGCTTGTTTTCGAATAGCGGCGAAGTGCTGACTTCTTTCGGGGCGATCGGTTCGGCGCCTTTCACTTTGCGGGCGGCAAGGCGGAGAATTTCCAGCTTCGGCTTGTCCGTCGGTAGTCCCAGCGCTAAAGCTACGCGCCGGTACGCCGCGTAGGGCAAGCTGCAAACACGATAACCGGCGGGGTAGCCTTTCACCTTGTCGAAGATCAGCATCGGCGGCTGTGGCACCAGCTCCGCAGTCGATTCGACCAATGCGCCAATCTCGGCATCCCAGTCCGCGCCTTCGATGACCCGATAATCGCTGATCTTCTTCGCCTCTTCGACGAAGCTCCGAAAATCATGATAGGCAAGCTCACCCATGTTTGTCCCCCACCTTTGAACTTTGAACCCGGAACCTTGAACGATATCTATTCTTCCACCACTGAGATCTCACTTTTCACGCCTTTGCGCTTCAACTCATCCAGAAACATCTGTTGAATCTCCGGCGGCTCCTCTTCGAACGGAATCATTTCGTGGAGCTTGGTGCGGAAGCGGTCTTGGCTATACTTGGGACTGCGCCCGCGCATAGCGAAATGACGCAGCACGCCGTGACCGGTATTAAAGTGTCCGTGGTACATAAGGTCGCCGGGCGAGTAGATCGAACCCGGCTTGATCTCGAAGCGCGTCCGCTCCTGGCCTTCGCGCCAGACCATGGCGAATCCCTCGCCTTTGGTGACGCAAACGATCGCGCCTGGCCCGTGGCGATGAAACGTGCTGCGGCTGCCGGCGGGAAACTCCTGCACATGACAGCCATAAGTCGTGCCGGCAAGACCGAAGCGCATGATCCTCACGCCTTTGCCCTTCATCGGATAATCGTCGAGGGCGAACTCGTTGACATCGGGGACGAGATTGGACTCCCACGAACGGGTCGTCAGTTTTTTGTTCTCGTTGAAGAACTCGCGATCCGGACGATAGCGGTCGCGGAACTGAAACGGATTGCGAAAGATAAAATCCTCGTTGTGAAACAAATTGATCACGTGAGGCGCGTTAGTGCCAGCGAGAAAACGCACCGGCTCGTTGGACACGTTGAAGTGCTGGTACGATACGTTGAGCGGAATCGCGAAAAGCGCGCCGGCGCTCCATTCGAAGGTCTGCTTGGTGTCCCCTTCGAACCAGACCGTGGTCGCGCCCCGGCCTTTGTGGATGTATATGATCGTCTCGAACATGTGATGCTGCGGCTCGGTCTGTTTGCCCGGCGGAATCTCGCAAATATAGGCGTCGTGCTCCTGCTGCTCGCCCATATTGAGATAAGACCCGAGCGCGCCCATGCGCGCCCACGGCTTCGCCTCGACGTCCATCAAATCTTCGACAAAAAATCCGGTGACGGATGGAATTCCTTCTTTGGCTTGAAACGTTTCGTACGGTGTCGGACCCAGCTGAATCGGATCGCGGTGCGGCAGTCTCATTTATGCTTTCTTCCTCGGTTCCTCATAGTGTCGGCGTCAACCTCTACGTTTTTATATCCGGGCGGGCGGCGACCGCAAGACGGCTTTATTTAAAGTATCAACAAATTCTCCCCGCCCCTTGTCATTAAACTGCAACTTGGGCTATGAGAATTTCCAGAGCATATTTCCTAGCCGGGAGAACTTATATGGAGTATTTCGAGCCCAAATCCATCGGCGACGCGCTTGCCGTGCTCGCGCAGCACGGCGCGGAGGCGAAGATCATCGCCGGCGGCACGGACGTGATGGTCGATATCAAATTCAAAGATGAGCCGGGGTCGCTGGTCAATATAAAAAATATCCCCAGCCTGAGCGGCATCTCCGAGAGCCGCGGCAGCGTGCGTATCGGCGCGCTGACCACTATCCGCGAGATCGAGATGAGCGCGCTCGTGCGCGAGAAACTGCCGGTACTGTGGGAAGCATCCCATCAATTTGCGTCTTTACAAGTCCGCAACACCGCGACCATCGGCGGCAACATCTGCCGCGCCTCGCCCTCGGGCGAGACCCTCGCGCCGCTTTTGGTGCTCGACGCCAAGGCGATCCTGGCGTTTTCCGACGGCGAAAGGGTCGAGCCGTTCAACGGGTTTTTTCAAGGACCGGGGAAAAGCATTGTCGGCGCCAAGGGGTTGCTGACCGAAATCGAAATCCCGATCCCCGCCGCCGGTAGCAAGGGAATGTATCTGAAGCACGCGGTGCGCGGCGCCATGGACATCGCCATGGTCGGCGTCGCCGTGATGATCACTCCGGACAGCGGAAAGAACAATATTCAAGATGTCCGCATCGGTCTCGGCGCCGTCGCACCCACGCCGGTCCGCGCCGCGAAAACCGAGGCGCTGTTGCGCGGCAAAGTGCCCAGCGCGGCACTGCTCAAGGAGGCCGGCGCCATGGCCGCCTCGGAATCGAGCCCGATCACCGACCAGCGCAGCAGCGCCGAAAACCGCCGCTGGATCGTCGACGCGTTGACCCGCCGCGGCCTGGCCGAAACCTGGAAGGCCGCCACCGGCAAGGAGGTAGCGTAATGAGCATCACCATCAACACCACGATCAACGGCAAGGCGGTGAGCGCCGCTGCGGAGCCGTCGACTTCGCTGTTGGAATTTCTCCGCGACACTTTGGAAATGAAGGGCACCAAGCTCTGCTGCAACACCGGCGAGTGCGGCGCCTGCACGGTGATCTACAACGGCAAGCCGATCAATTCCTGCGTCACCATGGCCGCCGACGCTAACGGCGCGAAAATCACGACCGTCGAAGGGTTGGCCGAGGGCGATAAATTGCACCCCGTGCAGCAGGCGTTCATCGACACCGGCGCGGTGCAGTGCGGCTACTGCACTCCGGGCTTCATCATGTCGGTCAAAGCGTTGCTCGACCGCACCCCCAAACCGACAGCGGCGGACATCGAAGAGGCGGTCTCCGGCAACATCTGCCGCTGCACCGGTTACAACAAGATCGTCGATGCGATCCAACTCGCCGCGCAAAAGCTGGAGGCAAGATGAAATTGAGAAAAGAATATCTCCCGCCAAGGCGCGAAGGCGCCAAGGTTCGCGTGAATGGAAATATATTTTTTTACTTTGCGTCTTCGCGCCTTTGCGGGAAAAATTTTCTGATCCAATAAGGAGACCTTCGTCATGGCTAAAGCGGAACTCAAAGTTATCGGCTCGAGCCCGGCGCGCATGGGCGGCGTCGAGCGCGTGATCGGCAAGGGCGTCTACGGCATTGACTTGATGCTCAGGGATCAATTGCACGGCGCGATCCTGCGCAGCCAGTACGCCCACGCGAAGATCGTCAGCATCGACACCAGCGAAGCCGAAAAGCTTCCCGGCGTCCACGCCGTCGTCACAGCTGCTGATGCGCCGAACGTGCGCTACGGCCGGAGCTATATCGACCGCTATATCCTCGCGCGCGGTAAAGTGCGCTTCATGGGCGATCCGGTCGCCGCCGTGGCCGCCGACTCGCCGGCGATCGCCAAACAGGCGGTCAAAAAGATCAAGGTCGTCTACGAGCCGCTGCCGGTAGTGATCGATCCCGAGGAAGCGACCAAGCCCGACGCGCCGGTGCTGCACGAGGACATGCCGCTGCCGAAAACCATTCCCGCCGACTCGGGGCTCAAAAACATCTGCGGCCACACGGTGGTCAAAGTCGGCGACGCCGAAAAAGCGATGGCCGAAGCGGATCTCGTGGTCGACGAAGTCTACGAGACCAAGATGATCCACCCGCAGTATCTCGAGCCGCGCATCGCGGCGGCGCAGATGGAGCCCAACGGCCGTCTTATCGTATGGGCCAACGCCCAGGCGCCCTTTCCAGTGCGCCAGGAAGTGGCGAAGACGCTCGGCATGCCGCTCAACAACGTGCGCGTGATCGCCACCGGCTTGGGCGGCGGCTTTGGTGGCAAGGGCAGCGGCATCACCTCCGGCGCCGCCGTCGAGCCGATCTGCGGCCTGCTCGCGATCAAGGCCAAGCGGCCGGTGATGATTGTCCTCGACAAGGCCGAGGAAACCATCTCGACGACCATCCGCGCCGGCGCCAAGATGTATATCAAGACCGGCGTGAAAAAGGACGGTACCATTGTCGCCCGCACCGGCAAGGTTTATTACGACGCCGGCGGCTACTCGGGCTTCGGCGTGCAGGCCGGCGGACGCTGCACCACCATGCTCGGCGGCTGGTACCTGATGCCCAACTGCCACATCGAGGGCTACACGGTTTACACCAATAAGCAGGTCTGTGGCCCGGTGCGCGGCCCCGGCGGCCCGCAAGCCGCCTTCGCCGTCGAGTCGCACATGGACTCCATCGCCGCCAAGCTCGGCATGGACCCGGCAGATTTCCGCATGAAGAACATGCCTAAAGCCGGCGACAAGATCGTCGGCGTGCCCAAGCTGCGCGACGTGTCGCTCGGCGAGACGATCAAAATCGCCAAGGAAAAAATCGGTTGGGGCAAAGTGAAACTGGGAAAGAACCAGGGCATCGGCATCGCCACCGGCTCCTGGATCGAGAGCGCCGGCCCCGGCGGCGGTGCCATCGTGAAAGTCAACGAAGATGGCTCGGTGACCGTGCACATCGGCAAGATCGACATGGGCACCATCCCGGGCTTTGGCATTCCGATGATCGTCGCCGAAGAGCTCGGCATTCCAGTGAGCGACGTCACGGTAGTCAATGTCGACACGGACGCGAGCCCGTGGGACGCCGGCACGGTTGGCAGCCGCGGCATTCTGGTTTCCGGCACGGCGTCACGCCTAGCCGCCATCGACGCGCGCAACCAGATCTTCAAGATCGCCGCGCGGAAACTCGAAGCGAGCCCCGACGACCTGGAAATCGCCGACAAGCAGATCCGCGTGAAAGGCACGCCGGCGAAAACCGTCGCGCTCGCCACTGTCGCTACCGACGCGCACAACATCATCGGCGAAGTGATTGGCCGCGGCTACTGTGACAACCTGGAGCTGATGGCCGAAGAGAAGGCCCACGGCAGCTCGCAGCCGTTCACGACCCACGCCTGCATTGTCGAAGTGAATCCCGATACCGGCAACGTGAAAATTTTGAAGTACGTCGCGGTTCACGACATCGGCCAGCCGATCCACAAGGCCGCCGTCGAAGGCCAGATCGAAGGCGCCGCCGCCATGAGCATCGGCCAGGCGCTCTGCGAGCAAGTGGTGTTCGACAAGGACGGCCGGACGATGAACCCGTCTTTCGTCGATTATCTGATGCCGACGATCAACATGATGCCGCGCATCGAGACGACGCTCGTCCCCGGCTATCCCGGCGCCGGCCCCTACGGCGCCAAAGGCGCCGGCGAGATTGCCTGCGTCCCGCCGATGGCCTGCATCGCCAACGCGATCTTCAACGCCACGGGCGTGCGCATCAACAAACTGCCGCTCAGCCCGGAAAACGTCCTGCGCGGCTTGAAGGAGGCGGGAAAAGCGTAGACGCCAAACCTGAAAGTTCGGCTGCGGTCAAGGGGCGGGTTTCAAACCCGCCCCTTTTTTTGATGTCAGTAAACTATGCGGCCGCGAAATCCAGCGTATCGTAAAGAACCATCAATTGCTCTGGTTTAAGCGATAACAGAGCAAAAGCACGGCCTTCACGGTCAGCAATCTCGACTTCGCAAGCACCATCCTCATACATCATGACGACGGTACCCATCTGACCCCGAAGTAGCTTCAACTCCTGGCCCGTTTCAAAGTGTTTGGTGTGCACATCGCCGGTCAAAGCTACGACGTCGTGCATTTTGATCGAGTTGGTCATAATTCACGTCAGCGCGGAATCACACTCTGAACCGTGCAATCAGGTCGTCTTCCGGGTCGGCGCCGAGACCTGGACCTTGCGGAACTTCAACTCCGCCGTTGATCACGGGCACGGTCGTGGCAAATGGAGTCGCGCCGAAATCGGCGAACATCCGCTCGAGCGGAGCATCTTTTTCCTTCGCCGCCATGCAATGCAGCACCGCTAGAAAAGCCGGTCCTATATAAAACGCGTTCGGCACGCAGGTAGCGCCCGCCTGCTCGATCTCGGCGGTCACTTTCGCCATGGCGGTGATGCCGAGTTTCACCATGGCGGGCTGAATGAAATCGGCTTTGCCGATGGTGACCAT
>JBLMXG010000082.1:0-21039 GCA_050257635.1 Chloroflexota bacterium
CAGTCGTGGGCAAAGGTATGTATCAAGTACGTCTGTGCACCACCCGATTCCAACAAAAACGATAATTGTACTGAAAAAAACAATACATATATTGTAGCAGATGTTAAGAGCTGCACCTTGAAAGACAGTGATCGCGTGGGTCAGTGTTTCCGCCACGCCCTGGTAAGAGAGAAATCGATTGGGATGTAATATTGGTTGATATTTCGTTGGGATGATTCATGATCCGTTGGAGTCAAATTGCACTCTCTCTACAGAAATTCCTTCCTAATCATTTCGCTCCTGTACGTTCTACTTGCGTTGGGTTCCTGTCAGGAACCGGACAAAAAGCTTGCTGCTGAGGTTGACGGGACAAAAATTACCACTGAGGATCTCGATCGCGCGAGTGGCCGGCCGCTATTTCAGCTTTATCAGCAAATCTACACTCTTCAGCGCCAAAAGCTTGACGACTTGATTGACGAACGGCTTCTTGGTGAAGAAGCCCGTCGGCAAAACATATCGGTAGACGCGCTGTTAGAGCAGGAAGTGAAGGCCAAAGTTCCTCCAGTTACCGAAGACGATATTCTAGCTTTGTACAACGCGAACAAAGCACGCATTCCGGTCGAACTCGATAAGGTTCGAAACAAGATCCGCGATCTCCTTCAAGAACAAAAACTCAAAACACAAAGGAATTTTTATATTCAATCGCTTCGCGCCAAGGCGAAAATTACGACCTACCTCAAGCCGCCGCCGATCCAGAGAGCGAACGTTGTAATCAAAGACGCGCCGTCAAGAGGCGCAGAAACAGCGCCGGTCAAGATCGTCAAATTCGAAGATTTCGAGTGCCCATTTTGCAGAGCGGTTCAGCCGACGCTCGCCGCGTTGTTGAAGAAATACGATGGTAAAATTCGCATAATCCACAAGGATCTGCCTCTCGAAGAGATTCACCCGCAAGCACAACTGGCGGCGGAAGCGGCGCGCTGTGCGGAGGATCAGGGCAAGTTCTGGCAGTATCACGATACGCTTTACCACAATGCTCCGAAGCTGAGCCCGGCGGATTTGAAAGCGTATGCCAAGGAAGTAGGGCTCGATGTGGGGTCTTTCGATCAGTGTCTGGCGAGCGGAAAACACAAGGCCGGCGTGCAGCAGGACTTGAACGAAGGCGCGAAGCTAGGCCTGACGGGTACGCCGTCGTTCTTCATCAACGGCCGGGAGATCTCCGGGGCGCAGCCATTGGAGGCGTTCTCGGCGATCATCGACGAAGAGCTGGCGCAGGCGAAGTGATCAGGACGCGCTTATACGGACTACTTACACAGCTTATCACCGACCGCCGACTGTAGATTGGCACGCTGTCGACGCTTCTTCCCCGAATCCGTCATCCTTGAGCGCCAGCGAAGGATCTGCTTTTGAATCGCCGATGCAATGCGTGGGCGTTCGTCCTTCGCAAGCCAGAAGCCGATCCTTCGTCACTGCGTTCCTCAGGATGACATTCCCGCGCATTATCAGCGCCGTAGGATGGGTTGAGCGTGAGCGATACCCATTGTTCTCCACCGGTGGGTATCGGCGCGCTCCGCGCCTCGACCCACCCTACGTAAGCAGCAAGCGGATCGGAGACCGGCGACGAGGGGCTGGAGGTTTCAGGTGTCACATTCGGGGTTGCGGGCACCCGACTACGGACACTGTGAACGGCCAGCCGCTTCCGCCCTCTGCTCTATTCACTAAGCTCTCAGCGCGTTGCGTTGTCCACCGCTGGCCGGATGCGGCGCTCTGCGCTATGCTCTGCGGCTATGCGTGTCGGACGCTTTGCTGTTTTAACTGCGGGGTTGGGCTTCCTGTTTGCCGTGGCAGCGCTCTGGGGAGCCAATAAACAGACTCTCGGCTTGTTTCACGACGACGCGGTCTATTCCGTCGTCGCCAAGGCGCTTTATCAGGGCGACGGCTATCGCATCATTAGCCTGCCTTCGGCGCCGCCGCAGACCAAATATCCGTTTCTCTATTCCTATCTGCTCTCATGGCTATGGGCGGTCGCCCCGAACTTCCCGCAAAACATCGTTGTTCTGAAGGCGCTCAACTGTGCTCTTTTGGCGGTGATATTCGTCTTGAGCGTGGATTTTTACCGCCGTCGTTTTCCCGGCGCAAAATTCGCCGCGCTTTGTTTCGCCGTGCTGGTCTGCGCCAATCCGATTATTTTCACCTTTACCGACTACACGGTGAGCGATCTCCTGTACGTCGTACTCGCGCTCGGCGCGCTCACGCTGTTCGACGGTTCTGCTGGCGCTTCCGCCTCGACCGCAAAAATTCTATTTTTGGCTGCGCTCAGTGGGCTCGCTTGCTTGACCCGGCTTGCCGCGGTGCCGCTGGTACTGGCGGGCGCGGTCGTTAGCTTCATCGGCCGAGGCTGGCGCGGCGCGCGCTGTTATTGCGGTGGTGTGGCGCTCTTCATCCTGCCCTGGTTCCTGTGGGTCTATTACCACGGCGAGCATTCGGCCAATCCGCTTTTTGCTTATTACAGCGCCTATGATTTTTCCGGCGCGAAGAGCGCGGCAATCGGTGCTTGGCTCACCGGCGAATGGACGGTAGTGGCAGGGAATGCGCGCTACCTGCTGGGAAGCTTAGATTTCCTTTTTCTTCTGCCGCTGATGCCCTGGCTGGCTCCGTTCATCGTGGGGCTGACGCTGATCGGCGCGATGGTTTCGGCGCGCCGGGACGAGCTCTTTGCCTGGACCTTTTTTCTCGTATCGTTGGCCTTGCTTCTGATCTGGCCGTTTCATCCCGGTCGTTACGTGGCGCCGCTGGTGCCGTTGCTGGTGCTGTTTTTGTTTCGCGGCATGGGCGCGGTGGAGCACTGGATTCAGTCCCGCAGCGGGGAAGAGTCGATCGCTTCATTGGCGGCCAAGCTCGTCTGGGCTCCGGTCTTGCTGCTGTTCTTGCTCGACGGCGTGTGGCTGTCGAGCTACTTCCTGATTCGTGACGAACAAACCACGCGCGCACTGTACGGCAGCCGGGTGGCGTATGGCTGGCGCGGCTTCGAGGAGAGCTTCGCCTGGGTGCGCGCCAATACCCAATCCGATGTATTGCTAGCGACCGCCTACGATCCGATGTATTTCCTCTACACCGGTAGGCGGGCGATCCGCCCGGCGCTGCATCGCTCGGCGACCTATTTTTATCCCTACGGCGAGGCAAAGCCCAGCGTGGGCTCGGCGCCGGAGATCAAGGCTGTGCTAGAAGCGCTGCGCGCGGACTATCTCATCATCGATCCTCTGGATGGTTATGCGGAAGGTCAGGCGACGCTGAAAATGCTCGAAGAAGTGGTGGCGTCCTACGGTGACCGGGCAAAGATTGTCTTCACCAGCAGCGACCGAAAGCATCGCATCTACGCCTTGGCGCGGGACTAGAAATGGGCGGGGAAGGGGACCGATTTAATATTGACAGCCTGCGAGAGAGCGGCGTACAAGGAGTGCGACTCGCGGTGGTAGTTTAAATTTCTCTCTAGAGCGGCCGATGGAATAGGCCCTTGCGTTCCAACTGCAGCTATTTGAGATCGGCTGTTTCTTGTGAGTGAAAGTGACTGGCACGAATTAAAGGCGGCGATTGCTGACGGGTCGTTCGAGAAAGCGGGCCTGCGCGCGCTTCTACGCTATGACCGTGCTATTAAAGATCGAGCGGCGCATGAGGTGCCGCCGGCAATTCGGGATCAGCTTCAGGTCAAAATTACTCAGAAAGTGATAACGACGGCGGTCGTGACCCTGATCATTGCTTCGATCGTGGGCGGGCTTGTGAGCTGGCTCACTCGGCTGTTGAGTGCGGGGTAAAGCCAACTGAGTAATCGCGCGTGTAGAGCCGGTTTTGCAGCAATGCTGCCACCGGTGGAAATAAAAAGAGCCGAGCGGTCAGATGCCGCTCGGCTCTTGTGAACCTTATCCATCGGTTATTTAGATCGGCTTGTCGTCCGCGGGGATGACGAGCTTCATGCCGACAAAGATATAGTCCGGGTTTTTGACCTGGTCTCGATTGGCTTCGTAAATTTTCTCCCATTTATGCGGCGCGCTGTAAAACTGTTGAGCTAGGCGCGCCAACGTATCCCCGGCCTTGACCGTGTATTGCTGTGCGGCGGGTTTTTCGACCTTCGCGGTGGCCGGCTTAGCCGTTGCGGCGGGCGGTACCTGCTTGGCCACCAAGCGAATTTTCTCTTCCGAGGTCGCCGGTTTGGCTTTCGCTTCCGCCGCCGGAGCTTTGGCGATCACGGCAGGCGCCGCAGCTTCGACTTTCGGCGCCGGCTTGGCCGGCGCGGAGGCGGTTGCTACCGCCTCGACTTTGGGTGCTGCTTTGGCGACCGCAGGAGCTTTGTAGAGGCGATCGATGAAGCCCGAGCTGTCCAGCTCTTTGATCGGGCCCATGTCGACAAATTGCTCGGCCCGGGCCGAGCGGGCGGCGACATCCTTGGCGCCCATTTCGCGCAAGATAATCTGGATGCCTTTCAACGTCGGATAGGGTTTCTCGGGAACCAAGGCGAGGGCGATGGACTCATAGGCTTCCTGAAGCGCATCCGGATCGTTCGTTTTGATATATTTTGCCAGGATGCCCATTGCCTCCGTCCGGTTGGTCTTCATGAAGTGGATGCTTTCGACGAACGCCTTAAGAAGATTTCGCACCATTTCCGGCTGTGTTTTGAGGGTTTTCTGGCTGACCGCAAGGCCGGTGTGTTGATATTCCAGCCCGAGCATCTGCAGATCGGCCAGAGTATTGAGCCCCATCTTGGTGGCCATGGCGGTGAGTGGAACCGCGATCATAACGCCTTGGATCTTTCCCGATTGAAGCGCGCTGAAGCGCGCCGGTTGGCTGCCGATCTGGAGGATCGTAACGTCTTTATCCGGCACCAAGCCGTATTTCTCGAGCGCGTAGCGGGTGGCGAAATCGGAAGACGACCCGACCCGACTGACGGCCACGGCTTTACCTTTGAGCTGGTCCGGGCGCACGATGTCGTGGGATACGATGAACTTATAATCCATCGTGTTGAGGAAGCCGCCGATCATGACGATACCCGATCCCTTCAAATTGCTTTGGATTACTGAAGTGCCGGCGACTTGGGCGGCGAACACATCCCCGGAAATCAACGTTTGCACGGTTCGGCTGCCGCTTTCGATGAAGATGAGCTGGGCATCGAGTCCGTATTTGCGAAAGAAGCCTCCTTCGTAAGCCATCCAAGCGGGCGCTTGGCTAGGCGAAATGCCGCTGTAGCCGATGGCGATTTTTTTCAAGGGCTGCTTCGGTGGAGTGTCTGCAGACCATGCCGAAACCGGCGGCGAGGCCGCCAAAAAGCCAATCATCAACATTGCGAAGGTCATCTTGCGCAGGAAATCTGTCATACGTCGCTCCTTCATGGTTAAACTCTATCGGTTAGGCAATAAATTATTCGCGATTGAGACGAGCCATGGCCGCTTTCAAGCTGGCGCGCATGCGCTCCAGCGAGCGGCCCAATTCGCCGACTTCGTCGTTGCTTTGAATCGATACCGTGGTGTCCAGCCGGCCGCGGCTGATATCATCGGCAATCGCCTTTAGATCTAAAATAGGCCGAATGGTTTTGCTTGCCAGCATGATGGAAAGGATTATCCCGAGCGCCAGGCAGGCGGCGATCAGGCCGATGATCGGCAGCAAGGTCCAGCGCACATCATCCTGCACGGTCTCGGCCCAGAGCCCGACCCGCACGATGCCGAGCTGGCCGTCGAGCACGGGAACACGGGTCTCATAGACGCTCTTGCCGCGCAAGCGCGTAACCCGCGACGACGCGCCGGTGCTGCCGGCATCCTTCAATTCGACGGGGAAGGGGTTCATGCTGCTGGCCAAGATCTCGCCCTTGGGATCTTGGATAAAAGCGTAGGCAACGCCGTCTAGACGACCGTACTTTGCGACCAGCGCGTCGAGCTCCAGCGTGCTCTTGCGCGACACGAAGCCGGCGGCGGCATCGGCGAGATTGGTGGCGATGGCACTGGAGCGTAGGTCCACCTGTTTCTGCAGCGCACTACTAGTAAAGACATAGACGATGCCGATGACGAACAAGCCCAGTGCCAGAATCAGGCCGCTGAAAGCGATGCTGATTTTCCAGCGCAGGCCACCGCGTCTCCAGTTGACGTTCAGCGGTTTGGCGATGTTGGAACTTTGCATGGATATGGATTCCTGAGCCATTGATTCGTTCCTCCCGAGCGGTGGTTCCGGTGCTTTAGAAACGCTTGAAGCTTGAGATCTCCTGGAGCATGGATTCCTCGAACTTGTTTTTAAGCTGGCCGTCGTCGATTTCTTTGCCGATGAGCAGGATCAGCGCGTCGAGCTTGTCTTCCGGAAGAGTGTCCGGCGATTCGCCGAGGGCTTCGATTTGATCGCGTAAGACCAGCGGCGCCATCGGCCCAATCACTTCGGTCAAGATCTGGCTAATGCGGGTCAACAGTGCTCTGGGAACCAGGTCGGTGCGTGGCTTTGCTGCTGGCTCAGCGCATTCAACCAGCCCCGCTTTGTGCAGATTAAAAACTACTTTTGCAGTGTAGGCGAAGGGGATGCGCAACAGCTCAGCGACTTCCTGAACTGTGCGGGCGCCGTCGAGTTTGGTCAAAACCCGCCAGCCGACGTTTGGGACCGTTACCGGTCCGGTGTGCTCCTCGCTCAACTCGGCAATCCTGAACACCGCCTTGCCGCTGGGAATCACTTCGAGGATCGCCTCCCACTCGCGGGTCATCGCCTTAACTTCGGCGAGGATTTCGTCGGCGGACTTACTCACGGTGGCAGCGGGCGGAACTCCATTCGGCTGCAGACTGAAAGTGCCTTCGCCCCAGGTCACGGGGTAGAGCAACGCTTTTTCGCCTTCACCGATGGGACAGGTCGCATGGACGATTTTCCCGTCGGCCAGGAAGACATCGACGGATTCTTTGCCGCGGGCGAGCTTGAGCACGCCGGATTTTTTGCCGCTCGTGGCGAGCAGCAAGAGATCAGTCAAGCTGATTTGCGAGAGATTGCCTTGCATGGGACGAATCGAAAAAAATATTTTTAGCGGTCTTCCAGCGAGCGTCGGCCATCCTTGCCGGCCTGAGCACGCTTCGCCAACTCGGCGAGCTCGTCATGGCCGTTCAGCGTGACCTTTAAAGTTTTGATCACCGCCAGGCTTTTGCTGATGCCGACCATCTGCTCCAGCGTGGATTTGATCTGGCTTTGCAGGAGATCCACTTCTTCTGTGGATATGCCTTGCAATTGGGTTTGCAGCTCGTCGTAGAGCCGCGTGATGCTGTCGATCTGGCCGAGGGACTCGGTTTTTTGCGTGATGTCCTCGTACAGCCGGGAAATATCTTCGGTCAGGTTCTGCAGTTCGTTTTTCATGATCTTCTCCAGTTTTACGGATTCTTTTGTTTGGGGACGTCGGGCGCGGAGTTCGACGGCAAATCGCTCGTTGCTTGCATCGGCACGATGCTCTGAGGGGTGGCCGGCGTGCGCGGCGGAGTGTTAAACAGATAAAATCCAGCCAAGACCAAGCCCAAGACAACGAAAGCTGCGATGGCGGCCATTTTATTGAACTTCGACGGCTTTGCGTGCGAGTAAAGATCGTACTCGCCGTAGTCCTTGATGATGCTTTTTAGCTGACGATCGAATTCGCCATGCTTCTTGATGCTGGGAAAAGAAGCTTCGCGGGCGATATCCTGTTGAGTTTCATCTTGAGCCGGCGGTGGCAGAGCCAGGAACGCGTCGGCATCAGCGCTAACCGGGACCAGGGCAACACTCGACACCGCCGGACCTTGGTCGATCGAGTCCTGGGGTGCGGGAACGGGCACGCTGAACTGGGATCTCGGCTCGTTTGCTTCGGACGGCGTATTTAAAATCGCGAATTCACCGTAGGTATCAATCAAGTCGTTTAGCAGCCGTTGGTCAAAAGTGCCTCCACTCGGCGCGTCCTGTTCTTTCTGTGGGTGAGCAGACATCGTGCCGAGACGAATTACGGACTGTGGACCCACCGGCTCGCGATGTGGCGCCGGCGGCGCGAAATCGTCAAGCTTTAGATCGGCAAAGTCGTAAATCGCGGTCGATTGTATGGCTCCTGTTTGGTCAGAGTTCACCACAGGCGCCGATGGTGCACCGAGATTTCCCGTTAGGTCGGGGGCGA
Organism: Chloroflexota bacterium; assembly: GCA_050257635.1. Lineage (GTDB taxonomy): Bacteria > Desulfobacterota > Binatia > UBA9968 > UBA9968 > DP-20. Next base: position 8,117 of record JBLMXG010000082.1, read on the forward strand.
GGAACCTATCGCCGGCGGCGACGGTGTTATTGCCATGAACCGGTGCAGCGAGCTCCGATTGTGCCGATGACTCGATGCCCGAGTTTCGCTCTGAGGCGGAAATTGTCCGTGCCTGCACCGTGTCATCACCGGCAGGGTTTGCAGCAGCGGATTGTCGCAATCTCGGCGCATCGAGATCGAAGCCTACGGCATCTGCGCTGGCGCGCGCAGCCTGCAGCGTCCGATACATGCGAATCAACTTGTCGGCTTGGACGATGGCTCGGAGCTGCGGATGGTTATCGAGGCTATCCGGAGCGATTACGTCAAAGTTGCTTACCGGGATTGCTTCGATGACCTGGTTGGCGTCTGTGATAATCGCGCGAAGCTTTTCGACGAGAGCAAATCGGGCTTGTAAAGAGCAGAGCTTTTCGATGAGAGTTTGGGCTTTGTCTTCGGTCTGGCTAACTTCTTCCAAGGAGAAATCGTTGAGGCGCTGTTGCAATCCTTGAATCGAGCTAAGCACCTTGCCGAAGCCGCTGGCCGCCGTCGAGGGAGTATTCTCCTCGGTTGTTTTGGCGGAGATGTCTTTCATTTGGGCTGGCACCATGCGCTCGAATGCCTCTAATTCGCGTGTTCTGGGCGGTGTTGGAACACGTGTTAGCAACTAAGCAAAACGGTTGCCAGGATTGTCCCCGAGGAAAGGCGAGTGTTTTTAGGACCCTAATGAAAAGCTTTGTCCTTAGATTACGAGATTTTTCCACGAATTCTGTTCATCACGAACAAAAATGTACGTGCCTGGTAGAGCTATGTTTCCGGTTTTTCTAAAGAATCAAGTTATAGGCTCAACGCGCCTTGAGGATTAGCAGCTTTTTTTCCGGATCCACCGAAACTTGGAAGCGACCGAGGAAATCCATTCCCAAAAGCCCCTCGAAGTTCGGGCTACGGAGCGGGTCGTGGACGGAAATGGTCATTGCGCCAACCTCGGCATCGCCGACGTTTACCGAATCTACCCGAGCTACCTGAGCCGGCACAATGCCGCCGATTCCCGTGAGATAGCCGGATGCTATCATGGGCACCCGCAAGTTGGCGGCAATCTTATCGGTGATCATGGTTATGCTCGCTCCGGTGTCGAGAACCAAGTTGGCGGTCACCGAGTGATTGAAAGTTACCGGGACAATGACCGCTCGACCGGCGAACTGGATCGGCACGATGACTGCGCCGCGAGGCGCGGTGGAAGCAGAGCCGGTCGGAATATCGATGGCGATGCCCTTTGGCTCGGCGGGCAACCTGCGAAAGAAGTCAGCGATCCTTTTCGCCTCTTCGCTGTCGTTTTGTTTGATCCAGCCGGTTACTCCCTGCGAAGTTTTTACCAGGTACCATTTAGTGCCTCCCGCGCCTTGGCTCTCGGCGATCGGCTTCACGTTTTCGCTTTCCGGTAAAATTCCCACCGGCGGCGAGGCGTCGTCGGCCGCGGCGTAAACTCGAATGCCAGCGGTTGTTTCCGATGTCCGGGCCGAGCGATCGCTCTGCGCCGAAACCGAAGCGAGCGGAGCGGTGAGCGCGAAAAGCAGAATTGCTTGTTTGGCGAAGATCAAAAGAGACGGTGCCTGTCGGGCTAGGTCGCCAAGGCAAATTTTTCCAGTTTGCGATAAAGCGTGCGCGTCGAAATTCCGAGCGCCTCCGCGGCCTTGGCTTTGTTGCCGTTGGTTTGTCGGAGCGCTTCCTCGATGACGCTGCGCTCGCCCTCTTCGATGTTACGGATCGCGGTGCTGCCGATCTCGGCACGCCGGCCAGTTGCGTAATGCTGCAAATTCATCGGCAAGTCGCTGATGGCGATATAATCGCCGTCGGAAACCATCACGGAGCTCTCGATCACGCTCTTTAGCTCTCTGATATTGCCGGGCCAAGGATAATCCAAGAACAGCGCTTTGGCCGAGCTGGTGAGCTTTTTAAGCCGCTTTTGAAATTGGCTGCAGGACTGGTACACGAAATTGGCGATCAACAGGATGATATCTTCGCGGCGTTCGCGGAGCGACGGCAGAATGATGCGCGCGCTGTTCAAGCGAAAATAGAGATCCTTGCGAAAGCCGGTGCCCTGAATCGCTTCTTCCAGCTCCTTGTTGGTCGCCGCAATAATCCGCACGTCGCTGGTCTTGGCCGTCGATTCGCCGACCCGGTAATACTGGCGCGTCTCGAGGAAGCGCAGCAGCTTGAGTTGAATCGCCGGCGCCAGATCGCCGATCTCGTCCAGAAACAGCGTGCCGCCCTCAGCGGCCTCGACGAAACCTTTCTTGTTGCGATCTGCGCCGGTAAAAGCGCCCTTGACGTAACCGAACAGCTCGCTTTCGACCAGCGTCTCGGGGATCGCAGTCATATTACAGCCGACGAAGGGTTTGTCGGCGCGCGGCCCGCGCGCGTGGATATATTGCGCCATCACTTCCTTGCCGGTGCCGGTCTCGCCGGTGATCAGCACCGTAATATCATGCATGGCGTAGCGATTGGCGAGATTGAGGACCTCGTGAAACTGCGGCGTATCGCCGATCATCACTGGCGTCTTAACGATATGCGGGTCACTACTATCCACCGTTGTCTGCTGTGGTTGACCGAGCAGGCCGTAAAGGCCCTGGAGGTTTCGCGGGTCGTAGCATATCAGCGCCAGGTGCGCGGATTTCTGCCGCACCCAGTCGGTAAAACCGTTCCAGTCGGCGCTGTTGCAGAGCGCAAGGTCGGCAAAGATGTATTTTTGCTGCTCGATCGGAAAGGCCGCCAGCACGCGCTCGGCTTCCTCGATCGAGCGGCTGACATGAACGGAACAATCGCGTGCCTCGGCAAGTTTCGAGATGCCTGTCAGCGGGGCATCGGTCGGGTGAATGATGAGCGCTAAGGGTCTTACCATCCGATCACTCTTGGGACGGGGCGTTCGGAATAATCACCATGTTCTCCAGTGAGTCGGCGAGGAGCTCGCGACTGATCCGCGGCGCCGTGCCAAGATAATTGCATGCTGCGATCACATGTTCGGCGATGAATTTCGGATGAAATCCGGCAAAGGGGATCTTGTACTTTAGATAATACGTGTTGAGCAAGTAAGCCATAATTTCCTCGGAAAATTCAAGGCCGTAGGAATCGCAAATGCGCTGAAAAATCTCCTTGTATTCGTCCGCTGTCGGCGGATTGATTTTCATCTTGTAATGAACGCGCCGCAACTGGGCCGGGTCCATCAATTCCTCCGGGGGAAAATTTGTTGCAAAGATAACCAGCTGATCGAACAACACGGAAAACTTTTTCCCGGTGTGCAGCGTAAGATAATCGACTTTACGCTCGAGGGGAAAAATCCAGCGATTCAGCAGCTCATGAGGGCGCACCCGCTGGCGGCCGAAATCGTCGATCACGAACACTCCGCCGATCGCCTTCATCTGCAACGGTGCCTCATAATATTTCGAATGCGGATCGAAATCCAGATCGAGCATGTCCAAAGTGAGCTCACCGCCGGTGATGACGTAGGGACGCTTGCAGCGCACCCAGCGCGGATCATGTTCCAGATGCGGCAAGAAGATCGGGTTCGAGCCGCCATTGTTGCCGTTTCCCGTCGGGAATAGGACGTGGACCGATGGATCGTAGAGCTTGATGACCTGGCCGTCGGCCTCGATGGCGTAGGGCACATACACCGGCTGCTCGAAAGCGCTGATCAGCGCTTCGGCGATGGATGTCTTGCCGTTGCCGGCGGCGCCATAGATGAGAATCGCACGTCCCGAGTTCGAGGCCGGACCGAGGCGGCGCACGATGTCCTGGGAAAGAACCAAGTGCGACATCGCCTTTTTGAGTTTTTCGACGCTGATGACTTCGTTGGTGATGGTCTGTTTCTGGACCTGCGTCTGGTAAGTCTCCAGCGGAATCGGGATCGGGCCGATATACTCGCATCGGCGCAACGCTTCAAGGGCTCTTTCTTTGCCGGCGTTGGTCAGCGTATAGCGCATGATGTTGTAGTTTTTTTCCGAGGGGCCGCGAATCTCGACCAGCGCGTCTTTCTTGGCGAAATTTAACAAGTCCTCGACGATCGGGCGAGTGAGCTTGATTTGCTCGGACAGCTCCGGAATGGTTTGCAGCTGCGAAATGAACATGGTGCGCAGCAGGCAATTGAGCAAGAAATTGGTGTCGAGGCCGGTTTCTTCCACGTTCTTGGGAACCCGAGGCGGCTCTTGCAGGACTGCCTCGAGATTGTCACGGCTGATATAGCCAAGGGCGACGAGGTTGTCGCCGAGCCGGCCGCCGGCAATTTTTTGCTGATGAAGAACTTTACTGAGTTGGTCTTCGGTGATGATGCCCTTCGATAATAAGAGTTCTCCGATTGCCATAGGATTTACCGCAAGCCGAGTAAAAAATAAGTTGTCTTTACCATCCGCACCATTTATATTCCTGGTATAGTCCGCAAAAAACTGTTTCATTATAGGTCATCGAAGAGACCTGTCAAGAAAACTTCCATGAGCTAACATTGGCTGGAAGGGGAGACTCATGATTTTCCGGCGAAAACTTATTGTGATACTTATCGCGGCCGTATTGAGCGGTTGTGTTTTGAGCGATTATGGCCAGGAGAAAAAGCCGCCTCCGACCGACCTCATCGCTACACCGGTGTCCTATTACAGCACTCCCAAGGCTCGCTATTTAGGGACCAAATATAAGCAGAATCTTGAGCGTTTGGCGGCGCGTATTGTGCGAGATCCGAAAACGGCGTCGCTGCAGTTCGCCAATAATATTTCATCGGTCGGCGGCATCGGGTTTTTTACTCACTCAGCGACCAAGACGCCGGATGAACGCTATCTTGAAGTCGTTCTCGCGACTCCGGAAACGTTCGAGACCAAAGGCGATTACAGTGATAAGGTGTCGAAGCTCTTTGATCGCTACGGACTGGAACTGCTCAGCATCTTGAGCGGAGATAGAGAAATCTATCAGGACAAGGAGTTAAGCGGCTACGGTCTGAACCTGGCTTGGCGCGACGTTATCAGAGAAGGCGCCGGCAGTCGCGTCGCTATGGCGCGGGCGGTCGTCTATGTTCGAAAGGAGCAAGTCTCCAATTTTTTACGTGACCGACTCAACGCGAACAATCTGCTCGCTAACGCGGTGATCTTCGCCGTCGACGACGATGGACCGCTGCAGCTGGTTTCCTATCAAACGCACCAGATAAAGCCTGACTATCGCCCAGCGATCCACGAGGACAACCTGGCAGAGGCTCCGGTAAGCCCTAAAGCGCCGCAGCCCGTGCCTTCGAGCGGTCGCGGTCCAGAAACGGATCAGCGAGCCGGACAAAAAGTGGAGGCCGCAAAACCGCAACCGGCACAGGTCAACGAAAAGGCAGAGAGGGCGCCAGCTAATATACCGGATACCGCGCAATCCGAAGCGGCGGCCACGTTTGCGCCGGTCACTACCGACGATCAGAAAGCGGTTTCGCTTTCCCAGGAGGTCGAGACGAGCTCAGCGCAAGGGCCGCTTGTCGGTCAGGGCGACACCGCCACGACCAAGCTCGCGCTTGAGCAGAAGGCGGCGCCTGCGGCGCCTTCGCCTGAAACTGCCACGGCGCGGCACGCTGCGGTAGAAAAGAAGGAAGAGGAGATTAAGCCCGAGGTTGCTGTGCCCGTAATTGCCTCGACAATAACAGCAGAGTCGAATCAAATTTTGCAAAGCGACGAGAGCGTCAAAGCACGCGCGACGATGTCAACAGCAGCGGCAAAGCTAGCGCCCGATATCAATGAGAGCCAAGCACCAACGACCACGGTCGTGAAAGATTCGCAAGAAGCTGCGTCAGCGCCGGCGCCGGCGGCAGTAGCGAGCCGGAGCAGCATGAGCCAAGGCACAGAAGCTAAAGCAGAAGACCCGGCGCTCTCGGCCACAATCGAAAACCCGGTTCGACGGAGTAGTGCCGGAAAATTGATCGGTGCGCCGCCGGCAGTTGCCGAACTGGAAAGCCCTGCGGTTAAAGCCGAGCAACCTGCCGAGGCGAAAGTGGCGGCAACTCAACCGCCGCGGTCCGTTGAAAAGGCGCTGCCGATGCCTGTGACCGCGGTGCCCAAGCAGATGCCACAAGAAAGGAAGAGCGAATCGCTGCAGCAACCCCCTGCGCCAGCCTCTGCGGCAAAGGAAACAACCGCCGCTCCAGTTGCGCCGCCAACGGCGAAGCTCACCGAGGCCAAAACGAAAACCGTAACAGGCGAGGTTGTTCCCCCCGTCGCCACATCATCCGAGGCAGCCTCATCTCGCGAGTCGGCAAAAGCTCGGTCACCCGCTACCGTCGCCGGAAATGAGGCGGCATCGATCAAGCGGGCGCCACCTGTAACTGCGGCACCGGTTCAAGAAAAAGTCGTCGAGAAAATCGCTCCCGCGCAGCTGGCTTTGCTTAAAAAACCCAGTCAATCCATGATCGAGAAAAGGGCGTTGGCTCGTCCGATGCCGAAGCCCCTGGAGGGTTTTATCATTCAGATCGCCTTTAACAACAAGGAAAAAGCGCAAAATTGGGCGGAGAAGATGGAGCAGCGCGGCTATGCGGTTTCAGTGACGGAGGCAGGGACCGAAGGATCTTTGCGCGTACGTTTGGGCAATTTTGCGCTGCGCGATGAGGCGGAGCGGCAGTTAAAAAATCTAAAACAGGACGGTATGAACGGCATCATCATCAACTTGCCGCAAGCGTTTCGGCCGGTAGCACGCTCGTCCGTGCCGTAGAATCACCGACAGACGCATGGTTCATTCGGTTGTCGATGTCCGCAAGAGCGACGATCACGAGCAGCGAGGCTTTATGACGCGGACTTTAGTTTCTCCCGCAAAATTTCGTTCACACGCTGGGGATTGGCCTTTCCCTGAGTTGCTTTCATGACTTGACCGACGAGAAAGCCGAAGACTTTTTCGTTGCCGGACTGATACTGTACGACCTGCTTCGTATTTGCGCCGATCACCTGGTCGATGGCCGCCTCGATACTGCCGGTGTCGGAAACCTGCTCTAGCCCTCTTTCCCTGACGATCTGCTGCGGTGACTGAGCCGAGTCCAACATTGCGTCGAAAACCGTCTTGGCGATCCGGCCGCTGATTTTTCCCTCATCGATTAACTGCACCAATTGAGCCAGATGTGACGCGGCTATCGGCCAAGTCACGATCTGCAACTGGTCATCGAGATTGCGTTCCTTGAGCACGCGAAACAGATCGCCGACGATCCAGTTGCTTAGCGCCTTGGCATTTCCATGCAGCTTCACCGCGGTGTCGAAGTAGTCCGCCACATCCTTGCGGCTGGTGAGCAGTTCGGCATCGTAGGCGGGCAAGCCAAATTCGGAAATGAAGCGCGCCTTGCGTGCCGCCGGCAGCTCTGGCAAAGCGGCCTGGATTTCGGTGATCCAGCTTTCGTCAATCACCAGCGGCAGCAAGTCCGGGTCGGGAAAGTAGCGATAATCGTGAGCCGATTCCTTGGAGCGCATGGAGCGCGTCTCTTCGCGGTGTTCGTCCCACAGGCGGGTCTCCTGAATCAGTAGGCCGCCCTCGGACAGCGCTTCGCTTTGCCGCGCGATCTCAAAGCCGATGGCGCTCTCAACGGCCTTGAAGGAATTTAAATTTTTAATCTCGATCTTCGTGCCTAAAGTTTCATTGCCTTCGGGACGCACCGAGACATTGGCGTCGCAGCGGAAGCTGCCTTCTTCCATGTTGCCGTCGCAGATGCCGAGGTATTGCAATATGGCTCTCAACGTCCGCAGATACGCGCCAGCTTCCGCGGGCGAGCGCAGGTCCGGCTCGCTGACGATCTCCAAGAGCGGTACGCCGGCACGGTTCAAATCGACCAGGCTCGAATCGCCGTGTGCGTCATGGATATTTTTGCCGGCGTCTTCCTCCATGTGAATGCGGGTCAAGCGGATCCGCTTGACGGTGCCGTCAATCTCGACATCGATGTAGCCGTCGGTGCAAATCGGCAGCTCGTACTGGCTGATCTGATAGCCTTTGGGCAGGTCGGGATAAAAATAGTTCTTGCGCGCCAGCACGCTCGAACGGGCGATCTTGCAATGAGTCGCCAGCCCCGCCCTGATCGCGAACTCCACGACCTTTCTGTTCAGCACCGGCAAGACACCGGGAAACCCGGCGCAAATCGGACAGGCATTATGGTTCGGCGGCTCACCGAAGCGGGTCGAACAGCCGCAAAATATCTTTGACGCGGTGAGCAGCTGGGCATGAACTTCCAGGCCGATAACGCTTTCGTACTTCATGATGTCGCAGATTGCGAGTAGAGCATTGAGGATGACAGATCGCGATCCTCCATCATCGATCCTCAAATTTCGGTTTTCTTTTGTGCCATTCACTCGCTTGCTCGTAATGATACGCGAGGCGCAGAATCGTTGCTTCGTCGAAGGGCTTGCCGATAATTTGCAGTCCAATGGGCATGCCCTCGCCATCGAAGCCGCAGGGGAGCGACAGAGCGGGCAAGCCGGCCAGATTGATCGAGATCGTAAAGATGTCGGACAGGTACATCTGCAGTGGATCTTGCGTCTTCTCGCCGAGCTTGAACGCCGTGGTCGGCGCGGTCGGCGTGACGATGACATCGCAGCGTTCGAAGGCTGCCTCGAAGTCGCGCTTGATCAAGCTGCGCACCCGCTGCGCTTGTAAATAATAGGCATCGTAGTATCCGGCTGATAGCGCGTAGGTGCCGAGCATGATGCGCCGCTTGACTTCGGCGCCGAAGCCGTGGTCGCGGCTCACCCTGTAGGTCTCGGTCAGATCGCGCGCGTCGGCGCGATAGCCGAAGCGCATGCCGTCGTAGCGCGCCAGATTGGAGCTGGCCTCGGCGGTGGCGACAATATAGTACACCGCCACGGCGTATTCCGTGTGAGGCAGCGAGATCTCTTCGACCACCGCACCGTCCTTTTGTAGCTGTGCGATGGCGCGGTGCACCGCTTGATCGACTTCCGCCTGGATGCCGGCGATGAAATATTCCTTTGGGATGCCGACGCGCAGCCCTTTGACGCTGCCGTTCAACAGCTCGGCGTACCTCGGCACGTCACGCGGCGTCGACGTCGAGTCCGCCGGATCGTAGCCTGCGACCGCCTCCAGCAAGAGCGCGCTGTCGCGCACGTTCTTGGTCATCGGCCCGACTTGGTCCATGGACGAGGCGAAGGCGATAATGCCGAAGCGGCTCACCCGGCCATAGGTCGGTTTGAGGCCGACGATGCCGCAGCATGCTGCCGGCTGGCGGATTGAGCCCCCGGTATCGGTGCCGAGGGCGGCGATGCATTCATCGGCGGCGACCGCGGCCGCCGAGCCGCCGGAAGACCCGCCGGGTATCCGTTCCAGGTTCCACGGGTTGCGCGTCGGAAAGAACGCCGAGTTTTCCACCGACGATCCCATGGCGAATTCATCGAGGTTGGTTTTGCCGACAATCACCCCGCCGGCGGTGCGCAGCCTCGCGACCGTCGTGGCATCCATCGGTGGAATAAACTCGCCGAGGATTTTAGACCCGCAGGTGGTGCGCAAACCAGCGGTGAGAAAATTATCCTTGAGCGCGATGGGCACGCCCAACAGCGGCGAGAGGTCCTTGTCTTCTTTGAGCCGCCGGTCGGCTTGCTGCGCCTGTGCCAGGGCGCTTTCGCGAGCCAGCGTCAGGTAAGCGTGAATCCGTTCGTCGACCGCCGCGATACGCGCGAAGACCGCTTCGGTGAGTTCCACTGAAGAGATCTCGCCTTGGCGCAATTTTTCGCCGGCGTCGGCAAGAGTGAGTGCAGCGAGGCTCATTCGATGATTTTCGGAACTTTGAAAAATGTGCCGTCGCGGTCCGGCGCGTTGGCCAGCAGGGCCTCGGCGTTGGGATGGTGGGTCACTCTATCCTCGCGCAGCGCGTAAATGGTCCCGTCCACGGCATGCGTAAAGGGCTCGACATCGGTGGTATCGAGCTCGGCGAGCTTGTCCATGTAGGCCAAGATGGAGTCGAGTTGTCGAATCAGCCCGGTTTCTTCTTGCGGCGTCAGCTCAAGGCGCGCCAGTAGGGCCACGCGTCGCACCACCTCGGCGGTGAGCTTCATGGGAAGTTTTTAACATACGGACGCGTCGATGCCAATCTGACGGCGCGGGCGGAGCAAGCGTCCTGTTATTTGGTTTATTTGCAGTCGCGCCGCCTTTTGGTTACAAGGGAAGGCGATGAACGGCGGACAGATGTCAATGGTAGTGGGGTCGGGAAAAGCGGCGCGGTTTCATCCCTTCGAAGCGGAATTTCACGCGCGCGGTTTCGCTTGTGTCGCCGGTTTGGACGAAGTCGGCCGCGGGCCGCTGGCGGGACCGGTCGTCGCCGCTGCGGTGATCTTGCCGCGCGGATGTGGCGACGATGAAATCAAGGATTCGAAGCTCTTGTCGCCGAAACAGCGCGAGAAACTGGCCCCGCGGATTCAGCAGTACGCGGAGTGCTGGGCTATCGGGGTCGTCGAAGTCGAGGAGATTGATCGCATCAATATTCTCAGAGCGAGCCTCCTGGCTATGGCGAAGGCGCTCGATGGATTGAAATCGCCGCCGGACTGCCTGTTGATCGACGGCAATCAGACGATCCCCGCCGAGCTGTTTCAAAATTGCGCTTTGTCAAGCTATCAAAAGAGCATTGTCAAGGGCGATCAGTTGTGCCTTTCGATTGCCGCTGCATCGATCGTCGCCAAGGTGGCGCGCGACCGCATGATGGTCGACTACGATCGGCGCTATCCCGGGTATGGCTTCGCCGCTCACAAGGGCTACGGCAGCGCGGCCCATCTCGAAGCTTTGCGCCGCCATGGTCCATCGCCGATTCACCGACAGAGCTTCAGGCCGGTTCGAGATGCTGCGTTGGCACGATGAGCGTCAACAGCACGAAGCAGGTCCTCGGCAAGGAAGGCGAGCAGCTCGCCGAACGATTTCTAAAAAATAAAGGCTACAAGCTGGTCGAGCGCAACTATCGATGCGCGGCCGGGGAAATCGACCTGATCGTGCTGGACCGGCGCGTGATCGTCTTCGTCGAAGTGAAGACGCGCACAGGGCACGGCTTCGGCACACCGCTGGAGGCTGTGGAATTTAGAAAGCAGCGAAAGGTGATTCAGGCGGCGCAATATTTTTTGTCGGCAAAGGGGCTGCATCAGCGCGAAGCGCGTTTCGATGTGGTCGGTATTTCCTGGCTGAAGCACGAGCCAGTGGTAGAGCATATCGAAAACGCTTTCGAGCTGTCGTAGACTTCCAGCCAAGCGTCCGGCGCTCGGTGGCCGCTATCGAGATGCGAGGTCATGGCGCTGACTGTCTCCACGCGATGCGCGACACGCTTGCCGGCGGAGCCAATCGAGGTCGAATATGTTGGACGTGAAGCTTTTGCGAGAAAATCTCGACGCGGTGAAGGCGCGCATAGCGACGCGCGGAGCGACGGTGGATTGGGGGCAATTTGTCGCGCTCGATCGCGATCGGCGCGACGCTTTGGCGAACATCGAGCGGCTGAAGGAGAAAAAAAATCGCCTCTCCGGGGAAATTGGCAAGATCAAAAAAATCGGCGGCGACGCCGGCGCGCTCATGCGCGAAGTTGAGGAAATCAGCGACGCGATTCGCGCCGCGGAAGGGCCGGTGGCGGATATCGAAGCGCGCTTCGAGCGCTTCATGTTGTCCCTGCCCAACCTACCCCATCCGAGCGTCACGGTCGGCAAGAACGAGACGGAGAACCGTGAGATGCGCCGCTGGGGCGAGCCGCCCCAGTTCGATTTCGCGCCCAAAAACCACTGGGACATCGGCGAGGAGCTCGGCATAATCGATTTCGAGCGGGCGGCGAAAATCGCCGGCGCGCGATTCGCCGTTTACCGTGGCGCAGGAGCCCGGTTGGAACGCTCGCTCATCAATTTCATGCTCGACTTGCACACGGCGGAAAATGGCTACCGGGAGATGCTGCCGCCGGCGTTGGTTAACCGCGCCGCGCTGTTTGGCACCGGCCAGCTGCCGAAATTCGAAGAAGATCTGTTTCATCTGGCACCCGGGGATTATTTTTTGATTCCCACCGCCGAGGTCCCGCTGACCAATCTGCACCGCGACGAGATGCTGGAGCGGGAGAATTTGCCGATCAAGTACGTCGCCTGTACACCGTGCTTTCGCAGCGAAGCCGGCTCCTACGGCAAAGATGTGCGCGGCCTCATCCGCCAGCATCAGTTCAACAAGGTGGAGATGGTGAAATTTACTGAGCCGGAGACCTCCTATGACGAGCTAGAGAGCATGGTACAGAACGCCGAGGCGGTTTTGCAGCGGTTAAAAATCCCCTATCGGGTCGTAGAGCTTTGCACCGGGGATATGGGCTTCGGCGCGGCAAAAACCTACGATCTTGAAGTCTGGTTGCCGGGACAAAATGCCTACCGGGAGATCAGCTCCTGCTCCAACTGCGAAGATTTTCAAGCGCGCCGAGCCAATATCCGCTACCGTAAAGATAAGAAGGGAAGACCGCTCTTTGTCCACACGCTTAACGGTTCCGGATTGGCGGTGGGCCGCACCCTCGTCGCTGTGCTGGAAAACTACCAGCAGAAAGACGGCAGCGTGGTGATCCCGAAGCCGTTGCGTTCGTATATGGGAGGATTGGAACAGATCAGGTGATCGCTCACCTCTTGCCGCACCGATTTCAGAACTTTTTTGCACCTTCACGGCCGAATCTAGACGCCGTTTCTGGTTGACTGGAGTATTAGGAACGGCTTCGAACATCCGCCGGAGCTGGCACCGGCCAGCATTGGCACTGCTCTTAGGACGCGTTATTGTATGATTTTGACCGAATCGTTATTCTACTAAGCAGTTGTTCATTGGGGAAACTGCCTTCAAAAAATATCGTGTCCTGCCAAATTTAATTTTCAACGGAGGGGTGGGTGAGCGGTTGAAACCACCGGTCTTGAAAACCGGCGTCCACTTCGTGGACCGCGAGTTCGAATCTCGCCCCCTCCGCCAATTACGTAATGAGCGAT
>JBLMXG010000083.1:0-5699 GCA_050257635.1 Chloroflexota bacterium
GAGGAGGTTGCAGGACACCTATCGCCGCCTGCGTCCGCTAAATTTCTCCAAGGATGTACTCGAACCAATCGCCGTTCACTTCCCCGCAGCGATATCGGTCTTGCCGGTCCTGCACGTGACTTGGAGCGATTGGGGCTCACGGCAGAGGCTGCTCGAAACGAAACAGATCATCGATCAGCTCGCCGAGTCGCGCACGACCAAGCCGCTAGAAACTTTCGCCAGTTCGGCCCCCTCAGCGTCAGAAGCCGCACCGTCGCAGCCCTACGGCGCCCAAGTCAACGTCAACCGCGAAATTCGGCCATAGCTACATTTACCGGCAAAAAGATAATCTTTGTGCCGCCGCTCCGTAGCGACTCAGGTGTGGGCAGTGCTGGCAAACCGTTACCATATTTAATGTTGACGTGTCGTTAGTAATTGCGATCCACGGTGTCAGCTCATCGAGGTTCGGCGAAACCCCAAAAGCCTGCCGAGCAACAAAAACCCAAAGATAAGAAAAACCAGCAGGACACCAATCACCGCGGCCTTTTCCTGGTTCGCCTCGACGATGGAATCCAACATCAGCAGCGACAGCGTGCGCGACTCGTGCGTCGATAAGAATATCACGGTGGGGATATCGCGGGCGGCCGAAATAAAGACGATGATCGCCACGGACAACATCGTCGGCTTGAGCAGCGGCAGGAGGATGCGCCGAAAGTAGTCCAACCGGTCCGCCCCCGCCGCGCTCGACGCCTCTTCCAACTCCGGACTGATCTGCTGCACCGCGGCTTTGATGATCTGGGTGCCCAGCGGCATCTCTTTGATGATGATCGCCAGCACCAAGAGCGAGACCGTCCCGTAAAGCAGCTTCACCCACTCGCCCGAGCCGAGCACCGTCCAGAGCAGCGCCAGGCTGATCAAAACCCCCGGCAAAGCCCAGGGCAGCCAAGAAAGAACGTCGATGACACTGCGGCCAGGGAGCGCCGTGCGAACGATCAAGTAACTGATCAGCGCGTAAATCAGCGTGCCGACGAGCGCTGCGCCCAATCCCAAGATGATCGTGTTCTGCAGTGAGCCCAAAAACACCGGATCGGCAAAGAGGCCGGTCCAATGGCGGGTGGTCCAAGTGGTTTCCAGATTGAAGTGGCCGAGCAGCTCCATGAAGCTGCCGACCACAAGCGTCAGCAGCGGCAGAATAATCATCACTCCGACGAACAGCAGACAAATTCCACAAGTCAGCCAACGCCAGCGGCCCAGGCTAAAACTCGCGCCGATATGGCTTCGGCCGGTCACGGTGGTGTACTCGCGGCCGCGAAGAAAGCGCCGATGCAACGACACCAGCAAAAAGATAAACAACAAAAAAATACTGCACAGCGCGGTGGCGCGGTCGTAATAGGGCGGATCCCAGTGGATGAAGTCCCAGATCTTGGTCGAGACGACGTAAATGCCGGCGGGGATGCCGAGCACCATTTCGATCTCGAAAGATTCAAGGCTTCGGATAAAACCGAGCGCGGTAGAGGCCAATACCGCAGGCGCCAAAGCCGGGATCGTAACCCGCATCAAGACACCGGCTCGATTGCTGCCGCATACCAAACCGGCCTCTTCCATCGCCGCGTCCATAGCGCTGAAGGCCGGAGTCATCAGCATGAAACGGACCGAGGTGCTGAAAGTCAGGTGGCACCAGACGATGCCCCAGTAAGAATAGATATTGAAAGGCGCCTCAGAAAGGCCAAAGCTGCCGACTAGCCATTTATTGATCAGCCCATAGTGCGGGTCCAAGAGTAGAATCCAGCCCATCGTCACGGGCAGCAGCGGCAGGAAAAAGCCAAGCCATAACGCCAGTTCGATGAACCCTTTTAACGGTGTATCCGTGCGCGTCACCACCCAGGCGAAAAAAATCGCCAGCGCGCTGGTGATCGCGACGCGCACCGCTGCAAGAAAAAAGGTGTTGCCGAGAGCCAGCGGTAATCCCGCGTCCGTGAAGGCTTCAATCCACCCGCGCAGAGTCCATACTGTTGGATGGCCTGGACGGCTCGCGACAAAGCTTTTGATAAAGAGCAACGCCACGGGATAGGCCAAGAGCAAAATCAACAAACCGATCAACAGTAACGCCGGGATGGTATTCCATGCGAGCTTGGGAATCTGAAACTTCTTGGAAACCATCGGCCGGACGAGGCCCGGTTTCGATGAATCGACGATAGTGCTCACGTGATTCGCTCAGCGACCGAATAACTCTTTCATCGTCGCTTCTTCTCGCGGTGATCTTTGCGCGTCTTTTTCGTAGTAACTGATCCAGTACTTGGCGCCCGGCTTTACAATTAAATACGAAGGGATGTGATCCAACGGAACATCCAGCCGCCTTGTCTGCAGATTCAACGCCTTGCTCCACACCGTCTGTCCTTGTCGATTGAGAAACCAATTGAGAAAAACCAGCGCGGCATTGGGGTGGGGCGCGCGATTGATCAGCGCGATGCAGCCGGACCCAGTGCCGATATGGGTTCCGTAGTCTTTGAATTCTGACAGGACGCCGAATTTGAGTCCGCGCTGAGCCAGCTGATACAACATGCCGTTATTGGGGCCTAAGAGCCAGGCGTATTTCCCCAGCGTGATCCACTCGATTTGCCGCCGCTGATCGCGGTCAACCGTCCCTGCTTGACGCCGAATCCTAGTAAAAAAGTCGGTCGCTTTGTCCGGTCCGAGAGTTCGCCATAGCCAGCGAAACATGCTCCCTCCGGGTCCGGGAGGCCATGGATCATTTAAAACGAATTTTCCCCGCCACTTCGGATCTATCAGTTCGTAGAGCTCATCGAGCTCCGTGACCTTTGCCAGTCGCGGATTGAAAATGACCGGTGGGTTCGGCTGGCTGGAAAATACCAGGGTAAAACGCGTGCTGGGATTGGTAAACTCCAAGCGGCCGTCGCGCCAATACTTGGGTTCTTTGACTTCCGGCAGTATCAGCGCGGGCTCGAGCCGTTCCAATGCGCCGGATAAACTCAACTCCATCAGCGTAACGGAGCCGCCGATAAAGATATCGACGCTGAACACTTTGCCGTCTCGTTCGGCTTTGAGTCTCATCGCCTGCTCTATGGCGCGCCCGCCGACAAATTCCAACTTGATGTGCGGGAAGGATTTGTTGAACGCGTCAACCAGCGCATTGCGGATGGCTTCACCGGCGGGACCGAAGACCACAACTTTGCCTTCCTGCCTCGACGCCGCCACAGTCTTATCCCATCGCTCCTGCCATCCCGGCTGGGTCTGAGAAAAAACCGTTGGCGCGGAGCCAAAGGGAGCCGCAAGTACAAAGGAAAAACAAACCACCCATACGACCAAGACGCCCTGTCGTTTTGCGATTGTCTTCGACTCTCTACCGCTTAATTGGATTGCGCCCACTACCATCCTTTGGCTTGCTCCTCCAGCGATTTTCCTCGGTAAGGATGGGCGCAACTGGCGTGCCATTGGGTAAACTAGGCTTTTCCGCTTTCTTTACGGCCGAATTCGCATTGTTGAAAAAAAACTCGTCGGCCAGTCGCAAACTTGTGATTGAAGAAGCGCGGTGGAGAGCGTGAAACTGTGCCGCCTTTATCGGCTGAAACCTTGAATAATCATTCACCTGGATAAAGCCGCTTTATGTGCGGGGTTGCTGCGCCATTCTTACAGACTTCCTCCGGGCGTAAGGTTTTCAACGGCACTGTAATTGCAGATTTTTACCGACCAGCCGAATTCGAATTCCCAGGAGAAGCATTAGACGCTATCACAAAGAGGAAGAACCGATTCCGTGATGCTCCGCGCAAGCAAAGTTGAGAACTCGCGCCTCTCCGCACTGTCGAAGGAGGCGATGCTCTACGACAGAGAGGCCGATGATGCCGTGACCTGCAACCTCTGCGCGCACCGTTGTTATGTGCCTGCCGGACGCGAGGGAGTTTGCAAAGTCAGGGTAAACCATGCAGGGGTCTTGCGTACGCTGGTCTATGACCGGGTGATTGCCGCCCACATCGATCCGATGGAGAAAAAACCCTTGTTTCACTTTCTCCCTGGAAGTTCGGTATTCTCGATCGCGACGGTGGGCTGCAATTTTCATTGCCGGTATTGCCAGAACTGGGACATCTCGCAGCTGCCAAGACTCCACGAAGGCGCCGTCCCTGGCGAAAAGCTCACGCCGAGGGAGATCGTCAATTACGCGCTCGAAGCGGGCTGTAGATCGATCGCCTATACCTATACCGAGCCAACCGTTTTCTTCGAGCTCGCCTACGACACCGCAATACTGGCGGCCGAGGCCAGCCTGAGAAATATCTTCGTCACCAACGGTTACATGACGCCGGAAGCCTTGCGCACGATTCACCCCTATCTGCACGCGGTGAATATCGATCTCAAGGGATTTGACGACAAGCGCCATCGCCGCATGTCCGGAGCCAAGTTGCAGCCGGTGCTCGACTCGATAGCGCTGGCGAAGCAACTCGGCATCTGGATGGAAGTAACGACGCTGGTGGTCCCGGGGCATAACGACTCCGATGAGGAGCTGCGCCAGATCGCTCTGTTCTTAAGTTACATCGACCCCAATATTCCTTGGCACCTGAGCGCTTTCTTCCCCGCTTATAAGATGATGGAGGTCGAGCCCACAGACCGAGAATCGTTACTGCGCGCCTGGCGCATCGGCAAGGACAATGGGCTGCACCATGTTTATTGCGGCAATTTACCGGCGCTTCGTGAGGACACAATCTGTCAACGCTGCGGCAAGACATTGGTCCGCCGGGTCGGTTTCACCGTGCAGTCCAATCAACTCGACCAAGGCCGTTGTCCTTTCTGCCATGCGGCGGTTCCCGGGGTATGGAACCGTGAATCTTTGAGCTCGGGAAGCCGCGCCGAGATTCATTGATTGCAAAATTTTTTTTGCCGGAGGATCATCCATGCGCCATACCATATTGGTCGCGATAATTGGGATCTCCTTGCTTGTCGCTGCGTGTGGCAAAGAACCCAAAGACGATGGATCCAAGCCCGCTCCCGGCGCCGCGGAGGTCAAAAAGGAAGCCGCGGAGACTTACGAAGCGTTGAAATCCTACGCGACAAAAAAACATGAAGAATACCGCGAGAAAGCGGAAGCCGCACTAAAGTCGTACGAGCAACGGTTCCAAGAGCTCAAAGCCAAGGCCGAGAAAGCCGGCGGCGAGGCCAAAAAGAAATACCGCGAAGCGGAGCAAGCATGGCAGGAGAAAGCGAAAGCGCTGAGAGAGCAGCTGGCGGCCCTCAAGACCGCGAGCGTAAAAGCCTGGGAGAATATGGAGAAGAAAATCGACGCCGGTCTGGAGCAACTGCGCAAGCTCTCCGACAAGGCGCGTTCGGCGGATACTTAAAAAAATCTTTTTAGACCGCCGGCACACAACATAGCCGCGGAGCAGCGACGATTCTCTTGCAGCTCTCTTTCCGAACGTCGCCCGCATCCTGAGTTTCCTGCTTCAAGCGGCGCGACGCATATTGTGAGCATTCCTCATGGGAGGCGCCATGGCCGTTGCAGGTCAAAGCCAAAAAAAACTTTCCGACGGAAGCTGCTATCCGCTGGGCGCGAGCCTGGCCGAAGACGGCGTAAACTTTGCGCTCTACACGAGAAACGCCGGGGAGGTCTACCTGTTATTGTTTGATCGCCCCGATGGCGAGCCCACCGACGTGATCAAGCTTGCGACTCGGACCAAGTTCATTTGGCATACGTTTGTCCACGGGATTAAAGCGGG
>JBLMXG010000084.1:0-4569 GCA_050257635.1 Chloroflexota bacterium
TGTACCGAGGCGCAGCAGCCGAAGAAAATTCCACGAATAGGGTATCTATCGGCGTACGATGCGGCGAGCGAATCGAGTCGTGCCGAGGGGGTGCGTCTGGCTCTGCGGGAGATTGGCTACATAGAAAGGCAGAACATCACCTTCGAGTACCGATACGCAGAGCTAAGGCGCGATCGGTACCCTGACCTTGCCGCCGAGTTGGTGCGTCTCAAGGTTGATATCATCTTGGTAGCGGGAGGATTCATACCGATCCAAGTGGTCAAGAATGCAACCAAGACGATTCCCATCGTTATGTCGGGCGGTGGGGGCGATCCTGTCAAGCTAGGCCTGGTTGAAAGCCTTGCCCGTCCCGGCGGCAACGTCACCGGCATTACAAATCTTCAAACAGACCTTGGTGGTAAGCGGCTGGAGCTACTCAAGGAATCCGTTCCCAAACTTGCCCGCGTCGCGGTTCTCTACGACCCCGCCGTTCCCATTGCACGTCAAGTGAAAAACGAACTCCCAGTCGAGGCGCGGGGGCGCTGGGGTTGACCATTCAGCTTTGGGAGATACGAATTGCGGAAGATTTCGAGAGGGTTTTTGCTGCCCTGAAAAAAGAGCTCCCTGACGGACTCTACGCATCCGGTGGCCTGGCTATAGCAGCTAAGGGAAAACGGATCGCGGACTTTGCGTTAAAGAGGCGGTTGCCCTCAACGTATAGCGAGAGAGAAGCCGTAAATTCCGGTGGCCTCATGTACTACGGGGCGGATCTTACGGACAGCTATCGCCGTGTAGCCAGCTACGTGGATAGAATCCTGAAAGGTGCCAAGCCTGCCGATCTCCCAATAGAGCAACCGACGAAATTCGAGCTGATCATCAATCTCAAGACGGCGAAACAGATCGGATTAACAATACCCCCAAACGTGCTAGCCAGAGCCGACAAAGTAATCCGATGACCGACAATCGAAAATCGGCAATCCAAAATCCAAAATTGAAATGGTTCCACCCAACGTGCTGGCGCGGGCCGATAGGGGTGATTCGATGAGAATAGGCATCAGGCACGAGACAACAGGCAACAGTAGTCGAAACGCCTGCTTTTTCGCCATTGTGCTTGCCGTCTCGATCCTTGCGCGTTGTGAACTTGCCCACGCACAGCAGCCAAAGAAAATCCCGAGGATTGGCTACCTAAGTACCGTATCCCTTTCCGTTAATGCGGCCCGCATTGAGGCATTCCGCCAGGGTCTGCATGATCTTAAGTACGTAGAGGGGAAGAACGTTGTCATTGAGTGGCGATCTGCAGAAGGGAAAATAGATCGCCTCCCCGCACTGGCGGCCGAGCTGGTGCGTCTTAAGGTAGATGTCATTGTCACGGGCGCTCCGCCGCCAACCCGCGCTGCCATGGCGGCAACAGCTACTATCCCGATCGTGATGGCGTTCGGGGACGACCCGGTTGGCTCGGGGTTCGTAACCAGCCTTTCGCGGCCCGGCGGAAATGTTACCGGCCTATCCAGCCTTGCACCGGAGTTAAGCGGAAAACAGCTGGAACTTTTGAAGGAGATTCTACCCAGACTCTCGCGCGTGGCGGTCCTCGGAACATCCGCCGTCCCTCAGTACGCGGGAGTAGTAAAAGAGATCGAACGCACCACGAAAGCTTACGGAGTAAAGGTTCAATTTTTAGACGTGCTCAACGTCAAGGATATCGAGAGTGCATTTCGAGCGGCAACTAAGGAACGTGCAGACGCGGTTCTCGTGCTAGGAAGCCCCCTCCTCAATTCTCAACGAACAATGATTGTAAATCTTGCCGCAAAGGACCGGCTTCCCGCGGCATACGCCAGATCAGAATTCGTCGACGCTGGCGGTCTCATGACCTACAGCGCGAACATTCCCGACTTATTCCGCCGCGCCGCCACGTACGTAGACAAAATCCTGAAAGGCACCAAGCCCGCCGATCTTCCCATCGAGCAGCCGATAAAGTTTGAGTTCATCATTAATCTAAATGCCGCCAGGCAAATCGGATTAACCATCCCACCGAACGTTTTGGCCAGAGCGGATAGAGTCATCAGATGACAGTGCTGAGTAACGAGCGCTGAGGACTGAGTTGGGAATCCGGAAAAACACAGGACTCATGACTTAGCACTCCGCGCTTGATGAGGAACGATGAAAACCATGTTTTCAATTTTACTGCTCGCCGCGGTGATGGGCTTGGGCGGCATCGTACAGGCACAGCCGGTCTCGAAACCTCCTCGGTTAGGTTATCTCGCGTCGAATTCCGCGCTCGAATCTAGAGACCTGAAAGCATTTCGCCAAGGCTTAGCCGATTTGGGCTACATCGAGGGCAAGAATATCGTGATCGAGTACCGCTCGGCTGAAGGCAAACTCGATCGCCTTCCTGAACTTGCGGCAGAGCTGGTTGCTCTTAAAGTTGACATCATTGTCGCTATCAATCCGCCATCGGCCCATGCCGCCAAAAATACCACCAAGACTATTCCGATTGTCATGAGGAGCACGGACGATCCGGTCGCAACGGGCCTGGTTGCGAGCCTCGCGCGCCCGGGCGGCAATATTACGGGCCTAACCTCGATCTCTACCGAATTGCATGGCAAACGGCTTGAGCTGCTCAAGGAAGTTGTTCCACAGGCCCGTGTGGTTGCCGTGATAAGGAATCCGACGGGTCGGGATGCGACCCCGAAGTGGAAAGAGGTGGAAGCGGCGGGTCGAGCGTTGGGGTTGCGGCTGCAAGCCGTCGACGTGACGTCACCCAGTGATTTCGAAGGCGCGTTTCGAGTCGCAACGAAAAAACACATTGATGCTCTTCTCACGCTTCGAAACCCCATGATCGTTAATAACCGAAACCGGCTCGCCGAACTTGCTGCCAAAAGCCGGCTCGCAGCGATCTATGACGACCGCGCATTTGTCGAAGCCGGCGGCCTCATGTCGTACGGGGCGGATCTGGCGGACTTGCATCGTCGTGCGGCTCTGTTCGTCGACAAAATCCTCAAAGGCGCCAGGCCTGCGGATCTACCGGTCGAGCAACCTACGAAATTCGAGTTTGTGGTCAATTTAAAAACCGCCAAAGAAATCGGCCGGACAATACCGCCGAACGTGCTGGCGCGGGCGGATCGAGTGATTCGGTAAAAAAGCAACTACTCAGGACGACCTGGGATCGAGATAACGAAGCCTCGATCAGGTAATGATTCACTGCGGACAGCGGGCCTCACGGATGTGCCTCAAGCCGCCTTGAGTCCCCGACGTTTTCCTTTCACCACAAGCCGGACGCGAACGCCAAGACGCGCCAGAATGTCGATCAGCGCGTCAGTGCTAAACAGATCGATCCGGCCGCGACGCAGGTCGCTAACCCGAGGCTGGCTAATGCGTAGAGTTTTTGCCAATTCCGCCTGGGTGAGACCCTTGGATTCGATGAGTTCTTGGACCTTGATCATCAAGTCCGCGCGCACGAGCAGATGCTCGGCTTCGCCCGCGGAAAAACCGATATCGCGGAAGATGTTACCGGTCGATCGCGACATTTTTATCTTCATGTCTATCTTACCTCGCTCTAATTCGTTGACTACGTCGGTTTTCGATCAGCGCGCAAAAACGTTCGCGTGCCAGTTCGAGATCTCGTTTGGGAGTCTTTTGTGCGCGTTTCTCGAAGGCATGCAAAACATACACTCCCTCCGCAAACGTCGCCACGTAAAGTACTCGATGTTCAAGACCCGTGTGAATGCGAATTTCCTTCACGCCGCGACCGACGGAGGTCATAGGCTTCCAATCGTTGGGCTCAAGCCCTTGTTGAACACGACGCAACTGAAACCCAGCAAGCCGTCGCGCATCGTCGCGAAAGTCTTTCAGCGCGTTACGCGCGGTTCCTAGCCAAATCAGCGGCTTGTCCACGCTGCTCAATATGCTGATATTAGTATATCATGTCAATTCGTGTTACCGAACCGCCGCTGAAGCGGGAATAAGCAGATTGGCCTGACGATTCTGCAGACCCTGCTGACCCGGGCGGATAAAGTGATTCCATGACAGTGCTGATTAACGAGTGCTGAGGATCGAGTTGGGAATTCGGAAAAACTCAGGGCTCATGACTCAGCACTCAGAGCTGAATGAAGGGGAACGATGAAAACCATGTTTTCAATTTTACTGCTCGCCTCGGTGGTGGGCGTGACTGGAATCGCTCAGGGGCAGCAGTCGGCGAAGACCTGGAAAATCGGCGTCCTGGTGTCGACCTCGCGGCAGTTGAACGCGGCGCGCGACCAGGGCTTGCGCCAGGGGCTGCGCGAGCTTGGTTACGAAGAAGGCAAAAACATCGTCTTCGACTATCGTTTTGCCGACGGGAAAACCGACCGTCTAGAACAACTCGCCAAAGAACTGGTGGCGGACAAGCCGGACGTGATCGTTGTCGGCGGTACTGCCGTCGCGGTGGCCGCGAAGATGGCAACGAACACGATTCCCATCGTCGTCGCAGGCGCCGGCGATCTCGTCGAAGCCGGCTTGATCAAGAGCTACATGTATCCGGGCGGCAACGTCACCGGAGTCGGGCGCATGTCGGCCGATTTCTTTGGCACGCGGATGAATCTGATCAAAGATATT
>JBLMXG010000085.1:0-8022 GCA_050257635.1 Chloroflexota bacterium
ATCTCGAACGCTTCGGGTATGACATCCGCAAAGTCTGGGACGTCAAAGTGCGTAAGTTCTCGCTCCCGCACGCCGGCTCCAGGAAGCGGGAGTCGATCCGCTCGGTCTCGTCCTTAACGACGGCGAGCATCGCCTCGCCCATCCACGGAGGAGTGAATACCTCCCCGCAGCCAGCGACGGGTTTTCGTGACTTGATCAAACTCATAGGTATCTGCCCAAAGTCCTTACTTGCCTTCGTAGAGCTTCTTGATAAACCCGCTCTTGTCGAGTTCCGTGATGAAACTCGCGTCGACGAACTCTTCCGGCTTGTGGTTGCGAATGTCGGGACGGGTTTGCGCGACGTAGTCATAGGTGGGGTCGAGACCTTTGGTGATCGGATACGGGGCAGGGATAAAGTCTTGTTTGAAGATATTGTAAGAGCCTTCGAGAAATTCTCGATCCGCGGTCCTGACATATTTGGTCAACACCTTGAGCGCGAACTCTTTGTTCTGCTTGTGGAAGGCTATGCCTTCGACGTGGGAGCGGACCATGCGCATGACCGTGTCACGGTCCTCGCGGATGTTTCTGCGGGTCGTCACCACGGAGGTCGTCGGGAAAACGATTTCTTTGCGGGCGTCGATCAATACACGGTAGCCTTTGCGCTCGGCCTGAACATCGGCAGGATAGGTCACGTCGGCGCCGTCAATCACGCCGGTCAACAACGCTTGCAGCCGCTCGGCATTGGTGCCGATCGAAATCCAGGTAATCTCGCGGTCAGGATTGATGCCGTGCTTGCGTAGCGCATAGCGAAACAAGAAATCTCCCAGCGAACCAATACTCGAAGTCGCCACTCTTTTACCGCGCAAATCCGCCGCTGTTTTGATTTCCGGTCGAACCAGCAGTTTGCTGCTCGCCGAAGCCACCGTATGAGCGACATTGACCATATCGGCGCCGTTCAGGTCGGCGAGCATCAATTGCGGCAAGGCTACCGGGGCGGCAAACAAACTCCCGCTCAAGAGCGCCTGCGAGCTCTGTCCAGAGCCGCGCAGCAGGACAATTTCAACGTCCAAACCGTTCTTCTCGTAGATTTTCGCTTCCTTGGCGATCCAGGGAATCCACATGGCCGCCGACAAAGCGGTCTGGCCCCAGTTGATTTTTTTGAGCGGCCGCTCCTGAGCCCAAGTCGGCATAGCTCCGAGCAGCAGGGCTGCCACGGCGGCCAAAACAAATCGAGAAGATTTTCCTTGCTGAATTCTGGCATGATTCGTAGCCGTTTCCATTTTATTTCGGTTCGCCGCATCCGGCTCCCTTCCTGAGGTATACTGGCTTCGCTTTTATACCTCGGCCCAATCTCGCACAACAGAGCGGCTCCGCTGGAGGCCGCTTCGAGTCTGGCGTGAGTTTGGACTTATGGAGCGCCCACACATAGCACAGCCGTCTATCCGCTCGCAGCGGGCGATGCTCTTTCCAGGCCCAACTCATCGGCAACCGCCTGCTCGACCTCCGTACCCTTGAAGAAGCCCGGGTTGTTGCGCGTGTGCAGCCTGGCGGCGTTGGCGAACGTGAACTCGCGGAAATCCTGTTCGGTGACGAAGCCCTTCTCGACCATCTCGAACGCTTCGGGTATGACATCCGCAAAGTCTGGGACGTCAAAGTGCGTGAAGTCGGAGCTGAACACCGGCCGCAGGCGGAAACCCATGCGCGGATCGAAGGCCCATAGGGTCGTTCGGTCG
Organism: Chloroflexota bacterium; assembly: GCA_050257635.1. Lineage (GTDB taxonomy): Bacteria > Desulfobacterota > Binatia > UBA9968 > UBA9968 > DP-20. Next base: position 1,713 of record JBLMXG010000085.1, read on the forward strand.
TCGGCCTCGCAACCGAAGAAAAAGTTGGTGGAGAATGCCGCCCGGATATCGTCTTTAAACTCGATTCCCGCCGCAGCAAAATCGTCGGCGATAAACTCCGGCCGCGCGAGCTCTTCGACGCTGCATTCCGGCCGCAAAAAGTCCAGGCTGTTCATGATGGCGTCGGCGTTGGCTTTCAGTCTCGCGTCGCCATACCGGGCGATCAATCGATGCATCTCGGCGATGCTCGTGGCGGTGGGGTTTTGCAGGCCGGCGGGGCGGCGCTTTTCCCAGTGTTCGATCAGGTCGGCGCACAACTGACAGGCCCAGCTGACGCCGCCTTCCATGAAGCCGAAATTAAGGCTCGGGTAGCGCCGCACCAGACCGCCCAGAAAAACGCCCTTGGCGAAGGCGTGATTCGATGCGGCGAAGTGGCCGACATGGTTGTAGGTGAAGTTGCTGATGGAGCTGCGGTCCGGCCAACGGGCGCTGCCCGAGTGTTGGGTTACGGCGACGCCAAGATCGACGCAGCGCTGCCACAACGGATCGTAATCGAGCGGGCTGTCGAGGCCGACGGTATCGACGTACCACGCGGCTTTCTTCGCATCAATGCCTTTTGCCGCGCTCGGAATCGGACGCTCCTGGTTTCCCTTGAGCATGATCGCTCGGTAACCCAGCTCGCCGACGGCGCATTCGAGCTCCTCGATCGCTTCCTCCGGCGTATGCATGGGAATAATCGCCACCGGGGCAAATCTTGCGGCAAAAGGCGCGAACATGTCGACGGTCATCTTATTATAGGCACGGGCGGCGGCCCGGCGGAGATCATCCTCAGCAACACCGTTGAATGCGAGCCCAAGGCTCGGATAGATCAGCGCGAAGTCGATGCCCAACTCCGGCAGTCGTTCGTTCAACAAAGCTGGCAGCAGCGCAGTGGCCTTGTCGAGGGTCTTGCTGGTGACGCCCCACCAGTTGCTGCGCCGGGTGCGAGCGTGCCGGCGCTGCGCCCAGGTGGAACGGTACCACAGGTGAGTGCGCTGCCAGAGAGCTCTCATCCGGTCGACCGATTGCGCGCCGCCGACTTCACGCAGGTACTCGAGAAAGACCGGCACCGGCTCCAACCAGTGGCCGTCGCCGTCGATCACCGGGTGTTTGAGGCCGGCGCGGATTTCAGCGGCGCGATTACTCATCGTCACGGCTCCTGTCGCTTGTCGTTTTTTCTATAATCGCTTCGTCGCCGGGTCGTCAAACGACCTGGGAGATCAAAAGTGCGAGGCGTGGGTAATTTGGTAAGTATGTTTGCTTCCAACACACCGTACACCGTCGCATCGTAATCACACTTGAGATGCAATCCCTTGCACACGATCGGTGTTAGGTCTTGTATTTTTACAATCGTCAACGCATCCAAGTTTTCCGAGTCGCTTACCAATCTTTGATGAACTACAAAACATTGCGGTTGAACGCCTCGGGCTGCTCCCAGTTGATCGAGTGCGAAGCCTCCGGCAAGACAATGAACTTGGCGCCGGCGATATGGGCGAGCTGACGGCGCATGACCCAGGGCGGGCACTGCAGGTCCTGATCTCCGGGCATCAAAAGCGTCGGCACGCGAATCGTTTCGAGCTTTTCGTACGTGATCGTCGTGCGCTGCGGCTGCACCGGAGCACCCTCCTGCCGCGAGTTGTGGTGAATCTCGAGCCAGCGCTTTAGACCATCGGGGTTGGTCGCCATGTAGCCCATGCTCACTTCGCGAAACTCCGCGGGCCAGCTCGAAAACCCCGGAAGCGTCGTCCGCTCACGAAGCTGGCGCATTGCTTCATCGGTAATTGCGCCGCCGCTGGCGGCGATGACCAGACTGCGGAGCCGCTTGGGATGCCAGAGGACATAATCATAGGCCGCGAAGCCGCCACCCGCGACCGCGACGAGATGAAACCGGTCGAGCCGCAGGTGTTCAATAAGGGCGTGAAGATCTGCCGCGATGGTGCCGGGCTGGGTGCCGGTGTCCGGATTGGCCATGCTGCGGCCCCAGCCGCGCCGATCGAAGGCGATCACCCGATAGCCTGCCTCGATAAAACCCGGAATGTTGTACTGCCAGCTGTCGGCATTGCCGGTGTTGGCGTGAAGCAGCACGACTGGAGCGCCGCTGCCGCCGCTGTCAGTGTACCAGAGGCCCACGCCCGGTAGATCCACATAGCCCGCGAATTGCCGGTTTTGCGTGTGTGTTGCGGTCACCATAATCGGAAACGTCGCTCCTTCGTTAATCGTCCCGCGCCGGTGTCACCCTCACCCTCTAGTTGATTTTTTTTGGCCGATAAAACTCGATCGCGTTTTGGTACAAAACGTTGGCCGCTTTTTCATCTCCCAATGATTCCAGGACCAGGGTGTAATCGTCGTCTCGGTAAGGCCGCGGCGCGCGGGTGGACGGCAGGTCGGTGCCGAACATGAGCGCCCGTGGATTGGCGGCGTACAAATCGGTCAGCGCGGGACGGACATCGAAGTCGACCCGTCCAAACCCGGTTGCCTTCACCCGCACGCCTTTTTCCGCCAGTTTGAGTAGCGTCTGGAAACCCGCTTTGGAGAGGCCGAGGTGGTCGATGCTGACCGCCGGCAACGAAACGAGAGTCTCGAAAAGATCGGCGAGCTCGGTCGAATCGACATACAACTCCGTGTGCCAGCCGACCAGTTCATGAACCCGTCGTGCAAAGTTTTCCAAGTGACGAATATCTTCCGAGCCACCGCGCTTGACGTTGAAACGAACCGCGCGCACCCCGGCGCTGTCGAGTTCCCGCAACTCCTGATCCGAAACGGTCTGCGGCACCTGCGTGACGCCGACGAAGGTCGGGCCAAGGAACTTTAAAGCGTGGAATAGATACGATTGGTCGAAAGCCTGGAACGAGCCCGACACCACCGCGCCGCCGCAAAGGTCGACCGCTTTTACACGCGCCAGATAATCCTCGCTGGTAAAGGCATCAGGCATGAACCCCTGGTTGGGCACGACCGGAAACTTCTTGTCGATGATATGAAAATGACAATCGAAATACTTTTGCTTCAACGCATTTCTCCTCTCAAGTTTTAGCGCTCCGACTCAGCCGATATCGACCATCGGTATATGCGATCGACTCAAGTCTGGCAAGTTTTAGGGCAGGCCCAACCGCATCAGTATCTGTCTATCGACGTTTGATCTCCGCGTCACGAAATACTCACGGTCCACGATGAGCGGCAATATCTTGCGGACGTCAGTAGAAATCCCGACAGTTTGTATGAATTTTACTGACCCTTTCCGGCTTAAGAGCGTGACGATCGACAAAAATCTGTTTCAATTCGCGAAGCCCTGATTTTTTGCCCATGGTATGAAGCTTGCGCATTCCCTCGTTTACGCGGCCAAAAAGTTTATGCAGGAGGTTGAGCATGAAAAGAATGATTTTGCTGATCGCGCTGTTGGTCGGTTTCACGCAAAGCGGCTGTGCGTTTCTCGGTGGCGCGGCGGTGGGCAGTTTAGCGACCGGCGCGGGATACGAAGTGAACGCGCATAGCCAGATGGAGAAACTGGAGGCCGACTACAAGAACGAGAGAATCTCGCGTCGAGAATACGAAGCTCGCAAAGCGCAGATCGAAAAGGGCTCGATCATTTATTAGCAGCGGCGATGAAGCTGACGAACCATGCGCTCTGGATCCTGGCACTGGGGACGCTCTTAATGGGCGTCCCCGGCTGCATGGAGGATATCGCGCTGTTTCCCCGCCCGACGCTTCCAGAGGGTCAGCCGGACGTGGTCGGCTCGGTCGACCGTGTCGATCTTGCTGCGAGGCGGCTTTATCTGCATCCGAATGGCGGTGAGAGCCGGGTGATAACCTACAGCCGGGACGCGCAGATTTTTTACCGTGGCCGCTTATACCCGATGACCCGACTCGCCCCAGGCGATGTCGTCGCTATGCAAATGAAACAGGACACGCGCGGTGAATCGTATGTGGATTTAATTCGCGTTCGAGAAGAGAGTGCCGGCGCGCGCGATAAACGCAAAGATTTTGCTTCGGCGCCGCGCATCGAGACGTTGGCCGGAAAAGTACGAAGTGTGAACCGGCGCGACAATTCTTTCGAGCTGGATGATCGGCTGGGTCAAATGGTTTCGGTGGCTCTGTCCGAAAACGTGAGGAATTCCGACCGAGATCGTTTTCAAACCCTTCACTCCGGCGATCATGTCAGGATCGAAGGAAAATTCATCGGCGATGATCGATTTGAAATGCTCAGTTTTCTAAACGACGAATATTGATAAAGCATCGGCGGCAAGATCTTCCGTTCCGCCGCTATCTACCCGGCGTCGCCATCGGCCACCTTAACTTAATAAATTTAAACGATGTCGTGTTTGTCCCGGCAAGACCTGTGGGCCTTGAATTGTCGGTTCCGCTCGAGGGGAGATATCCGTGTGATAAATCAGCGATAGTGATGCCGATGGGAAACCCCATTTGGCAGCAGGCGAGAGCTAGCCTAGAAGTTCACGGGTAGGAATATATATAGTTTCGCGGCTGTGATCGCTTGCTCCGTGACTCTACGCCAACAAGTAAGCGCGCAAGACGTTGCGCAGCATGGGGAATTGCAACGGCTTATACAAGATCTCTTCGGCCCCGGCGTTAAGCGCCCGGTTGATGCGCTCTTCAATGTTGCAGGCAGTGGTCCAACCGGTATTTAGAATCACGGGGATGTTGCGGGTCGACAGGCTCTTCTTTAATTGTGCCGTCACTTCATCTCCATTCATGCCGGGCAAGCGCACTTCCAACATGATTAAATCAGGACGGACGGAGGAAACCTTTTCCAGCGCCTCTGGGCCCGTGGCAGCTTCGAAGACATCGTGCCCCAAACTTCGGATAAATGTCCGGAGCGATTCCCGGAAGCTGTCATTGCTGTCAACAATCAGTATTTTTTTCGCCGTGTTCCGCATGGAGCGAACTAGGAGCACAAAGGATGCCAGGCCGGGTAGCGGCTACTCTCCGGGCATTTTCTTCCCAGTTAGGAACATACTGAGACATCTCAGAGTAAGACGTTCCCAAGCGGATGCCCTTTGCCTTGTCATGGCTGGCACGGAGCGCCATTGGGCTCAGTCTCACATGGTCGCCTGCCGGGCGCACAAACAAAAAGCCCGGCGCTCTTTCGAGCGCCGGGCTTTTGAATTTAAATCCGGCAGCGTCCTACTCTTCCATACGGCGACCGTATAGTACCATCGGCGCTGGAGGGCTTAACGGCCGAGTTCGGGATGGGATCGGGTGTGACACCTCCGCTATCGCCACCGGAAACTTTATTAGTTTCAAGTCATGAGGCGTGAGCCATGAGTAAGAAACTCCTTTCAGATTTTCAGACTCGAAACTCGAGCCTCGCGTCTCGCAACTAAATTCTGTTCTCTCACAACTGAATACGGGCACAACGAATTAACGCGGAGTCGCATTGATAAATATGGTCAAGCCGCACGACCAATTAGTACCGGTTAGCTTCGACCATTACTGGCCTTCCACATCCGGCCTATCAACCTCGTAGTCTACGAGGGGTCTTTAGAGGCCTTACGGCCTGGGATACCTTATCTTGGAGGAGGCTTCCCGCTTATATGCTTTCAGCGGTTATCCTGTCCGCACATAGCTACCCGGCAATGCGGCTGGCGCCACAACCGGAACACTAGCGGTGCGTTCTTCTCGGTCCTCTCGTACTAGAGAAAACTCTCCTCAAGTATCCTGCGCCCACGGCGGATAGGGACCAAACTGTCTCACGACGTTTTGAACCCAGCTCACGTACCACTTTAAATGGCGAACAGCCATACCCTTGGGACCGGCTTCAGCCCCAGGATGTGATGAGCCGACATCGAGGTGCCAAACACCGCCGTCGATGTGAACTCTTGGGCGGTATCAGCCTGTTATCCCCGGCGTACCTTTTATCCGTTGAGCGATGGCCCTCCCATTCAGAACCACCGGATCACTAAGACCGACTTTCGTCCCTGATCGACATGTCTGTCTCACAGTCAGGCTCCCTTCTGCCTTTACACTCTACGGCTGGTTTCCAATCAGCCTGAGGGAACCTTCGCACGCCTCCGTTACTCTTTAGGAGGCGACCGCCCCAGTCAAACTACCCGCCAGGCAATGTCCCCAGCCTCGGTTCCGAAGCCTAGGTTAGAACCCCAGACCAACAAGGGTGGTATTTCAACGTCGGCTCCACCGAACCTAGCGGCCCGGTTTCTTCGCCTCCCACCTATCCTACACATGCTGATCCGAAATCCATTGCCAAGCTGTAGTAAAGGTGCACGGGGTCTTTCCGTCTTGTTGCGGGTACACGGCATCTTCACCGCGACTACAATTTCAC
>JBLMXG010000086.1:0-7723 GCA_050257635.1 Chloroflexota bacterium
AGCGCTCGGCGCACGCCTTCTTCTTCTAACAGATGATCGGACAGATGTTTGAGGAGGTCGTCGGTCGTGGGGAAGTGAATTTCCTGCGTGCCATCCCACTCGGTGTAACGATGGATTCGCATTTGATTTGGACTATAGCGCAGTTTGGAGGTGATTCAAACCCCAAAAGCGAACCGTGGCAACGGCGATCATCGCTACATGATCGGCGCGCGAGTCCGAGGCTTTGGAATTGGCGCCGACTTCGTATAGTAAAAGAAAGAACAGGTTGATAGCGATGGACACTTACGAATTTGCCATTATCGGCGCCGGCTTTGCCGGCGCCGCGACCGCCTACCATCTCGTCCGGCGCGGGATTACGAGCATCGTGATTTTGGAGCAGGAGAGCATCCCTGGTTTTCATTCCTCGGGACGCAACGCGGCGATGATGCGCCAGTGCGTGCCCGATAGCGACCTGGCGAAGCTGACGCGCGACGGCGCAGCATTTTTGCGCCATCCACCGAGCGATTGGCCCGAACCGTTGCATTTCAAACCGAACGGATCGTTGCTTCTCGGCAGCGGCGCAGGATGGAACAAGCTCCGAAGCGATGCTGAGCAGGGCCGGCGAGTAGGCATCGACGTTGAGTTGTGGACGCCCGAACAAGCGAAAAGTCGAGTGCCGGTACTGCGGCAAGCTGAGTTCGAGGGCGCGGCGTGGTGCGCCAGTGACGGCGTCATCGACATTCACGCGCTGCTATCCGGTTATCTAAAGGGCGCGACCGGCGGCGGCGCACGCGTGCGTTTCCAGGCTGCGGTCCGCTCGGTTCAGTCTCAAGGCGGCGAGTTCGAAATCGCCACCGCCCAAGAGCGGATAAAAGCGAAGGCGGTAGTTAACGCCGGCGGAGCCTGGGCCAATGTCATCGCCGGACTGGCGGGGGCTCGTCCGTTGCCGCTGCGGCCGTGCCGGCGTCATCTCTTCGTCTCGCCGCCGTTGGCTTGGGTCGATTCCGGCTGGCCGTTTGTTTGGGACGTGAGCCACGATATTTATTTTCGCCCGGAAGGCGAAGGGCTATTGCTCTGCGCCTGCGATCAAACCGAGCTAGCACCGGGGGACCCGCCGGTGGATGAAAGCGTCAAGGAGTTGCTGGCGGAGAAAATCGACAAGTTTATGCCGGGGCTTGTCGGCGTGAGCATCAATAAAGGTTGGGCCGGCATGCGCACATTGACGCCGGACGGACGTTTCGTCATCGGTTGGGACGGCGCTGTTAAAAATTTCTTCTGGGTTGCCGGTCTCGGCGGACATGGTATGACGACCAGCTCCGCCGTCGGATCGCTGGCGGCAGACCTGCTCCTCGGCAACCGAAGTCAAATCGCGGCGCCTTTTGCACCGGAGCGCTTCCTGTCCTAGACCGCTCGAAGCGCGTTGCCCGCGATCGTTCGAGAATTGCCGCTCAAAAAGCGCATCGGCGCCAGCGAAACAGAGGGGGCATGTCGCTAAAAATACAATTGGGCAAGAAATACTCGTCCACCGAGGCGAAGGCGACGGTCGATCAGCTCTACGCGCTGGTGCGCGCGCGCTGGGAAAGCCGGGTAAATCAGACGCCGTTCATGCGGCAACTGTTGGCGGGAACGCTGCCGCTCAAAGTCCTTAAAACGTTTTTCCGCAACTGGGGCGCTTACACGATCGAAATCAACACGCTCACCGCCTGCACCTATCATCGCAATATCACGTTCTTCAAGATCAATCGCGATCTGATGGGACCGATCGGAGAGAAGATCGCCGATGAGTTCATACATCCAAAACCGCCGGGCCATTTTCTCGTCATGCTGGAGACCGCCCGCGCCTTCGGTTTGACCGAAGAGGAAGTGTTCACTTCATCGATGCTTTCGGAGTTTCGCGGCAAGATCGATTTCATGCGCGGCATCGTCTATGAAGGCACGGCGGCGGAGTGGTACGCCGCTGTGACGACGGAGGAGCAGATTGGCCACTGGTCGGCGGCGTGCTACCAGGCGCTGACGACGCACTACGGCTTTGACCGCGACAAGGCGACCTACTTTGCGACCCATGTGGAAGCCGATTTAGCCGAGCACGAAGAGGGCGTGATGGGCCACGCGAGCTTCAACCGCATGGCGCTGCAGCGCCTATTGGAAACCGGCATGGCCGACGAGCGCCCCACCTACGGCATCGAATATTGCGCCATGACCTCGGTCGATCTGCACGGTGCGATGCTGCGCGCCGCGATGGATGAGGCGGAGCGGACCTGACGGCGTTGCCCCCGTTTGACTGGCGCGGTGCTATCTGAATAGAAAGGTGACGGAAGTGCTGCAAAGATTGCGCGCGGCTCGCGTTTTGAAATTCGTTTTTCAGCAAATGAAGCGGTAACGGCCGGGTTTTAGGCGTTATCATGAGCAGGAGAGTTTTATGATGGAACAGGTCAGGGGTATTGTTTTGCCCAGCCCGACAGTGTTTCTCAACGATGGGCGCGTCGATGAAAAGCTTATGGACGAGTTGACCGACTGGTACCTCGCCTGTGGCGCGCACGCGTTTTTCGTTTTAGGGTCCTACGGCCAGGGGCCGGCGATGACGCCGGATGAACGAAAGAGGGTGGCAGAAATCATCGTCCGGCGGGTTAACCATCGCGTCCCGGTGGTGGTGCATGTGGGTGCCGTGGATCCCTATACCGCCATCGATCTCGGCAGGCATGCCAAGTCGATCGGCGCGGAGGCGGTGGGCCACGTCGGCCCCTACTATTACGCCGACCGCTCCGAGTACGAGATCATTGAGCATTTCAAAATGGTTGACCGCGCCCTGGGCATGCCGATTCTCGTCTACAACAACCCACGCTACTCGGGATACAACATCCAACCTAATTTAATGGCGCGCCTGGTGGAAGCGGTGCCAAATATTTTCGGCGCCAAGCTGGCTATGGGTAGCGTCGATGAAGCGATGGCTTACATGAAAATGGTCAAAGCGCCGTTTGCCACGTTCGCTTTGGCCAGCAATCTGGTGTCGGCGATGTCCGTCGGCGTCGCCGGCACGATCAGTCCGCCGCTCGCGGTGACACCGGAAATTGGCGTCGCGCTAGTTGGCGCCATCGAAGCCGGCAAGGCTGAAGAAGCTCTCGCGCTGCAAAAAACCGTGATCCGCATCCATGATATTTTTTTACGCCTGGCCGGACCATTCGGCCGAACCATCTACTGCGAAGCGATGCGTCTGCGTGGCTTCGATGTCAAGATGTATCCGCGTTGGCCCTCCAGGCCGCTCAGCCGCCAGGCGTATGACGAGTTGCGTGATCTCTTTGCTGAGCTCAACATGCTGAGCGCACCCGTGAGGGCCAAGAGCGCGTAGGTCATTCAAATAATTTTTGGAGGGTTGCCGATCGATGAGAGTTAAATTGACGATTGCGTTGTTTCTTTCCGTTATCTTTGGGGCGGTTGCGCCGACGGTGGTTTCGGCGCAGGAACGAGTGCGTCTGGCCTTGTCGGTGCGCAATGTCGTTTTTCTGCCTTTTTATTATGCAAAAGATACCGGAATTTTCGCAAGGCACGGCCTCGACGTCGAGCTGATTCAGATGCGTAGCGATTTGCAGCTGGCCGGCTTGGCTTCCGGAGAGATCGATTTTACCCCATCGGCGGGACCGGCCTTTGCCGCTTTCGCCGGCGGGATGCCGTTGAAAGCGCTGGCGGTGCTCTATCGTGCGCCGCTGTTCTCGCTGGTGAGCCCGCCGACGATTGCAAGCATCAAAGATCTCGAGGGCAAGAAGGTTGCCGTGTCGCGCATCGGGTCGGAGAGCCACCGCTACGGCTCGCTGATGATCGAAAGTGGCGGTGCGGACCCGAAGCGAGTGACGTTCATCCAAACCGGCAGCACGACGGTGAGCCTGACCGCGATCCAACAGGGCTCGGTCAACGCCGCGGTCCTGAGCCCGCCTTTTACCGGGATCATGGCGGAGAAGGGATTCAAGATTCTGGCGCGAAGCCGCTCGCTCGCCGAAGCACCTTGGCTCGGTCTGGTGGTCATTCGCCAAAAAGTCGAACGGCAGGCCGAACAGGTGCGCAACGTCTTGCGCTCGATGCGCGATGTCGTCGCGGTGATCCGGCGCGACAAGCCGGCGGTGATCGCCTACATCGAAAAAAATTTCAAGGTGAGCGCAGCCAATGCCGCCGCATCGTATGACGACATCAGCGGCGTGATGGTGGATTCCCTGATGCTGAGCGAGGACAAGATTCAAAAATCCCTCGATACGGCGTTCGCTCGCGGCGAACTGCCGAAGCGGGTGAGAGCTTCCGAGATGTTCGATTTTTCGCTGCTCCGCGGGCTCAAGTAAGCCATGATAAGGTGGACTCAGTTGCTGGTCTCGATAGCCGTCTTATTGTTCCCGGCCGGACCTCTGCTGGCCCAGGAAACCGTGCGCATCGCGGTCTCGGTGCGCAACGTCGTCTTGATGCCCTATTATTTTGCCAAGGACAAAGGGTTCTTCGACAAGGAGGGCTTGCGCGCCGAAATCATTCAGATGCGCAGTAACCTGCAGGTTGCCGGCGTGGTATCGGGCGAGCTTGATTTCATGTCCGGCGTCGGCACCGCCATCGACGCGGTCCGCAAGGGTGCGCCGCTTAAAGTCCTCGCGGTGCTTTATCGCGCGCCGCTTTTTTCTCTCGTTGCTGGCGCTGGGTTCAAAAGGCCCAAGGAATTGGAAGGCAAAAAAGTCGGCGTGTCGCGCGTTGGATCAGAAAGCCACAACGCCGCGGTTTGGATGCTGACGCAGAACGGCGTCGAGGTAAAAAAGGTGACGTTCATCCAAACCGGCAGCACCATTGTCAGCATGATCGGTTTGCAGCAGGGGTCGCTCGACGCCTCCGTGTTGAGCCCGCCGTTTACCGGCGAGATGGCGATTCATGGTTTCAAAGTCCTGGCCAAGACCGGCGACGTGGCGGAGTCGCCGTTCAACGGCATGGTGACAAGTCAGGAGCAGCTGCGCCATCGCCCCGAGCGTATTCGTAAGAGCCTGAAGGCGCTCCTCGAATCCTTTCGCCGGATCAAGCAGGACCGGGCCGGCAGCATCGACTACATTCGTCAAAGCTTCAAAGTCAGCGATCGAATCGCTGGGACTGCCTACAATGAAATTCGCGAAGTGATGCTCGACGACATGATCATGCCCGAAGAGCGATTGAAAAAGGCACTCGAGGGCCCGTATTCGCGCGGTGATAACGAAAAGAACATGCCGCTAAGCGACGCCGTGGACTATTCCATCTTAAGGAGCTTGAGATGAGCGACAATCAGAAACCGCTGTTGTCCCTGGCCGCCGGATATCATCTACGCGCGCGCCCCCTTTGCGATGGTCGGGTGAAGCTTAGAAGCTTCGAGCTCAACGCGGTGCCGTTCGAGGACGACGGTTACGGCCACGATCAATTTCTCGACGGAAAGTACAATGCTGGTGAGTTTTCACTGGCCAACTACTGCGCGCTCAAGAGCCGGGGCGCTCCGTTCGTGGCGATCCCGGTGTTTCCCAATCGCAAATTTCGCCAATCCTATATTTTTGTTCCCGAAGCTTCGCGGCTGAAGGAGCCGGCCGAGCTCAAAGGCAAAAAGGTCGGCATCCCGAGTTGGCTCAACACCTGCGGCCTGTGGGCGCGCGGCGTGCTGAGCGATGAATACGGCGTGAAGCCGCAGGACATTCATTGGGTGATGCCCCGTCCCAACAAAGTGGAATTGTCTCTGCCGCCGGGCACGCGGGTTGACGTGGTGCCGGGACGAGATTCGCTGGCGGCGCGCATGCTCAAAGGCGAATTCGACGCGATCATCGTGCCGGATTTTCCCATGGAGACAGGCTGGCGCCGGCTGCTCGCCGACTCGAAAGCAGTGGAGCAGGATTATTACCGCCGCACCGGAGTCTTTCCGACCAGCCACGCGATCACCTTTCATGCCGCCTATCTGGAAAAACATCCTGCCGCCGCGCGGGAGATGTTCGATGCCTGCGTCGCGGCAAAAAATCTAGCCTTGCGCGACGATGCCGACGCGACCTATTCGAATTTCGCTTGGAACCGTCAGATCTGGGAAGAGCAGCAGGCGATTATGGGACCCGATCCTTGGAAGTTCGGCATCAAAGGCAACGAGAAGGCGCTCGATGCCTTGATTCGCTACGCCGACGAGCAGGGTCTGCTGGCGAAGAAGATGACCATCTCGGGGCTGTTTATCCCCATGGACGAGCCCGAACGACCCTAGGGCCGATATCCTCATGGCGATTACCACGCACGAACATTCCGGCCACGGCGACCACGGCCACGACCATGAGGGCGCGGTCGGGCCGCACACGCATTTGACCAGCGTCGGCATCGACATCGGCTCATCGACCTCCCATTTGATGTTTTCGCGGCTGTTGATCGGCTATCCGTCGGTGTTGCAGCGCAAGCCGATTGTACTGGAACGCAACGTGATCGCGCGCTCGCCGATCCTGCTGACGCCGTTCAGCGGCGATTGGAACATCGAGGCCGGCCCGCTCAAGGAGCTGGTCGACGCCACGTTTGACCAGGCGGGGTTCACCCGTGACGATATCGACACCGGCGCGGTGATCATCACCGGCGAGGCGGCGCGGCGCGACAACGCGCGGAAAATCGCGGAGCTGTTTTCCGATGAAAGCGGCCGCTTCGTCTGCGCCACGGCTGGGCCGATGCTGGAGACGATCATGGCCGCCCACGGCTCCGGCGCGATGCAGCAGAGCCGGGAGCAAGGGTTGGTATTGCTTAACGTCGATATCGGCGGCGGTACGACCAAGATCAGTGTAATAGACAACGGCAAGATTCGCGCGACCACGGCACTCAATATCGGCGCGCGGCTGATTGCCTACAACGGCGACGAGACGCTGGTGCGGCTGGAAAAGGGCGGGCGACGTTTCCTGCGCGATCTCGGCGAGCCGCTCGAATTGGGCGCGACAGTCGGCGGCGATTTGCGCGAGCGTCTAGCCTGCCGCATGGGCCGGGCGCTCTTCGGTGCGCTGACGGCCGGCGTCGAGCCCTGGGATGATTTTTACGTTACCGCGCCGCTAGGCGATCTGCCGGCCATCGACGGGATTCTATTTTCCGGCGGCGTAAGCGAATACATCTATGGCCGCGAAGCGGTAGCCTTCGGCGATCTCGGTCCTTATCTGGGCCGGGCAATTCGCGCCCAAGCGGAGGAGCAAGGATTCAACGTTCTCGAAGCCGGCGAGGGCATCCGCGCCACCGTCATCGGCGCATCGCAATATACCGTGCAGTTGAGCGGTGAAACGATTTTCGTTCCGGCGAATCTGGCTCTGCCGTTGCGCAATTTGCGCGTGTTTGTCGCCGAGGTCGACTGGCGGGCGCCGGTGGCCGAGAAAACCGCCGCGGCAGTCACGCAACTGCTCGCCGCGCGCGACCCGGAAGTACGCGGCGCGCCTTTCGTGCTGGCGTTTTCGGCGCCGCCCTTCTCCGGTTACGGCGCGGTGCAAGAGATGGCCCGAGGCATCGATCGCGCTCTGGCGGGATTGGCGACGGATGATCGGCCGGTGGCTTTAGTATTCGTCCAGAATATCGGTCAAGTGGTCGGCGGCATGCTCTCGGCCAAGTGGAATATGCCCTGTATCGACGAGGTGAGCCTGAGCGAGCTCGATTTCATCGACGTCGGCGAGGTGGTACCGGGCGAAGGTTTTGTCCCGGTGGTGATCAAAAGCCTGGCATTCGGAGTCTAAGCTAAGTTGGACAGCAGAAACTTGCATGTGTTAGAAAACCG
>JBLMXG010000087.1:0-50083 GCA_050257635.1 Chloroflexota bacterium
AATCGATTCGATAACAGATCAACGCACGCGAATTTTTTACTCACAGGATGGGATGGCGCTGCAAGAAGTCTTGAAAAACTTTCAGCGCGCTGTCGCCATCCCAAAATGTCATGTGCTTGACATTGGGCAGCAGCGCCAACTCGCAGCCCGGAACCAATTCGCTTAGTTTGCGCGCCGTGCCCACCGGCGTGCTGCCACCGCGATTGACGTCGTCCGCTGCGCCGCAAAGGATTAGGGTTGGCACCCGAATGCTTGGCGCCTGGCCGAGGGTATCCCAAGTGCGACGCGCTTCGAAATGATAGCGATGCTGCTCGGGGCTGGTTTGTCTTTGCCATAGCGCGTCGGAAAGCGCCCTGACGACTTCGGGATGTTCTCGATAAAATTTCTCGTTGAACGCCATATGCGTGTTTTCGATATGGCCGCGGATGAAACGTTCAAAGCCGTGGGCACGAATTTCTTCTTCGTCGGTGTTTCTGACCACACGCGGGCCGCCGTCGGTCGCTTTGGCACCCGCTCCAGCCGCCGCAATCGTCAGCGTCTCAACCAGCTCTGGCCTATCGAGCGCCAAGGCCTGGACGATTTGCCCGCCCAAAGCAAAGCCTGCCGCATGGCAGCGGGAGATTTTCAGCTGCTCCAAGAGCCTGGCGCAGTCCTTGCCAAACTGTTCGATCGTGTAGCCGTGATCGGGTTTGCCGCTGTAGCCGGTGCCGCGGCAATCGAAGATGATCGTGCGGTATCGCCTCGATAAAAACGGCACCACGCCGACCTTCCAGGTATCGCTCGGCCACCACGACGGCGGCGCCAGCAGCACCGGCTCGCCGGCTCCTTCTTCCTCGTAATAGATATCGATCTCGCCGATCTTTGCGCTGGGCATATCCAACCTCGTTGGTCATTTTCCTTGGATTGAAGGGCGCCGCCCCCGTCTACGGCAGAGGGTGCCAACCGCGTCCTTGGAGTGTGAGATGAGCCTTTCTCACAAGGGAGAAATCAAACAATTTATCGGCGGGCAGCGCCTCTTTCGCGCCAGCGATCTTGCTCGCCATGGCGGTCATCTTCTTTTCCGCGTCCCCTGAAACGGTCCCGTCATGGGTCAGTGTGGGCCGCGAGGAATCGTAAAGCTTGGCCGCGGTGCCTTCGTCGATTTTAAGCATCCGCGACATGACCTTGATCGTGCCGCCGCGATTGTCGCGCATATACAAAAAGCCCATGATCGTGGCCCGGACGAACTTCTCCGCCATGACAGGATCGTTCTTTAAAGTTTCTTCACGCGCCACGATGCCGCCGCTCGGCAAGACATATCCCAACTCATGAAAAGCAACCAGCTCTTTGAACCCTCGATCCCTGGCATAGAAAGAGACCGGCGCGATCAACATCGACCCATCGATGGCGCCGCTGACCAGAGCGGTGAAGCGGGTGTCGGCCGCGCCGATCGCGACGATCGCCAGATCCTTCGTCGGATCCACGCCGTTGGCCACCAGCGCCTCGCGCAGTAAAATATCATCGATCGTCCCCAGACCGGAGACCGCAAGCTTCTTACCGCGTAGCGCTTTGACATTGGGAAACTCGGCTCGCGCGTAGAGCGAGTGCTGCGGCTTGTCGAACTGGCAGAAGATCAATTTCAACGGAGCGCCGCGCAGGGCGGTCGTCAACCCCGCCAGCGGCACTGCCGAAAACTCCACGCTGCCGCTTAACACTGCAAGATTCGCTGTCGGCGCGCGCATCGCAATCAGCTCGACGTCCAAACCTTCAGCCGTGTAGTAGCCGTTCATCTTCGCGACGAGAAAAGACAGCACGGCAATGGTATAGCCGGGAACCGCGACCCGGACTTTTTTGGCTTGCGCTTCGACCCGGCCGACCATGATCGAAGTGAGCAGTAAAATACCGACAACGAATGCGGCCGAAACCGACTGCAGCACTTTGTATCCTAAGCGGTGAACGAACCGCTTCGAAATCATATGACGTTCTTCTCCCGAAGCGTTTGAATATCTCCGTCACTGTATCCCAACGCCCGCAAGGTTTCCTCGTTGTGCTCGCCGAGCTTGGGCGGCCGCAGCCGGATTTCAGCGGGGGTTTCGCTCAGATTGACACCGTTTTTGACCAGTTGAAATTCGCCGAACTCGGGGTCGACGACCTGCGTCAGCCGGTCGAGATATCGCACCTGTGGGTCTTCAAACACTTCGGCAAAATTATTGATCGGCGCGCAGGGCACGTCTTTCTCTTCCAGCGCCTTGAGCCAGTGTTCGCGCGGCGCGCTTTGAAAAGCCTTGGACAGAATCTCGTGAATGAGGTCGTAGTTCTTGATCCGCGCGTGGCGGTCTTTCGTGCGGGCGTCGGTCTGCAGGTCGGGGCGGCCAATGACCTCGGTGACGCCAATCCAGAATTTCGGCGGATGGGAAAGATGGATGACGAACGGCTTGCCGTCGCCGGCGACCAGCGCATAAACTCCCGCGGTTTTTACTCGGCTGCTCTTCTTGGGAATTTCGCCGCTGAAAAGGTATTGCGTGATGCTGAAACCGATAAAACTAATGGTTGCTTCCAGGAGAGAGGTCTCGACCTTCTGCCCCGTGCCGGTGCGCTCGCGCGCCGCAATCGCGGCGAGAATACCGTAGGCGCCGTAGAAACCGCCGAGATGATCCGAAAACGAGGCGCCCGGTCCTTCCGGGTTATCGAGATCTGTGAGCACGCTCAAAAGCCCGCTCAACGCCTGGCCGAGCGTGTCGTAGCCGGGCTTCTTGCGATAGGGGCCGGATTGGCCGAAGGCGGAGATCGAACAGTAAATAATCCGCGGATTGATTTTCTTGATTTCCTCGTAGCCGATGCCGAGGCGATCGACCACGCCGGGGCGGAGATTCTCTACGATAACGTCGGCGCCCTTCGCCAGCCGCAGGAACACCTCCCGGCCCTCCGGCTGCTTGATGTCGAGGGTCACGCTCTTCTTGTTGCGGTTCATGCCGCAGAAGCTCGGGCTGTAGTTTCTCGGCTCCTTGTCCCAGTGGCGAAACGGATCGCCCGAGCCGGGAGTCTCGATCTTGTAGACGGCCGCGCCGAGATCGGCGAGCAGCATCGCCGCAAACGGCCCGGCAATGTAGTTTGTAAGGTCGAGAATTTTGATACCGTCGAGGGCGCCTGGCATTGAGCTCAATCTCCTTTGCGATGCTCGGGAATATAAGGAGGCTGGCATGTTGCTGTCAACCAAACCGGCGCAAAAACTTCACGAAGCCATGCGATGCATCGCCCCTTGACACCTATTTAGCGCTCTGAGAATGTGCCTCTGCCGAAAACAATCCGGATTTGAGGGCGGAAAAATGGAAAACCAAGCGTTTATCGATTCTCTGATGCGGGAGATCATTCATCCGGGCGTGGAGCAGCTGATCAGCGGCCGCTACTTCACCGAGCTGCGCAACGGCACACTCTCGAAAAAGCGCCTCGCCGGCTTCGCCATGCAGCACTATCTTTCCAACCACGCGATCAACAAGGGCCTCGCTTTTTGCATGGTCAAGAATGCCAGCAACCCGCCCGCCTATAACCAATTCGTGGAGCTCTTCGTCGAAGAATCTTCCCACCCCGGGCTGATGAAGCGCTTCGGCGAAGCCATCGGCTTGACCGACAAAGACTTCGAGAACGAGATCATGATCTACGAGTGCGTCGCCCACACGGCGGCGATCATCCGCGGCATGTTTCTCGGTTCCGCCGCCGAGACCCGCGCCGGTGCGCTGGTCAACGAGACCATGGTCTGCCGTTACTCGGATGAGTTTAACGAAGCTTTGGAGAAGCATTACGGCCTCGATAGCCGGGCTCGCACTTTTTTTATCGTCCACGGTAAAGTCGATCAGGAACATACCGCGATGGCCGCTGACACCATCGCGCGCAACGCCAACACGGAGCGAGAAAAAGAGCTGGTGCGCGCCGCCGCGCGCAATATGGTGCGCTTTAAGCTGGCCAAATTCGACGGCATCTATGACGCTTACGCGTAGCTCTGTCGGAAGTCTCGTGTTTCGAGCTCAGGATTTGAGATCTCCAGGTCCTGTTTGAGCGGACCACACACAGTAGCGAGGGAGCACCCATGAAGCCGATAAATCGCATCATGCTCACTGCATGGATCCTCATCGCAGCGCTCGCCGGACTGCGCCGGCCGGCCCACTCCGCTGAAAAGCCGGCCAAGCTGGCGCCCCTGCGCATCGCCTACGTTTCGCGCAGCATTCTCGACATGCCGTTCATCATCGCGCGCGACCGCGGCTTCTTCCGCGAGGAGGGACTCGAAGCCGAGTTTGTCTTCATGAAAGCGATCCAAACCGTGCAGGCAATGCTCGCCGGCGGCGTCGACTTCGGCACCGCCACCGGCACCGGCATCAGCGCGGCCGTTAACGGCGCCGACGTGCGTGTTGTCTTCGGCCTCACCGACAAACCCTCCTTTGACATGGTGTCGTTGCCGAGCATCACCAGCGTGCAGCAACTGCGCGGCAAAAAAATCGGCATCTCTGCGGTCGGCTCGCTGACCGAAATCCTCGCGCGCCAGATCCTGATCGCCAATAAAGTGCCGCCGGAGCAAGTGACCTTTCTGCCCCTCGGCACCAGCGACGTAACTTACGTGGCTCTCAAAGCGGGCACCATCGATGCCACTATGCTGCAGATCCCGCAGAATTTTCTCGCCGTAGATGAAGGTTTCCGCAAGCTCGCTTCCGGCGCCGACTTCTATCGTGCCCTGCAGGGCGGTCTGACGACGACCAAAGCGATTGTCACCGAGCGGCCGGAGCTGGTTCTCAAAACCATCCGCGCCACCCAGCGCGCCCTGCGCTTGATCCGCAGCGACAGGAAATTTGCCACCGATTTTATCAAGGGACCCTTCCTCGATTTGGGCAAAAACCGTGATCGTTACGCCGAGCGGGTCTACGAAGCGGCGATTCATCTCTATCTCCCGACCGGCGCCATCGACAAAAAGCTGCAGCGCGAGATGATCGCTACCGCAGCGCAGCGCGTGAAACCGAAGGAGCCGGTACCGCCGGAACGGGTGTTCGATTTCAGTTTCGCGCAGAAAGTCAGCGATTCACTCAAATGAACGGATTCTTTTGTAAGCCACTTGGAACCTTTGAAACTCATGGCGCTGTTTCAGCCGTTCCAAATGTTCCAATGGTTCCAACCGTAAAGGACAGGATTAGTTATGAAGTACAGCACTGACCGAATCCTAACCACCCATGCCGGCGCCCTGCCGCAGCCGGCGGATCTCAAAGCGATGCACAGCGCCCAAGTAGAGGGCAAAGCCGTCGATAGAGAAACGTTCACGAGGCGGGTGCGCGGCGCGGTTGCCGATATCGTAAAAAAGCAGATCGCCTGCGGCATCGACATCGTCAATGACGGCGAAGTCGGCAAGTCGAACTTTTCCCGCTACGCACGCGAGCGCCTGAGCGGTTTTATCGAACGGGAAGTGCGCCCCGAAGACCGGCCCTCGACGATATTTGAGCGGGACTTGGTGGAGTTTTCCGATTACTTCAACGCCCGCGCTTCGCACCGCGGCGACAACATTAAACGGGTGTTTTGCCACGCGCCGCTCCAATATATCGGCCACGACTCACTCAAAACGGAGATTGAAGATTTCAGGGCGGGACTTCAGGGCCAAAAGTACGAAGAAGCGTTTCTTCCCGCCATAGCGCCGGGCACCATCGAACATTGGATGAAAAACGACTATTACCCGAACGATGAAGCTTATTTGGTTGCCATAGCCGACGCCATGCACGAAGAATACCAGGCGATCGTCGATGCCGGGTTTCTTTTGCAAATCGACGATCCCGATCTCCCCGACGGCTGGCAGTTCATGTCAAAGATGAGCGTGCCGGAATATCGCCAATACGCCGAGCTGCGCGTCGATGCGCTCAACCACGGCCTGCGCGGCATTCCGGCCGATCGAGTGCGCTTCCACACCTGCTGGGGCAGCTATCACGGGCCGCATAAATACGATATCCCGCTCCGCGATATTATCGACTTGATTCTTAAGGTGAAGGCGAACACGATTTCCATCGAGGCCGCCAATCCGCGCCACGAGCATGAATGGCGCGTCTGGCAGGAAGTCAAGCTGCCCGCCGGTAAAGTGCTCGTGCCTGGCGTGGTCGGACATGCCACCGATATCGTCGAGCACCCGCAAACCATCGCCGACCGTTTGGTACGTTATGCGAAAATTGTCGGCCGCGAAAACGTCATGGCCGGCACCGACTGCGGCTTGGGCCCGCGAGTCGGCAGCGCGCAGATTTGCTGGGCGAAGTTCGAAGCGATGGCCGAAGGCGCGCGCCTCGCTACCAAAGAGCTGTGGGGCAAATAAGCCGCGCGTGGCAGGTTCGCCCAGAAAAATCGTTGACTCGGGAAAACAGTTTGCGCTAGTTAATGGGGCGCCGAACAAGAGGAGGACCGCCGATGCGCAAGCCGGTTACTCATAAATTGTGTCGAATCGTCACGACCGCCTGCTTTCTTACTTCGTTGTTTTACGTGGCGACGGCCGAGCCTCAGCAGCTACCCAAGTCCATCGCCATCGGCTCCAACCCTGCCGGTTCGCTTTTCTACTCTTTGGCCAGCGGTATTGCCAAGGTCATCAGCGAATCGTCACCGGTTCAAGCGCAGGTCCAGCCCTACGCCGGCACCAGCACCTTCGTGCCGCTCTTTGATACCGGCGAGCTCGATTTTGGCATGGTCAACGCCGTCGATATGGGAATGGTGTACCAGGGGCAAAAGTTGAAGATCGGCGGCCGTAACCCCTATCCCCATGTGCCGAATTCGCGCCTGATCATGCGCGGCTCGCCTTTGCGCAGCAGTCTCATCGTGCGCAAGGATTCCCCGATCAAAAACATCCGTGATGTCAAAGGTAAACGCGTCACCGGAGAATATCCGGCGCAGCTCGCGGTTTGGTACAACGTTTTCGGCTCGCTCTCCAACGGCGGCCTTAGCTGGAGCGACGTCAAGGTCGTGCCCGTCCCAGCGGTCAATGAAGGCGTGGACGCGCTCGTTCAGGGCCGCGCAGACGTGACTACCCACGCCATCGGCTCCGCCAAAGTCAAGGAAGCCGACGCCACCGTGGGCATTCGTTACATTCCGTTGGATTGCTCGCCGCAGGGCGAGGCGCGGATAAAAAAGGCGGTTCCCGGATATTATCTTTCCATCGTTAAAGCCGGTTCCTCGACGGGCATCGTCGAAGACACTTGCGCGTACACCTATGATATTTATTTCGTCGGTCACAAGGGACTGCCCGACGCCCTGGTTCAGACCGTGCTTAAAGCGATCTGGGACAACATCGCAAAGCTGCCGGCGCTCCATCCCGGTTTTAAGGAATGGACCAAAGAACGAGCCGTCGACCCGGACGTTACCCTACCCTATCATCCCGCTGCGGTACAATTTTTTAAGGACCAGAAAATCTGGTCGGCCAAAATGGATGCAGCGCAAAAGCGGCTCCTCGCGGCAAATCCTTGATTCCTCGGCGGCGGAAGGCTAGCATTCAGCGTGAGCGACGACACTTCCGCTGCGACGAAATTTAGATCGCTCAGCGGGACCTCACGCCTTCTCGCTCAGTTTTTTCTTGGCAGCGTCACGATTCTCGGCTCACTCTGGGGCTTGGGCGCTCAGCGCTACCTGCCGTGGGCGTTGTTCAATCAACAATATCTCGGCCTCTTTCTCGCGCTCGGCTTGGCCAGCATCTTTTTCTGCGTCAAAGCCAGAGCCCGGGAGGCCGGCAACCGCGTGCCCTGGTATGACGGACTGTTTGCGCTCACCGCGTTGGTCGTCGGTCTCTACGTGGCGATCTACTATCCGACCATCGCCTATCGACTGAGCGACCTATCGCCGGATCGTTGGATTCTCGGCGGTATCGCCGTCCTGCTCGTCCTCGAAGCAGCGCGCCGCGTCACCGGCGGCACGCTGGCCTGGATCGCCCTCGCTTGCGTGCTTTACGCCAAATTCGCCTATCTGTTTCCCGGCCTGCTCAACGCGAAAGGCTCCTCCTGGGCGCGCATCGTCACCTACCTGTATCTCGATTCAGGCGGCATCATCGGGGTGCCGCTCGACGTTGCCGCTACCGTGCTGGTCGCGTTCATCTTCTTCGGCCAAGCGCTTTACGCCGTCGGCGGAGATAAATTCCTGATCGACGTAGCGCTGGTCGCGATGGGACGTTATCGCGGCGGTTCCGCCAAAGTCTCGATCGTTTCGTCCGGACTGTTCGGGATGGTTTCGGGCAGCGCGGTCGCCAATGTCGCGGTCAACGGCGCGATCAGCATTCCGATGATGAAACGCGCCGGGTATCCCGCTCACGTCGCCGCCGCCATCGAGGCGGTGGCCTCCACCGGCGGGCAGATTATGCCGCCGGTGATGGGCGCGGCGGCCTTTCTGATCGCGGAGTTTTTGAACATGAGCTACGGTCAGGTCGCGCTCGCGGCCGCGATTCCGGCCTGTCTCTATTACCTCGCGTTGTTTATTCAAGTGGACCTCGAGGCGGCCAAGCAAGGGCTTGCCGGGCTGCCGGCCGATCAGATTCCAAAATTTCGCGAGGTGATGCGCCGAGGCTGGGTTTTCTTGATTCCCCTTTTTATTCTGGTTTACGCCCTGATGATCGAAGACTGGGACGCGGGCAAATCCGGCATGGCGGCGGTCATCGCGGTTTTTTTTGTCGGCATGCTGCGAAAAGAAACCCGGCCAACTCTGGGCACGTTCAAAAAAAGTATTCTCGATACCGGCAAGACGATGCTCGACATCATCGCCATCACGGCGCTTGCCGGGCTGGTCATTGGCGTGCTTCAGCTTTCCGCTATCGCCTTCAAACTGTCGCTCCTTCTGGTCACGGTCTCCGGCGGCAACGCCTTATTGCTGCTCCTGATGACCGCGCTCGGGTGTCTGTTTCTCGGCCTGCCACTGCCCACCACCGTGGTTTACATCATGCTCGCGGTTTTAGCCGGGCCGGCGTTGGTCCAAGTCGGCGTAAATCCGCTCGCGGCCCATTTGTTTCTCTTTTATTTCGGCATGATTTCCTTGATTACGCCGCCCGATTGTTTGCCGGTTTACGTCGCCGCAGCCATCGCCCAAGCCAATTTCTGGCAAACCGGCTGGACCGGCATGAGGCTGGGAATCGCTGCTTATGTCGTGCCGTTTATTTTTGTCTTTCACCCGGCGCTCATTTTGGTCGGCAGCGCCGCCGAGATCTTGATCGCTATCGTCACCTCCGCTCTCGGCATCACCCTCATCGCTGCCGGTTGTGCGCGTTATCTGTTTCGCCCGCTGGGCTGGTTGAAATGCAGCGCGCTCTGGATCGCCGGGCTCTTACTGCTGCTGCCGACCCGGCGCGGACCCTGGCTGATCGCCGACGCCGTCGGTTTTATCTTGGGCGTGGGTTTGATCGTTTGGGAGTGGACCAGAGGTCGGAACACTTCCGCGCCGAAGGCCGCATCCATCCGCGCGATTAGATAAGCCGAAAAAATTCTCGTGACTATAGCGTTGTTTATACGAGAGATTCCACCCACGCGCGATCATTGCGG
Source organism: Chloroflexota bacterium (assembly GCA_050257635.1). Lineage (GTDB taxonomy): Bacteria > Desulfobacterota > Binatia > UBA9968 > UBA9968 > DP-20. Next base: position 9,501 of record JBLMXG010000087.1, read on the forward strand.
TGCCTCAAGCCATTTCGCGCCAAGATTTGACAACGCCATATTTCAGAGAATATGGTCGAAGCGAGGAGTTACTCATCATGATCATCGATTGTCACGCCCATTTGGTGCCGCAAAGTTGGTATCACCCGAAATCACCGAAGTCGATTTTCGACTTGCCCGGTTTGTTCGAAGAACAAGACAAGGCCGGCGTCGATATCACCGTTTTCGGCAACAACTGGATTCGCTCGCCCGATGGCTACGATCCGTTAAAAGTCGTCCAGGAGTTCAACGCCCACGCCGCCGACCTTACCGCCAAGCATCCGAAGCGATTGCTCGGTCTTGCCTCCTCGGTCCCCTACGACAACGATAAAATCCTCAAGGAAACCGAAAAAGCGATTCGCGAGTACAAGCTCAAGGGCATCATGATCGGTTCGAGCACGAACAGCGAGTATTTGGACTCGCCCCGCGCGACGCCATTTTTTGAATTGGTCAGCGACCTCGATGTGCCTCTGTTCGTCCATCCGCCCAAATTCACAATTGGCAACGAGAAGATGGAAATCTTTCGCCTGCCGGAATTGCTCGGCCGGCCCTTCGACACCACGCTCGCGCTCACCCGCTTTATCTTCAGCGGCGGCTTCGAGAAATTTCCCAAACTTAAAATGGTTTGCGCCCATGTTGGCGGCGCTTTGCCGATGCTGCCGGGCCGCTACGGCTTCGGCTATGAGCTGAGAAAAGATGACAGTTTCGGCCCCTGGGAGCCCGACGTCATGACCCGTCCGCCGGCGAGCTACATGAAGCAGCTCTATTTCGACACCGTCTGCTATCATCCGCCCGCAGTACAGTGCGCCATCGATACTGTCGGCGTCGATCATGTCGTCTTCGGCAGCGACTCCCCGCCGGTGCCGCTCCCGCTCACCCGCGCTGTGGACACGGTCAAACAGCTGAAGATCACCGATGACGATAAGGCGAAAATCTTCGGCGGCAACGCGGCCAAGCTGTTGGGACTCGCCGGTTAAACCCGGCTCTACAACCAATCCACGATTGCGTGCATCCAATAGGGTGAAAGGAAATCACTGCGATGGCCAGACAGCTTAATCCCGGCGACGCTTTTCCCACTTACATCGTGCCGACCGCGGCGGGTCAGACGCTGAATATCCCGGCTGATCTCAAGGGCGAATACGCGGTGGTGATTTTCTACCGCGGCATCTGGTGACCATACTGTGTTCGGCAGGTCGCCGATTTCCAAGCGCACATCGATGAGTTCAAAGACGAAAATGCCGACGTGGTCGCTCTTTCCGTCGATCCATTGGACAAGGCAAAGGAAATGGTCGAGCGCACCGGCGCTACTTTTCCCATCGGTTACGGCCTAAAAGTCCCGGAGGATGCCGACAAAGTCGGCGCCTACTGGGAGGAGCGCCGCGGAATTATCCATGCAACCAATTTTACTCTTGGCCCGGACAGGAAAATCCTCCAGGCATGCTTCGCCACCGGTCCCATCGGCCGGATCTCGGCGGCCGATGCGCTGAGCTCGATCAGAGGAACTAAAAGAAGGAAGGCTCAGGGGGCGACTTAACTTCGCTGATTCAAAATCCCGCTCCGACGACTTCGGCGATGCACCGCAGTGCTTGCTCGATATCGGCACGGTCCACGTCCAGATGGCTCACCATTCTCACGCGGCGTGCATCTACCGGGCCACCGAGCACCTTGCGCTCGGCGAGCTGTTGCAAGAACGCCGTCGAGCTCCGCCCCGTGCCACTCACGTCAAAGATTACGATGTTGGTCTGCACTTTCTCCGGTTGAATTTTGATGCCGGGAAAACGCGCCAGCCCCTGTGCCAGGAGCTGCGCGTTCTCGTGATCGATGTGCAACCGCTTTGGCCCCTCTTCTAACGCAACTCTCGCCGCGGCCGCCAAAACGCCGACCTGACGCATACCGCCGCCGAGCATTTTCCGAATTACTCGGCAGCGCTCGATCAGTTCACGCGAGCCGACCACCATCGAGCCCACCGGTGCGCCGAGCCCTTTGCTGAAGCAAAACTGCACCGAGTCAAATTTTTTCGTCATCTCGGCGATGTTTTCATTTAAATAGACCGCGGCATTGAAAACCCGCGCGCCGTCGAGGTGAACCTTCAAACCGGCTTCGTGCGCTTTGTCGCAAATCTCATGAGTTACATGGGTCGGATAAACCGTTCCGCCCGCCATGTTATGCGTGTTTTCCAGCGCCACCATGGCCGTTTGCGACCGAGCGTAAGCCTTCTCGCGGATCGCCGGCGCGATCTGCCGCCAGGAGAGGATGCCGTCATCGGTGGGAATTACCCGCGGCAAAACGCCGCCGAGCGCCGACATCGACGCCATTTCGTAATTGTAAATATGACCGGCCGCTTCGCAGATCACCTCCTGGCCGCGTTCGGCCTGCGCCATGATGCAAGTGAGATTGCCCATGCTGCCCGAGGGCACGAACAAACCGGCCTCCCGGCCGAAGATCTCCGCGGCACGATCTTGCAAGCGATTGACGGTCGGATCTTCGAGATAGACATCGTCGCCGACCTCGGCCTCGGCCATCGCCCTTCGCATCGCCGGCGACGGCTTCGTCACCGTGTCGCTGCGCAAGTCGATCACTCTATCGCTCATAGAATTTGACTCGCCGACTCACTCTAGCTTCCGAAACATTATTCATCCTCAATTATCAATTCTCAATTTTATTCCACCCGCCCTTCGATTTCTCTGATCGTCTCCGCCGTCAGCCATGGCCGGACAAAAGCATTGTAAATACAGTCATTTTGTAGCCACATGATGTCGGCGCGCTGCTTCACGGCCTCGCGCATTTCCTCTTGCAGCTTTTCCTCCATGCAGTGCTGTTTGATTACGTCGATGACCATGTTGCCGTGGCCCTCGTCGTGGTATTCGTGGGCGTGGAAAAAATCCAAACAGGCCGTTGGAACCCACGGGTAGTATTTCTCCAACGCCTCCCTCTCCTCTTTCATCCGTTTGGGCCCGCCGCCCTCGAAAACCAATCCGGTTCCGATGGCCACCGCCCAGTGGCTCTGCTGCACCAACGACACATACATCTCCAGCGCGGCGCGGATACCGGGCAGCGGTTCGTAATTGACGATGTCGTCGCGGTCGATGCCGATCCCCTCGGCAAATTGCACCCAGAGATCGCGGTGGCTCGGATATTTCCCGCCGAACAGGTCCTCGCCCTCCTCTTCGACCATGTTTTCCAACAACATGCGGCGCAGTTCCGGAACCGGACACTTTTGATAGCGAATGCCAAAGAAGCGATGAATATTACGGAACTCGTGGAACTGGTTTCTCGCCCAGGCTTGCAATTGACCTTTGGTCAGCCGCCCGCTGAGCAGTAATTGGCGCACCGGATGGGGCCTCGGGTGGCGCTGCCGCAAGGTGTGCTGCAAATTCTCAATCAGCTCTTCCGGTCCAAGCAAACCGACCATAAATCCCCCGTTAATTGATGCGCCCGATTTTTCTGACCGCATGATAGCCAAGTTCTTAGCGCCGCGCCAGCCTCGTTTCATAATCATATTGTCTTTTCAATTCGCCTCTACTAGCATGATGGCGTGGTATCGGTCTCACTGCGCAGGCTCACGAAGAAATTCGGCCCGGTAACTGCCGTCGATAACGCCAATCTGGACGTCAACGCCGGCGAGTTTCTCGTCATCGTTGGCGAGAGCGGCTGCGGCAAGACCACTACACTGCGCCTCATCGCCGGGCTCGAGCAGCCCGATAGCGGGACTATTTTTATCAACGGCGCGCCGGTCAACGATGTACCGGTAGGCCGGCGTGGCGTGCAGATGATTTTTCAGAACTTCGCCCTCTGGCCGCATATGAAAGTCTTCGACCAAGAGCGCTACTCCAACCTGACCTTGCCGCTGCGCGTGAGAAAATGGTCGAAGGATAAGATCGCCGAGTTTCTCCGTCCCCTCGCATGGAAGATCGGCATCGAGGAAAGTTTTTTTAATCGCAAGCCGACCGAGCTTTCGGGCGGCCAGCAGCAGCGCGTCGCGCTGGGCCGCGCCATGGTTACTTCTCCGCGCGTCATGTTGATGGATGAGCCGCTTAGCAACATCGATCCACCCAACCGCCTGAAAATGCGCCAGGAGATCATGACCTTTCACAAGGAAAATCGCTTAACCACGCTCTATGTCACACACAATCTCGCCGACGGCATCGCCCTGGCCGACCGCATCGCGGTGATGCACGACGGCCGCTTCGAGCAGGTCGACACGGCCGAAAACTTGATGCGCCATCCGGCCACCGAGTACGTTGCGGATTTCTTCAAAGCCGAGCAATTCAGCTTCAAGATCGCCGCACCCTAAGAGAATCGAACATGCCGCGCGGACTCATTTTATCGATCATTTTACTGTCCCTCGGGGCGGTGCCGCCGGTCCAATCCGCCTGTCGCGAGCTCGATGTCGCGCGCGGCTGGACGCGCCCGGCTTACGCCGCCGACGTCGATGCGACCATCGAATTCTTCGGCCATAACTTTTTTCAGATCACTTCGAGCAAGGGTACGAAGATCATCACCGACCCGGTGGCGCCGGGCTTCTACCCGACGCCGGAAGTGACGCCGGACGCCATCACCGTCGGCCGGGAACATCCCAATCACAACTATGTGGAGATCGCGAAGAACAAGCCGGTCATTCTGCGCGGCCTAAGCAACTACGGTTCGGAATGGAACAAGATCAGCACCACTGTGGGCGATGTGTTGATTTACAGCGTGCCGATCTACCAGCAACAGTTCGGCAACGCGCTCAAGGGCGCCGCCTTCGTTTTCGACTTGGGAACATTGTGTATCGCACATTTGGGCGACTTGAGCCACAAACTGACCGAAGAACAGATCAAAGCCTTCGGCAAGGTGGATATCGCCATGATTCCCATCGGCGGCACTTTCACCATGCCGCCGGACACCGCGCGCGAAGTATTAAGCCAACTCAAGCCCAAGATCGCCATTCCGATGCATTACCGCGAAAGCACCTATTTGTTGGACATGTTCGTAAAAGGGTACCCGCACAAATACCTTGGCACTTACAAGATGAGCTTCAGCAAAGTCGCGTTGCCGCCGCCGACGCAAATCGTTGTCTTTACGCCGTGGGGGATGCGGGATTACCGGTAAAAACAATTACCGGGAGTTCTGGAGTAATGGCCTATTGGTGTCAATAGACTGATCGGAAACGCGAAAACCTTGGCATTGCCGTTATGCGAACGCACGCTGTGCGCCGGTCACTTTAAATCTTAAACGCTTCCACTGTCTCACGCGCGAAAAGTTCGTCCAGATTCAGCCTTTGTTTGATCAAACCCTGCCCAAAAAGGTAGCCATGCAGGGTTTCTAAATTCTTCCGATTCGGCTCCACACCGTAGGGCCAATAATCCGCCGTCATCAGATCCCGCGTGTCTTCGTATTCCGCAGAAGTCCACGGCAAACTCACGCGCAGGATATTGGTGTCGTAGAGGTCGCGCATGCAGATCTCCTTCGCTGCGCAAAAAGCTTTATAGAGCGTCTGCGCTACCCACGGCTCTTTTTCATAGATCGACCGTTTGATCACAATCACGTGCATGATCGGAAAAAGTCCGGTCTTTTTGAAATAATCCATTTCTATCCGGCGATAGTCCGGAAACAGCCGTTTGACCTTCGCCGAACCCTGGAGGAAACAGGTGGGCATCCGCGGCGACATCATAGCGTCGATTTCGCCGCTCTCGATCATCGCGTTGAGGGTCGTGTCGGGCCGGCTTTCCATGCGCACACCCGCCGGCATCTCAAAATCGACCCGGTCCTTGCGCCCCGGATGTTCCTCACCCGCCTGCACCCAGTGAATCTCGCTCGGCGCGACGCCATATTCGTGCTCGAACATCCCGCGCAGCCATACCGCCGCAGTCATGGAATATTCCGGCACGCCCATTCTTTTGCCGCGTAGATCTTCGACGCTGCGAATTCCCGACGCGCTATGGACAAAGATGCAACGATGGCGGAAAGTACGCGACGGAAAGACCGGGATCGCAACGAAGGGACGCCGACCGCGGGCCGCGGCGGTTAGAAAAGCCCCCATCGAGAGCTCGGATACATCGAACTCTTCGTACTTCATCATGCGCCAGAAGATTTCTTCGACGGACATGACTAGGTAATTGATCTCGACACCCTCGGGCTTGACAATCCCGTCTTTGAGCGGCCGGGTCCGGTCGTAGTCTTCGCACGCCAGGGTTAAATGGAGGGTTTTCATTTGCGGCTCTTCTTCGCTAGGGTCTTCTTCTCTTGCGCTTTTGCCACCAGCTTTGTGAACTGCTGCATCTCTTTGACGAAGCTCTTCTTGCCCGTTTGCACTAGCAAGTTTTCCAGGTAAGCGCTGCCCAGGCAAATGCCGGTCACGCCGGCCGCCACATACTCGGCGACGTTTTTCAGGCTCACCCCGCCCGACACCATGAAGCGCGCGTCGGGAAACGGCCCCTGCATCTGCCGGATGAAATACGGCCCGCCGGCAAGATCGGCGGGAAATATTTTGATCAGATCGGCATGGGCGCGCTGCGCCGCGACAATTTCGGTAGGCGTCGCCGCGCCGGGAAAGCAGGCGATGTTGGCGCTGTGGCACAGGCCGATCAGGTTCAACTCCAGCGACGGCGAGACCACGAATTCGGCGCCGGCGCCGATGGCGCGCTCGGCTTGCTGCGGTGCGAGCACCGTGCCGGCGCCGACATGTAAGTTTTTCCGCGCCGATAATTCCTTGACGACATCAAGGGCGCCGGGCACGCTGAAGGTAATTTCGACAAACTTGATGCCGCCCGCCGCCGCGGCATCCGCCAGCGCCAGGGCATCGTCGGCGCTTTGCGAACGCACGACAGCAACCAGGCGGCTCGCGTGTAATTCTCCAACCAGTTTGGTTCTGTCCATTTTACGAAGACTCTCGGATATTTATCCCGCAAAGGCGCCAAGGCGCTGAGGAAAGAATAAATAAAGATCTCTTCCTAACTTAGCGTCTCTGCGTCTTTGCGAGAGATGAATCTTGTGTCAACTTCTCCGCGATCAACTCAAACTCAATCCGCCATCGACGATCAACGTCTGACCGGTGACGAAGTCACCGCCCGTGATCAATCCGAGGATCGCGCCGGCAATTTCGTCCGGACTGGCAATCCGTTGCAGCGGAAAACTCGCCGAAGCTTTGGCGATCACCTGCTCATAGTCAGCACCGAAATACTGACTCATCCACGGCGTGTCGGTGAACGCCGGAGCAACGCAGTTGACCCGCACCTTGGGTGCCATCGCCACGGCCAGACCGCGTGTTAGATAAATCAGCGCCGCTTTCGCAGTGCCGTAAGCGAGCGATGAAATGGTGGAGGGGGCGAGCACGCCGGAGATCGACGACACGTTGACGATCATGCCTTCGCTGGCCTCAAGCAACTTGGCGGCCGCGCGCGCACAGCGGAATGCGCCTTTGACGTTGACGTCGAGAATTTCATCCCAAATCTTATCGGTCAATCCGTCGAGATCCGACAGTTTCACCCAATGCGTGACGCCGGCGTTGTTGACGACGATATCCAGTCGGCCGAACTGCTCAGCCACTCCAGCGATCATCGCCCTCACCTCCGCATCGCTCTGGACGTCCGCCTGAAGCGCCAGCGCTTTGACACCCGCGCGTTCTATCTCGCCGGCCAGATCCTCGGCCTCCTTGGCGGACTTTCGGTAATTGATCGCAACGCCGGCGATGCCCGCCTTCGCCAGCCTGCGCACTACCGCACCGCCGATACCGCCGGCGCCGCCGGTCACCAATGCTACTCGACCTTGAAGTTCCATGGGCTCGCCGTGCTCGCCATTAGAAATTTCAAATTGCAGATTTCAGATTCCGTAAATGCCCTTGAAATTTATAATACGGAATTCGGAATTTTCTTACTTACTACTTCGAAGCTCATTTGTCTTCGCCCCATCGACAACCCATTTTTCCGGCAGCTTGACCAAATCACTGCCTTTTCCCGTATAAACGACCGCCACGCCGTATTTCTTTTCGGCTTCCTCCGGCGTGACGTAACCTTCGATCACGTCCCAACGTACTCTTTCGATATCGCGCCTCAATGGATCACCGTATCCGCCGCCACCGGGTAAATTGACGTGCACAACTTCGCCCGGCTTCAAATCCCTTAACGCCTTGGCGTTCAAGCGCGTGCCGTCGCCCAGCGTCACCTCTCCCGTGGCGCCCGCTTGCCCGCCGAGCAGCCCGGGCGCCGCGTACTCGGTGCGATCGGCGATCGAGCTCACGCTCCAGCTGCCCTCGCCGCGGCGCGCGAACTCGCTGAGCTGGCCGAGACCGCCGCGCCAGGTTCCGGCGCCGCCGGAGTCGGCGCGCAGCTGGCGCCGTTTCATCACCACCGGCGACAGACTTTCAATGACCTCGGCGGGTACACCGGCTACGCCGCTGGGAAAACCGACCGCGTTCAAGCCGTCTTTCGTCGGCCGCGCGCCGGTGCCGCCGACTTGAAAAACCGTCAGCGTAAACGGCGGATTCTGGCCGCGCCACACGCTCAGCCAGATTGGATCGGCGCCCGGCGCCATGAGCCGTCCCGGCAGCGCACCGGATAATGCCGCAAAGATCGCGCTCGGAATAAAATGGCCGATCACCTGACGGCTCGCCACCGGCGCTGGATCGAGCGCGTTGAGAATGCTCCCCGGCGGCGCGCTCACGTGCACCGGGCGAAAACTGCCCTCATTGTGCGGCACATCCGGACAGATCGCCGCCTTGATCGCGAAGCTCGCGTAGGCATGGGTGTAATTGAGCACGACGTTGATGCCGCGCGTGCTCTGCGGCGAGGAACCGGTAAAGTCGATAAAAATCTCGTCGCCGGCAATTTTGACCGCGCAACGCACCACGATCGGCTCTTCGAAGCCGTCGCTCCAGGTCTCGTTGCTCCATTCGCCGCTCGGCAGCTTGGCGATCTCCGCGCGCACCGCCGCTTCGGAGCGCCGGATGATTTCTTCGGCGACTGCGTCGATCGAGTCGAGACCGAACTCGTCCATCATTTCCAAGAGCGCGCGACCGCCGGTCTCGTTGCACGCGGTCTGCGCATAGAAATCGCCGATCACTTCATCCGGCTGGCGCACGTTCGAGCGCACGATCTGCATGAGAATTTTATTGGGCTCGCCGGCATCGAAGAGTTTCATGATCGGAATGCGCAGCCCCTCCTCGAATACCTCGCGCGCCTCCGCGGAGAGAATCCGGCCGCCGATATCGGCGCTATGGCAGGTGTTGGCGAACAACGCGACCATTTTGCCGCCGCGAAAAATCGGCGTGGTAATCGTGATGTCGTTGATCTGCCCCGCGGTCTGCCACGGATCGTTGGTGATCAGCGCATCGCCCGGCGCCAGTTTGTTCGGCGGAAAAGCCGCAAGAAAATGTTTCATCGACGTCGCCATAGCATTGATGTGGCCGGGCGTGCCGCTGAGCGACTGGGCGATCATCCGCCCCTTGGTGTCGAACAGGCCGCAGGCGAGATCCTGGCTCTCGCGCACGATAGTACTGAAGGCGGTGCGGATCAGCGTGTCCTGCTGCTCGTTGGCCACCGACATGAAGCGGTTCCAGATCACTTCCAAAGTCACGGGATCGATCGCTTCACTTTTCATCACTCAACTCCACGACAATATTCAAGTTCTCATCCACCCACGCGCGGCCGCGCGCGCCCACGATCAAGGTCGATTCGCGCTCCTCGACGATGGCCGGTCCGATCAATGCCATGCCTGCTTCAAGCGCGTAGCGATCGTAGATCGCGGTATCGACGTAACCTTCGCGTTCGGGAAAATAGGCCGGGCGCGAGCCTTTGCGTGCATCGCTCCGTTTGGCGGCGCCGCGCGGCAACCGCAATTTCATTTCCGGCCGTGGGCCGCTCGCCACCACCCGCCAGTTGATAACTTCCAACGCCACGTCCGGTCCCTTGCGGCCGTACAAAGTTCGATAGGTCTCTTCGAACCCGGCCGTGATGCGCGGCAAATCTTTGTTGCTCAATTCGCCATCGGGCAGCGGCACCGAGACTTCATGTCCCTGACCGACGTAACGCATGTCGGCAGTGCGCTGATAAGTGATCTCCCGTGCCGAGAGCCCGGAGCCCTCCAAAACTTTTCGCCCTTCCGCCGCCATTTCGTTCAACAGGCCGTTGGCGAATTGCCAGTCGAGCTGATCCAAGCGGCTGTAGGCGCTGCGCACGAAATCGAAAGCCAGCGGCGCCGAGAGCAATCCGAACGTCGAGCCGACGCCGGCGCCGAAGGGCGAGATCAACGCCGGCAGGCGGAGGATTTCCGCCACGCGATATCCATGCACCGGACCTGCGCCGCCGAAGGCATACATCGGCATGCGGCGCGGATCTTTGCCGCGCTCGCCTAAGTGAGCGCGCGCCGCATTGGCCATGTTCTCGTTGACGATTTGATGAATGCCCCAGGCTGTCTGCTCGGCGCTCATATGGAGCGGCTTGCCTAAGCGGCTGAGCGCCGCACGGGCGCCGTCTAGATCGAGTTGCATCTTGCCGCCGAGAAAATAATTGGGATCGAGATAGCCCAGCACCAGGTCGGCGTCGGTCACCGTCGGTTCCCTGCCGCCCTGGCGGTAGCAAACCGGGCCCGGATCGGCGCCAGAGCTTTCCGGACCGACTTTTAACAGACCGAGAGAATCGACCCGCGCGATGCTGCCGCCGCCGGCGCCGATCTCAATCATGTCGATGACGGGAATGCGCACCGGCAGGCCGCTGCCTTTGCGGAAACGGTAAACTCGATCGACTTCGAATTCATGGGTCTTCAGCGGCTGGCCATCCTCGATGACGCAAAGCTTTGCGGTGGTGCCGCCCATGTCGAACGAAAGCAAATCGCGGTGGCAGGAAACCAGACCCGCCTGCGCCGCCGCCAGAGCGCCTGCCGCCGGACCCGATTCGAGCAAACGCACCGGAAAGCGCGCCGCGGTTTCGCGCGTGGCGATTCCGCCGCTGGAAAGCATGACGAAGAAGCTCCCGGCAAAGCCGATTTTATCCAGCCGCGCCTGGAGCTGAGCGAGATAATCCGCCACCCGCTCCTGCACGTAAACGTTCGCCAAGGTCGTGCTGGTGCGCTGAAACTCGCGAATCTCCGCCACCACTTCGGAGCTCAATGACACGCGAATCTCCGGGGCGACCTCGGCGATGATCTCGGCGCTGCGTTTTTCATGCGCCGGATTGCGAAAGCTATTGAGATAGCAAATACCGATCGCCTTGATGCCCTTGTGGCGCAGCTCGCGAACCAACCGGCGGATGAAGCTCTCATCGAGCGGCTCGATCACGTTGCCGTCGGCCGCCACCCGCTCGGGCACATCGAAGCGCAAATGGCGCGGCACCAGCGGTTTGGGCAGGTCGAGATTGAGATCGTAGAGTTCATAGCGGTGTTCGCGGCCGATCTCCACCGCGTCGCGAAAACCGGCCGTCGTCAGCAGCGCCGTCGGCGCTCCTTTGCGCTCGATCAAGGCATTGGTGACTAGGGTGGTGCCGTGAATCAGGGTGCCGCGCTCGCCGGTCTTCACCGCGCCGTTTTCTAGAGCGGGACGGAGCGCGTTTTCCACCGCCAGGCTCGGATCGCCCGGAGTGGTGAGCGTCTTGCCGATGATCGCCGCGCCGTCTTCGCCCACCCAAAGCATGTCGGTGAATGTCCCGCCGATATCGATGCCGACGCGGTACATAATGATAGTTCAAACGTTCAAAGTTCCAGGTTCAAAGTTCCACACCCCCACACACCACCCAAATATAACCTTGAACATTGAACCGGAAATCTTGAACAAGTTTTGTTATTGGGCGAACAAATCCAGCAGCCGTTGAGTCTGATGCGCCGCCGCGGGTCTAAGCAAGGGTATTTTAACGCCGGCGTCGCGATACTGCTGGACGCGCTTTTTCACCTCATCCGGCGTGCCGCTGGCGGTCATGCCCTCGACATAGGAGTCGGGAATCGCTTTGATCAAGCCCTCCATGCCGCCGGCGGCGTGAGCCTTTTCGAAAAGAGGTATATCTTCTTTGCGAATATAGGGCTCGCCGACGCGCATCTTCGGTCCGGCAATGAAAGAGATTTGTACCGGATCGAGCTTGGTTGCCACTTCCCAACGCACCGCATCCAAGGCTTTCTTATGATCGTCTTCGATGGAACAGTTGATGATTTGCGCAACGAAGAACTTGGAAAAATCTCGCCCGGCTTCCTCGGCCGACGCTTTGATGATCTTCAGGGCGTTGACCGTATATTCCGGCGAACAAACCGCGTTCAATATCACGCCGTCGCCCACCGCACCGGCGAGTTTCAATCCGACCGTGGCTGTCGCTGGAACATAGAATGGAATATGCGATCGCACCGGCTTCCAGCCCAGGCCGACGTCGTCGAAGTTTACGAATTTGCCGTGATAGGAAACCTTTTCGCCGGTAAACAACAGCCGCATGGATTCGATGTATTCGCGCAGCACTTCGCTTGGTGTGGCGCCAACATCCTGAGGTAGCGCGTGCACACGCGCGTGACTCTTGGTGCAGGCGCCGGGCGCGGCAGTGATGCGCCCGGCGGTAAGTTCGTCCAGCGTCGCAAGCGCCTGCGCCATCACCACCGGACCGCGCAACCGCACGATCTGAGTCGTCCCCAGAGTCATTTTCTTCGTCGCCAGGCCGATGGCCGCCAGCGAGCTCACAGAATCGCGCATCAGCTCGATAGTCTCGGAGAAAAAGGCCATCTCGAAGCCGCGCTCTTCCGCGTGCTTCATGACATCCGCCATCTCTCGGACATTGGTGAATTTGCCGTACCCTAGAGCGTACCCGACCCGTTCTTTTGCCATTTCTGCAATATTCCTCCCGTCCACAGAACCGTGACCTTCCGGCGGGCCCTTAAGGTCGGCCGATTATAATCCGAATTTTCGCCAAACGCGACTAACATGCCGCTATCGCAAAGATCACAAACCCGCGGCATTCACCCATAACCCGATCACATACCTACAAAGGAAAATTCGCCTTAGAGCGAACCAGCACTGCGCAACGACGATAAACTGATCCCGCGCGCCGCAACGCCGTCTTGCCAGAGGCGCTAACGGTGCTACTTCCAGAGCTGCTTATAGAAACCTTGATCGTCGAGCTCTTTGACGAATCGGTCATCGTAAAAAGCTTCGGGTTTGGCTTCTTTCGCCTTGGGGTTTCGCACCGCCGCCTGGTTCAAAACTTCCTGCACCCCTTCGCGGGAGTTGTAGGGAATCTTATCGACGTAATCGATGGCATACTGATACACCGCATCCAGGGTTTTCGCATCCGTGACACGGGCGTATCGGGCGATGGCGCGCCGGCTGAGATCCTTGTCCGTAAACAACTTGTGGACGGCCTCCGAGTAAGCTTTCAGAAATCGCAGCACCAAATCGGTATTGGTGTTGATAAAAGAGCGACGCGCCATAAAAGCGTCATGGGGAAAATAGACGCCCGCCTTGCCCATGTTCACCAGGACTCGCGCGCCTGCCTCTTCAGCCTTGATGTTTGACGGACTGGAAAACGGCGCGGCAACGATGGCGCGGGTGCGCAACATCGCAGCCGCGGTGAAGACATCGCCCGTTTGAATCAAGGTCACGTCCTTACCGGGCTCGAGCCCGTGCTTACGCAAAATAAAACGCATGGTAAAGTCCGTCGAGGAACCGAAACGGGTTACGCCAACGGGCTTACCGCGCAAATCCTCGATGGTTTTGATTTCTGGCAGTCCCATGATGTAGAACGCCGGCACTTTGACCATGGTGCCGAACATAACGATGTCCGAGCCGCCCAGACTCGCATCCACCGCCGCGCTCCCCGCCGCGCCGGCGATCGGCAGATCTCCGCCCAGCATCGCCTGCACCATTAACGATCCGGATGCGATCAATACCAGATGGGAATCAATCTGGTACTTTTCGAAAAGCTTGCCCTCCTGAGCGACCCAGAGACCGGCGAATACGCCGCTCGCGCTGGAGTAGCCAGTGGCCAAGCGGTCCATCGCCATCGACAACCGCGGCAGAGCAATTATTAGCATCAAGCTCACCATCGCTGCTTGGGTTCGTTTACTCACGGCACTCTCCTTGTCGTTGATCGGTGATAGCGAGGCTTCAGGAAGCGCGTGGCATCCTGCCCCCACATAAGGTTTCCCGTCGTTCTAAAATGCTAGAATTCGCCGAACGCAACCGGCGCACGCATTCGTGCAAAAAAGGTAAGCGCTCCTAGCTTTGTGCCTGTTGATTGAATCGACAACGCCTATTTTTTTCGGTAGGCGCTCCATTTTGCTAGTTTGAAAACAACAAATAATATGCCCAGCATTGCGAAAACCGGTACTATGGCTGCCACCTTGCACCTCCCTGTTAGCTCTATACTTTTATGACTCAACCAAATGATAGTCAAACAATGACCGAGTCGTCCGATCGAATGATTTCCAAGCATTCGCCTGAGGCGGTTTCTTTGCGCGGCCAAAAGTCTCGACGAAGTACGGTGGATTTGCAATATCAAAGCTTCTTCCGTTAATCTCGGTCTCGACAAATTTGTTTTGAACCAAGCGCTCGGCGACCCCAACATACGCTTCGATGCGCGCCGGTTCGGCTGGATCGGCGCACCGAGCAAGGGTGTGCCGGTACTTGTCATCATGGCTTTCGCCGGAGTAAACACCTTCGACGAGATCCTAAAGTCAGGCAAGCCAATAAAGGTCGGCGGCACGGCGCGGGGATCCCACAGCGTCGATCTGCCCCTCATGCTCAACAAGATGCTCGGGACGAAATTCACAGTGGTTTCCGGATATCAGGGAACCTCCCAGGTGCGCCTTGCCATGCAACGTCGCGAAGTCGACGGTGACTTTACCAATTGGGAGTCGGTCGTCGCGACGCGCCGCGACATGATCGATGCCCAGGGTGACGAGCGACTGCTGCCGCTGCTCATTCACGCGCGACTGAATGATCCCGAGGTCAAAAACATTCCGCTCTTTACCGAAGTTCTCGGCAACGATCTCGACGTGGCAAGCTACAAAGCGTACTTGGCGCAGATGGAATACCAGCGCCCCCTGACCGTCGCCCCCGGCACACCGCGGCAACGATTGGACACCCTGCACCGCGCATTTAAAGAGACGCTCGCCGATCCCGACTTTCAAGCTCAAGCGAACAAGTCTAAGTTGGACATTATCTATGTTTCCGGCGAGGAAGCCGAGAAGAGAGCGGCCGAGGTTTTGTCGATCTCAGCCAAAGTTCGGGACAATCTTCGGTTCCTCTCCCAGGCAAAATAAATCTCAAGGAGAAATGCGATGGCGAAGAACGGCTATAAGGCGATGGATTCCGATATGCATGTTTTCGAACCTGCGGATCTGTGGCAACGCTACATCGACAACAAATACCTCGAACGCGCCCCCAAGGGGCTCAATCGCTCCTTCCGCGACCTCGGCATCGAGCTCGAAGGAAAAATCATGCCGATACCGCGGCAGCCGGAAAATCCCGCCCTGGCGAAATATCGGCAAGCGTTCTTTGAAGAGAAATACGGCGACGCGGGCAAGAGACACTTCGACGGCTTTTCGCAAACCCAAGCAATGGACAAGGAGGGACTCGACGTCGCGGTTTTGTTTCCGACACGCGGGCTGACGGTCTTAGGTATGGATGGGCTCGATCCCGACTTCGCCACCGCGATCGCGCGCGCCTACAACGACTGGCTCCATGACTTCGTCCAAGCGGATCCCCAACGCATGTACGGCGTCACTATGATCGCGCCCCACGACGTCAGCGGATCGATCGAAGAAATCCATCGTACCGTGAGCGAATATGGCTTCCGCGGGATTTTTCTACGGCCGAACCACGTCAATAACAAAAAATGGAGTGATCCCTACTACGATCCGCTCTGGGCCGAATGCGAGAAATTGAATTTACCCGTCGGCTTTCACGAAGCCGGGCGGGTCTATCTGCCGCAGCCGGCATTTTTTCACATCTGCTCGACTTTCTCGATGTTCAACACTTTCGGTTTTCCCTTCGCCAACATGCTTGCCTGCGGCGACATGATATTCGGCGGCGTCATGGAACGTTTTCCGAAATTGAAAGTGGCTTTCCTCGAAGGAAACTGCTCCTGGGCGCCGTGGCTCCTCTGGCGCATGGGAGAGTACACCGCGACCACCGGCAAGGCGGAGTATCCCTACCTCACACTGACACCGCTGGAATATTTCCAGCGCCAATGCTACGGCGCCGTCGAGTGCGACGAAATCACTGCCAAGCACATCCCCGAGTATGGCCTTGAGGACAACATGGTTTTCTCCACCGATTATCCGCATCTCGACGTCAAATACCCGCATGCCATCGAGACATTTTTGAAGTTGCCTTTTGCCGATCAAACCAAGCGGAAATATCTGTGGGACAACTGCGCGCGACTGTATAACTTCGAATAGGGATCCCGGCGTTGTTCGCGGCGCTGCCCCTCTAAGGTCACCGCTGCTCTGCGTGCTGAATCACTTCGTGCATTTCAAAAACATTCGGCCCGGCGAATATATCCGCCGGTGGGCGATTGTTGTGAGCTTCTTTGAATTCAGCGCTATCGGTCCAGGCCCGAAACGATGCCTCGTCCTGCCAGTGGGTCACCACGCTATAGTAGTCGCTTTTAATCGGTCTCAGGATCTCCAGGCGCACAAAGCCCGGCATCGTCTCCACGAGCCGCGCTCGACCCTCAAAGCGCTTTTCAAAGTCTTGCTCATGCCCCTTGGCGACTTGGATGCGATTGGAAACGACAATCATAATCAGCCCCCTTCGGTTTCTTAAACAATCGTTTAGCTAAACCTCGATTTCCGCCAGCACCGGCGCGTGATCGGAGGGTCGTTCCTTGGCGCGCATTTGCCGATCGATCACACAATTTTTGCAGAGCTTCGCCAGCGCTGCGGAGAGCAGGATATGATCGATTCTAAGCCCGAGGTTGCGTTTGAAACCGTTCATCCGATAGTCCCACCAACTGAAAGATTTTTCCGGCTGCTCGAACAAACGAAAA
The DNA here is from genome assembly GCA_050257635.1 of Chloroflexota bacterium. GTDB lineage: Bacteria > Desulfobacterota > Binatia > UBA9968 > UBA9968 > DP-20. The sequence goes on from JBLMXG010000087.1 coordinate 26,453, forward strand.
CTGTCCTGTAATCCGAGCGCGACCATATCTCTGAACGCGGCCTTTTCCGGCTCGCTGAACAACACCTTTCCTTGCCAGAATTTCGGATCGTGAACGTCGCGGTCTTCGGGCGCAATGTTGTAATCGCCCAATAGCGCCAGGCGCGGATATTGGGTCAGCTCTACTTTCAAACACGCGTTGAGCCGACCGAGCCAGTCGAGCTTGTAGCGGTACTTATCCGATTCGACGCTCTCCCCGTTGGGGATATAGGCACAGATCACCCTGACACCGTTCACGACCGCGGCAATCACGCGTTTTTGTGGATCGTCGAAGTCGGCGATGCCATGAGTCACCTTCTGTAAAGCGTGAGGCGAAAGGATGGCGACACCGTTGTAAGTTTTTTGTCCGGAGAACACCGCCTGATAGCCGGCGGCGGCAATGTCCGCGAGCGGAAAATTCCCGTCCTCCAATTTGGTCTCTTGGAGACACAGCACATCCGGCTTTTGCGCCGCGAGAAGCTCCAGCACTTGAGGCAAACGCACTTTGAGAGAATTCACGTTCCAAGTGGCAAGTTTCATATTTCCTCTATCGTCGGATCCAAGCACCGAGCTCTGAATATCGGCGCCCTACGCATAATTCGTCCATAGCGCGTTTGCGCGGCTCAGTCAAAAATCGTCAACGGAAGCGTTATGGCGAAGCACTCTCGACACTCCAGAGTTTCCTTGCCAACCAGCGTTAGGAGCAAAGCCGAAAGCAGCAACAACGGAGCGTAAGCAAAAAACGACGCGCCGGGATTGAGGCTATTCGCCAGGTAACCACCGAGCAACGGCGCCGCGCCGCCGGCCAACACGTCGAACGGGCGCGCCAATACCGGAATCGTCGGCATGATCATCGCCCACGCGCCGGAGAAAAACGTCCCGGCATAGAGCGCGCTCAGGCCGCACACCATAGGATTTGTTGCCATCATCATGAACATCAAATCAATTTTCCAGCCGGGATCAATTCGACATGTCGCGGTAGCGAAAGGCCAGATTCTGCAAATAAGCTTCCACAAGATCGGGCGGCGCATCCGCGGGCAGCGCTTTCAAATCTTCAATGAGAGTTTTCAAGTTTGGCGCCATCCCCGCGAGCGCGGCGATGCGGTCGAAGTAGCGGTAATAGGCCAAATCGTGGCTCAACTTTGCTTCGAGCGCGGTCGCTTCATGCTGGCCCCGAGTCTGACGTTCGAATTGACGTTGGTAGGCCGGATAATGAGCCATCTGCGCCAGTACTCTTTGCTTTGCTTCATCCACTGGCCATTGCGCAAACAGCCGCTCCGTATCGGCGGCCAGGGCGATCAACTCACGGGAAAACGTTCGCTCGTTGTTCAGCGACACTGCGGCGTTTTTGCTATTGGCATCGTCCCCGCGGGAGCGAAAATATTCCACCGCTGCGAGCGACCCCAGCGGCGTGACGATCGCTTCTTCCAACTCCCAGGGCAAAGCAAAGTTGGCGTCGTCATGGAGATCCTCGTGCAGAGTCACGATCACGCGGCGCACGATCGGCTCGGCAGCAAAGGCCACCGTGGCAAGCGCGCGGGAGTCGGCAAACTCGTTGCCCTGGCGATAGTAGACGCTGTAGCCGTCAACTCGATACACCTGCTCGATTTTCAGCCGCTCCTTTTCCGCAGCGAAGCCGATCGCCATATGAATATCGATGGGGCGGCGCAGCGCCAGGGTGCCGGCACGCTGCATCCACAGCCATAGCATCGACAACGCAGGCCCTTCGCGCGTCGTGCGGCTGAGCGCTCGCGTCGGCTCGATGCCGAGGGTTTTGCCAAAAGCTTTGACATCCTCGATCAGGCGCGCGGTTTGATCGAGTCTGAGCGCTCTTTCTCCCTCAGACCTTGGAAGCGTGGCGCAAGACGAGAAGAGCAATCCGGTGCCGACCGCGAGGGCGACGCTGTGGCGGGCGAGAAACTCGAATCCCCACTGTCGCTTTTCGCCGGCTAATTGTGGCTTTAACTGAAACAGGTGGATCACATCGCAAACAAGCTCGCAACCGGCGCCCGGCGCGGGATCTGGCCTACTTCGAGCAGCAGCTCCATCTCGGCCTCGGCGAGTTTTTGTTCCTTCTCCGTAAAGGTAAATTCAATTCTCGGATAGCGGGCCGAAGCGAGCAGCGCTTCCTTGTCGCCGCCGTAGCGCTCGATGAACGAGTCGGCAATCTCGTCGAGATGGGCTTCGCTATAGGCAAACGAGGTGCGAAAGGCACTCAGCAGCTTGTCTTTGATGCCGGGATTTTGCTGCAAAAGCTCTTCGCGGGCCGCCACCATGTGTTTGATCATCTCGTCGAAACCGTGGAGCCGCTGCCATGCCTCGCCGTCGGTGTAAAGACAGCGCACACCGCCTGCCGCTTCACCGCGGAAAAAGAACTGATCGAGCAGCACCACCGCATCCGCCTTGCCGCTCAAGAGCGCATCGAGCAGTTTTTCCTGGGGAAAGGACTCCCAGCGCAGCTTCTTGTCATCTACCCCGTAGACCCGCCGCAAGAGATACCGATGAATCGCGTGCAAGCCTTGGTGCGTCGCAATGAGCCGCCCTTCGAGTTCTTTGGGCGCCTTGACCGGACCGCCTGAGCGCACGAACACGCCGTTGCCCTTCATCGTCGACTTCCACTCCGTCGCCAAACCAACGATCGGCGCGCCTTGCAACTTGCGCCGGAGAAAATTCGGCAAGTAGAGGTTCGCCGCCTGCACGTCGCCGCGAATCAGCGCTTCCTCCTGTTCCTTACTCGGCGGGTCGGGCAACTCGATGACTTTCACGTTGATTCCATCGGCCTTCACCTTCCCCACGGCCAAGGCATAATAGGTGCGAAACATGCAGAAGCGATTACGGTAGTGGGCAAAGGTCAATTCCATAGACAATTATTCAAGACCAATTGAAAATTGATAATGGAAAATTGAAACTTCTAGGTCTCTACCAAGGGGCACGGCCAACCAACGCTGCTTTCAATTTTTAATTTTCAATTATCCATTCTCCGTTACTACGACTTTGCCACTTCCTCTTTTCTTCGGTTGCAGATATCCAGCGCCGCCATGGCGTAAACCTTGGTGCAGTTCACCATGTTGGTGATCCCCACACCGCGCCGGACGCCGGTGGGGGAGTCCCATTCTTCGCCCGCCTTGGTTTCTGTCGGGTCGACGAGATGGGTGCCGAATCCCGGGCCGTAGGTAATGACCGGGACGCCGTACTGAGCGACGCGCGAACCATCGCTGGTGATGCCGTAGCGGATGGGCTTGGCATAAGGGACGGGCTGCCCGAAAACCGCCCGGTGCGCCCTTTCCATCGCTTTGACGACATGCTCGTTCTTGGAAATTTCATAGCCGGGCGTGGTGAGATAAAGATCGACACGAATATCGAGAATGTCGCTCTCGCGCTTTCTCACCTTTTCACACACCTGCTCGAGGTCGCGCTTGATCGCCAACGGTACCGCGCCGGGCAACATTTTGACGATGACAAAAATATCCGTCGTGGGCCGAGTCCCCGGCTTGAACGGATTGCCGCCTTCAATGGCGCCGATCTGCACCGTCGGCAGCATAAATTTGTGCGGATTCTTGCGCTGATATTCTTTTTCCCACTCTTGAATCGCTTGCGCCACCTTGCACGCGGCGAGCACGAACTTCGTCGCCTTGCCGTCAACGCTCACGCGCGCCCAGAGCAGGCCGGCGTTGCCGATCTGCAATTGCAGCCCGGTGGGCTCGCCGATAATGCACATATCCGCCATCACGCCGTGGTCCATCAGATAGCGCGCGCCGACGCCGGCGCCGCGATAGGTCTTGCCCTGGAACCGGCCAATCTGCGCCTTTTCGATCTCGCCGACCACGCCGGCGATGATCAGATCGCCCTTGAGCTTGACACCGGCTTTTTGAATCGCCGACACGGCTTCGATGTAACAAGGGAATGCCGCCTTCATGTTGACTAGACCGCGGCCGTAAATGCGGTCGTCATCGACCACCGTCTCCTGCGGATTATCGAAGTGGTCCATGTGGGCGTTGAACATAAGCGTCGCGCCGCCGCCGGCGCCCTTGAGCCTGCCGACGACGTTGGGCCGGCCGTCTTCGACATATTGATATTCAACCGCCATGCCGAGCTTTTCGAACTCGCTGCCGAGATACTTGGCGACATCTTCCTCTTCGCCCGTGATGCTAACGATGTTGGCCAGGTTGCAGGCCAGTTCGACAATGCGATCTCGATCCACTTGTTGTAATACTTCGTCCTCCATGAACGTCTCCTCTCACCCGCTGATGTAAAATTTATTTAGATTTTGTAGCACACCGGGGCGAAGACAAACAACGATCTGTGTTGACGAAACCGGGTGATTTGCCTAGATTGAAGTTTCATGACTTTGGGATTCGACATCGACGGCGTGCTCGCCGACTTCATCACGCCTTTCTTGAGTCTCCTGGAAATCCGAACCGGCAGCGGTCCCATCGATCCGGCCTCGGTCACCGACCCCAACTTCACGCAACATCCGTTTCTTACCAAAGAAACGGTCATAGAGTGCATGGAAGCGGCTTCTTATGACCCGGATTTCTGGCGCCTCCTCGCGCCGCTGCCGTCGCCGGAACAATGGCGCGCCTTGGATCAGCTTAGCCGCGATCATCAAGTCGTGTTCATTACCCACCGTTGGGTGCGCGACACGTACGACATTCACCGGGTAACCTGCGATTGGCTGCGCCGCCACGGCATCGCCGACCCTGTGGTTCATTTTACCCAGGAGAAGAAATCGGTGTTGGTCAAAGAGCTCAACGTCGAGCTCTTCGTCGACGACCGCCGCGAAAACTGTGAGGACGTCGCAAACTTCACCGATGCTGCCGTATTCATGCCGCATCGGCCATACAATCAATCCTTCCATCACCCCAAAGTCAGGCGCATTCAGCAGCTCGACGAGCTCTTCGACCACCTGTCGATTAAATAGCAAAGCCTGGAGGAGTCGCATGGCGGCAATCGATGGAAAAATCGCGATCGTAACCGGCGGAGGCGGCGGCATCGGCGGCGCCATCGCCGAGCGCTTCGCGCGGGAAGGTGCCCAGCTTGCCATCGCCGATATCGATGCCGCTACAGCTCGAGATCGAGTTACCCAGCTCACCGACAAAGGAACCGACGCTATTGCGATCACTGCCGACGTCACGAACAAAAAATCCGTCGCCGGGATGGTTAAAGCCGCACTCGACCGCTGGGGCCGCATCGATGTTCTCGTCAACGTTGCCGGCGGCGCCGATCGAAAGCCCGTGGTCGACATGACGGCAGCCGACTGGGACCATATCGTCGACATGAATTTGAAGTCGGTGTTTCTTTGCTCGCAAGCAGTGCTGCCGACGATGCTCAAGCAAAGCTACGGCAAGATCGTCAACATTTCGTCGATTTACGGTTTTACCGGCAACGCCACGCGCTCCAGCTACGCGGCCGCCAAAGCCGGCGTCGCGGCGTTCACCAAGTCACTCGCCCTCGAGGTGATCAAAAACGGCGTCAACGTCAATGCCGTCGCTCCCGGTCGCGTCGTTACCGAGCGCGTGCGCAGCCACTACAGCGACGAAGTCTGGGCTGCGGCCGTGGCGCAGATTCCCATGGGCCGGCCCGGCACGCCTGAAGAGATCGCCTCGGCCGTGCTGTTTCTGGCAACTGACGAAAATAGATACATCACCGGCCAAACCATCCACGTCAACGGTGCCTGGTTGAACTGGTGAAAAAAATGGCCGTTCAACGGTTCCATGTTCAAATGATCACTAATTCCGGTAACAGTTGGAAAGACTGAAACGTCTTGAACGATTGGAACGAAAAGTTTGCACTGACGCAAGCCATTAAGCGAAGCTAAACAGCTCCGCTCCCAGAACAAAACGCAGAGGAGGTTGAAGAAAATGTACGGTTGGCGCGCCAAGATCGGTCACGTCGCCCCATCGAGGGGTGATACCCTGGTGTACGAATTCTATCAAATGCTGCCCGCTGGATTCATGATTCTCAACAGCACGGGCACGATCCGCCAATTGGTCGACGCCGACTTCGAGCGTCAACTGCAGCGCATTGAAGAAGCCGCAGCCGATCTGGTAGACAACGGCTGCGATTCGATTATCATCGGCGGCTCGCCGCTGTTCACCAAACTCGGCCACGGCAGCGATATCGAAATGGGCAAACGACTCACGGCGAAATTTGGCGTGCCGCTGGCACCTGGCATCACCGGCGAGATCCAAGCACTCAAGTCCCTCGGCATTAAGAAAGTCGTCGTCGCCACGCCGCATGAAGACACACTCAACGAACGCATGAAAGCCTTTCTCGAATCTTCAGGGTTTAACGTATTAAAAATACAGGGATATGGCGTCCGCAAAAATGCGGATTTAACCGCCATGGATGAGCACTCGGCGTACAAGATCGCCAAGCGGCTCTACGAGCAAGCGCCCGAAGCCGACGGCGTTTTCGTCCCTTGCCCGCGTTGGCCGACCATTACCGACGTCGACCTGCTCGAACGGGAGATCGGCAAGCCCGTAGTCACGAGTTGCCAGGCTTATATCTGGCACGCGTTGAAAATGGCTAAGGTGAAGCAAGTGGTGAGCGGTTTCGGTCGGCTGATGGCTTCGCTGGCGAATTGAAGCACGTCTTGGCGCGCGAGCGGCGCTGAGCGCTCGGCTGCGAATTACATCCAGCTATTTGCTGCTGCCGAAGACTTCTTTCAGCAGGTCCGTTACTCGCGCGGCGGGATTGGTTCGGATTTTCTTTTCTTCCTGGGCCACCACGTAGAAAATCCCATCCGTGGCTTTTTCGGTCACATACTTATTGACGTCGAAGGTAATGCTTTTGGAAAACGGGATATCTTTATAACGCCCCATCAGCGCATTGTATTGCTGATTCACGCCGACCTGATTCATCACCTCGGTCACCGAAGGCAGAAACGCGGCGTGAAGTTTGGTGGAAGTTTTCGCCTTGAAATAATCGGTGGCCGCAGTGTCGCTGCCATGGAGAATCTTGCGCGCGTCGTCAAAGCTCATCTGACCGATAGCGTCCCAGAAAATCTCTTTGGCGAACGGCGCCGCCTTTTCCGCCGCGCGATTCATGCCGACAACGAATTCGTCGATCTGCGGCCCATAGCCCACCAATCGGAGCGGCTTTTCCATGGCTTGCAAAGGTTTCGGCATGAGAATTTTAATCGCCTTATTCATCAGGAATCCGTCCAAAGTGCCGGTCTGCACGACGGCGTTTTCCGTGCCAATTTTCAAAGCCTCTTGCAAGCCCGAACCAATCTTCGCGTCGCTTAGGCCGCCTCCGACGGTCGGCAAGCTGCCCCCGAGCCCTTTCAAAAATTTATCGAGCTGCGCCGCGGCCGGTGAAGCCGTCAGCAACAACAACAGCGCGATGGCCAAGAATCGAAACATCGGGTTCCCTCCCAAAGGGCGGCGAAAGAGCGAGCCATAAATTGTATTTTGCAACCGAAAGCCTAACGCAGTCGTCGGGGGAATTACAATAATTCCTTGGACCGCGCCGGCGGGGGCGCGTGCTCTTCGCCCAGCCTGAAATCGTTCAGCGCCGCGGCGAAGGTCGCGTCGAGAATCAGGTCCATGATCTCCTGCTGCGCCTCGCGCGGCGAGAGGCGGAATGCGGCGCGCAAAGGTTGGATCGCCGCTCGCCACTTGCTCTGGCTGATATAAGCGCGCCCGAGATAAAAATAGGCCTGAGCGAATTCCGGGTTTTCGTGGGTGGCGTCTTCGAAATAGGGAACTGCGGCGGCGAAGCGCCCTTGATTAAACAGAGCCAAACCTTGGTCGAAACTATCGTACGCCGGATTAAATCTTCCCAAGGTCGCGCAAGAATTGGCGGACAAGACTAGGGCAAGGGCTAAGAACGCCATGGCAAATCGATTCATCATGATTCTCAATCCCTCCTTTGTCGAAGCTTAGACGAACGAAAGCCCCGAATCTTAATGACCGGGGCTATGTTTGCTACTTCGCAAAGGCCGACTTGAGCATGGGTTCGAGCTCGCCCCGTTCGTGGAGCTCGTGCAGGATATCACAGCCGCCGACAAATTTGCCGTCGATATAAACTTGCGGGATCGTCGGCCAGTTGGAGTAGCGCTTGATGCCGTCGCGCACCGCCGGATCGGCGAGCACGTCTTCGCTGGAAAAGGGAAAGCCGTAGGACTTGAGGATTTCCACCGTGTGCGCCGAAAAGCCGCACTGAGGAAAATCCGGCGTGCCCTTCATGTAAAGCATGACTTTATTGTTTTTGACTTTTTCGTCGATCTTGTCCAAGACTGCATCCGCCATGACCGTTCTCCTTCCTCTGTCTATCTCAACCGCCGAGTTTCTCCCATTGCGCCGGACTGAAAGTTTTGAGCGCCAAGGCATGGATGCGCTGATCCTGCATCGGCGCTTTAAGCGCGTCGTTCACCATGCGATGCTGCTCGAGCAATCCCTTGCCTTCGAAAGCAGGTGAAACAATGATCAGTTGCCAGTGATCACCGCCGCCGGTGAGATCTTGCGTTTCGACCAGCGAAACTGGCAGCGATTTTGCCAGCGTAGCCTTAATTTCCTCCGGGGTAATCATGGAAAAATCTTACCGGTTCGCCTTCATGCTTGCAACTCCGCCATGCACGCGACAGCCGCTTCTAGCCGACGGGTCCGTAGAAATCCAGGCGAGCTTTCTTCAGCATCGCGCGCAAGTCCAGGCGTAATTCGTCCAGCGTGGGCCGGCCCAGGTACCAATAACCGCAATAGAGATTGTGAATCGTCAGATCCGGCAAGAGCGCGAAGGTATAGGGCATGGCGGTGACACCCCGGCTCTTCGAGGTTTCCGTCATGTCGAGCTGTTTCACGACTCTGCGCTCGTGATCGCTCAAAAAAGTATAAGCGGCGCCGAGCCCGGTTCTGAACGCGTCGTTCACTTCCGGCGCATCGACGCTAACGACGGCGAGCTTGCAATAGTTGACCGCGAGCTCTTCTTGAAGGTCAACGTAATGGCGCAACTGCACCTGACACTTCGCTCACCAGTAGCCGCGATAGAAGGAAAGGATGAAGGGAAACTTTCCGACCAGATCGGAAAGCTTGACCGCCTGCCCGTCCTGGTCGGGCAGCTCGAAATCAGGAAAACGTTGACCGATCGTGAGCTTCATCGTCACACCTCGAAACTAGAGTACCGAATACGCCGTCGATGGTTCTGCTACGGATAGCGCTTCGCCATTTCGGCAAAGAAGCCTTCCTTCTCCAATTGCTGCAGCAGCGATAAATCGACAAACTGCTCCGGCTTTGTCGTCCTGGCATTGGGCAATTTTGCCGCCACTTCGTCGAGCATGAATTGTATGCCTTTGAGCGTTGGATAGGGGCGTTTCGAAACGGTTTTCACGAACGCCGAATAGGTGGCGTCGAGCACTTCTGGATCCGACAAACGCAAATATTTGGCGACGATCTTCCGGGTTTCGTCGCGATGACGGTTGATGTAGTAAATCGCCTCGACGTAGCCCTTCAAGGCGCTCAACGCGGTGTCCCGCTGGCTCTTGATATAAGAGCGCGATGAGGCAAAGCCGTTGCCCTGAACTTCGATGCCGAGATCGAGCATGTCGTAGACTTCTACCAAACCCTGCTTGCGCGCGCGCGGCAGTTCCGACGGTGTGAGTATCGTCGCATCGATACGTCCGGCTTCGACCGCAGTCAGTCGATCGCTGGTCGGTCCGGCCACCACCAACGCCACATCCTTGCCGGGCTCCAGCTTGAATCTTTTTAACAGAATCAATGTCGCGTTGTGCGACGCCGAGCCGAAGCCGCTGATTCCAAGACGCTTCCCCTTGAGGTCTTCGACTCGCTTGATTTCCGGACGGCCAACGACGGAATAATTGTAGCTGTTTTCAGAGGATGCGATCAGAACAACGTCGTGCCCTTGCAGACCGGCTTGCACCACCGTGCCGATATTGACGATCGGCGGGTCGCCGGCTACCAATGCCTGGGTAGCCATTTGTCCGCCGCGAAAGAAAACGATCTCGGCATCGAGGCCATGTCTTTTAAACAGGCCGGCATCCTCGGCCACCCAAATGTGTATCTGATTGTATGAGATGGCCGGATAACCGATTTTGATTTTTTTGAGCCCTTGCGCGCCCGCGTTTGTCGTGACGGAAAAAAGAGCAATGGAAATTAAGATAATCTGGATCATACCAAACCAACACTCATTTTTGTGGAATGTATCGTCAAACAACCGAAAAATTGCGTACTTTGTATGCCTTGTGGTGGAAGCGATGCCGTTATCGTCATCGGCGATGCCAGCGATGAAACGAGAAAACCGCTAGGACCCACGCGAGCGCGTAACCCTTGGCATGGCTAAACTCTTCTAACCGAAAGCGCTTCACCGGTCAAATGCTCCCCTGCCAATCACGCGCTTCCAACGACTGTCCGGTGACTTCCGCCGACGCGTCCGAGGCCAGGTACAAGAACAGCGGCACCACTTGCTCCGGAGTCGGCAACGTTAGCGGGTCCTCGGCTGGATAGGCCGCCGCCCGCATGCGGCTTCTAGTTGCCGCGGGATTGACGGAATTAACCCGGATGCCCGCGTCCCTGACTTCGTCGGCAAGCACCTGGGTGAAGCTTTCGAGACCTGCTTTGGAAACGGCGTACGCGCCCCACCGGGCTTTGCCCCTGCGCCCCACCCCCGAGGTGACATTGATGATCGAGCCGGCGTGCCGCTCGATCATGCCCGGCAAAACTGCGCGCGTCATCAAAAAGATCCCGGTAAGATTGATTCTCAACACATCTTCCCAGACGTCGACGGGATAGTCCACCAGCTCCTGGCGCAGTCCGAGGACGCTCGCGTTATTGACCAGCACATCCACCTTGCCGAAACGCGCCGTCGCCGACCGCACCAGTCGCTCGGCATCCCGCCAGCTGCCGACATCGCCGGCGCCGCCGTCGATGCTTCCACCCGCCTCGGCGATCTCGTTCGACGCCGCCGCGACCGCGCTCTCCTCCCGGCCGCAAATAAAAACATCCGCGCCCGCCTGAGCATAGGCTGCCGCGATTGCACGGCCAATGCCGCGGCTGCCGCCGGTGATGAGCGCCGCCTTGCCCGCCAATAATTTTGTTTCACCGCTTGCCATCGAGCACCGCGTATTTCATAGTCAAATTTACCTATGAAGCCCTTGAGAATCCATCAGCGCTTGCTAATTTTTTTACTGCTCGTGCTGGCGTTGACGTGCGTCATCAGCCCGTGGATGGCGCTCGGCGCGGACTGGTTCGCCGCGCGCTGGCCCGATCTGCTGCCGGAGCGCGTTGAATTCTCACGGGTCTTCAATCGGGCGTTCATGGTTGCCGGCTTCATCTTGTTCATTGCGTTCCGCCGGCAACTTCTGTCGGCCCAAGTCAAAAGTTTGCTGCTGTCGGGTGTTCGCGTCGCCTGTCGCAATCTTCTTGGCGGTTTCGGCCTGGCTGCTGGTTCCGTGGCGCTGCTGCTCGCGTTGATGGCCTCCAGCGAAGTCTACACACCTTTTTTTCGTTTAACCCTCTCGGACTCCCTCTCCCGTTGTATCGGCGCGTTTTTTACGGGGCTAGTCGTGGGTTTTTTTGAAGAAGTGTTTTTTCGCGGCATCCTTTTTCTCGGCCTGCGCGAGATCGGGGGCTCGCTGCGCGCTTATTTGCTCGCCAATCTTTTTTATTCGGCGCTTCATTTCGTCAAACCGGGCGATGCCTACTTTCTCGACGGCGTGGCTCCTCTAGCCGGCTTTCGCCATTTGCTGACGACCTTTCACCCTTTTCTCAACCCGTTGCCGCTTTTGCCCGGCATTTTCGGGCTATTCCTGATCGGGGTTATCCTGAGCTATGCCCTGGTGAAAAGCGGCAACCTTTATCTCTCGATCGGCTTGCACGCCGGCTGGGTTTTTGGCCTGAAAACCATTCGCGTCTTCGGTGATTTTAACCGTGAAGAGCTCGGCTGGCTTTTCGGCTCCACCGACCCGAAGATTGTCAGTGGCTTGATGACCTGGCTCGGCGTCCTCCTCGTCGGCCTCGTGGTCAGCCGCCTCACCCGGCCGGGCGCGCAACTCTCACCCGATCGGCCTCCCGCAGCAGCGGCTTGATTTTTTCCGCGATGCGCTCAGCGATCAACCGGTAGCCGGCGCCGTTGGGATGAATCGGATCGCTCTTCAAGCTCGAATCCGTGAGGATGCTTTTCGTCACCTCCGGAATATAGAGCGCGCCGGAGTTTTTTGCCGTTTCCTCATAGATCGGGCCGACCTCGTCGGTGAACAGCCCCAGCCTCATGCCGGCGATCGCCACCATCGCGCCTTCGGCTTGAATGCGGCTTACGATCGCCTCGAGGTTTTTTCGGGATTGCTCACGCGGCACTTGGCGCAAGAAATCGTTACCGCCCAAAAGCACGATCACCAATCGGGGTTTTTTGCTCAGCACCGCGCCGGTAAGCCGTTCGAGCGCCTGCGCGGTGGTATCGCCGCGCTGGCCCGCATTGATCACCGGCGTCGCAAGCAAACGGGATAGGATTGCAGGATAATCTTCGCCGCTTCCGGCGCCCACGCCCTCGGTGAGACTGTCGCCGAGGCAAATGATGCTTTGCCCGTCGGAGCGAAGATTGCGGATCTTATCGAAGCTCTCGCGGTCGCAAGCGGCCATCAGGCCGACCAGCAGGAAAATCCACAGCATGCGCAAATTCTGCGTCGGCCAAAAAATAATTGGCATAAATTTCGATTGAAGGTGAAATACGACTGTATTCCTCAATTGTGGGTCGGACTGACTCGGCTTGCGAACCGCTACTATCGGCACGTTGCTCGAACGAGGTCGCCGAACGACATAGCAGTACGATTATTTTTTATTCCACTCCGACGTCTTCGCGGTCGAAAAAGACTCAGGATTCCTTCCCCTCGGACAGAGATTTCAGAATTTGATGCATGGGAGGCAAACCTTCGTGCACTCGGCGAATGTTGTCCACCGAGGCCCGGGCGATAGTCTCGATAGTCTCCATCGTCATATTCGCCACGTGGGGGGTGGCGATCACGTTGGGCATCGCGAGCAACGGGTCGTCCGGATCAATCGGCTCGTCCCAAAAGACATCGAGGCCGGCGCCTGCCAGCCGTCCTTCACAAAGCGCCGCACGCAACGCATCGCGGTCGATGACACGGCCGCGCGCGACGTTGATGAGAAAAGCGGTAGGCTTCATCAGAGCGATCTCGGCCGCGCCGATGAGCCTCTCGGTCTCCTTGCTTAACGGCACATGGAGCGAAACAAAATCGCTCTCTCGAAGCAGCTCGGGCAGATGGTGCTCGGTCTCCAACCACTCCAGTCCCATCGCCTCGCGCGTTCCCGCGCTCACGGTGCGCTTCACCGCCCAAACGCGCATGCCGAAGCCGCGCGCCATTGGAATCACGGCGCTTCCTGTCCGGCCCAAGCCGACGATGCCGAAAACTTTTCCGCGCAGCACATGGGTGCTGGGCGCACCGACGCGGCGGGCGCCGAGCGAGACCAGCGCTTCGCGATAGCGCTTGGCCAACGCCAGCGCGAGAAACATGACATGCTCCGAGACGTCGTTGCCGCCGTGCGTGAGCGAAGCCGGAACATTGCAGACGGGAATTTTTTTTGCCGCTGCGTATTCGAAATCGACCCCCTCCAAGTGCACCCCCGGTCGCTGAATCAGGCACAAGTTCGGCGCGGCATCGATTACTTCCGGGGTCACCGGCACACTGCGGACCAAGAGGACGTTGGCGCTGCCGACCTGCTGTGCCAGAGTCCTCGTCGGATCAAATTCCTCCACTTTAAATTCGGGTTCGAGCAGCTTGGCGATCATCTCCTCGATCGCCAAGCTCGGACCGGCCTTCTTGATGCACCACTTCTCACTCATCACGTTGTAAAGCTTTCAAATTTAATTGATTGTCCTACAACGACTCCTCGGCAAAATTTGCCCCCAGAGCCCCGATCATGTCAGTCGGGAAGCCACGCCAGGGCCCGGATTTCGCCGAGCCGGCGCTTGAGCGCAGTCCAGCTCTCGCCGCCATCGGTGCTGCGGTAGATCTGGCCGAGGGTCGCTGCGGCATAGATCAACTTCGGGTCTGCGGGATTGACGGCGAGAAAATAGGCCGAGCTTTCGACTTCCCCCGGCAGCCCTGCGTCCTCCCAATCGACGCCGTGATTGCGGCTGCGGAACAAACGACCCGCTGTGCCGGGCGGGCCATCGCCGTTGGTCATGAACATGACGCCGCTTCGGTCTGGCCGCTCGACGATGGAGCGTGTGTATTGCCACTCTGACGCAATCGGACGCATGGTCCAGCTTGCTCCATCGTCGCGGCTCACATGCAAGCCAGCATTGGTCGTTGCCAAAAGAACCCGCCTGCCGTTGTGCACCACCGCGAAGCCATGAATATCTTCGGTCTTCATCCCGCGATCGCTTCTCACCCAACGTTGGCCGCCATCGCTGCTGCGCCACGCGCCGTCGATCTCCACGCCGGCCCAGACGAGCGATGAATCCTTCGGGTCGAATACGATTTGGGTCACCCTCGTCCAGTGCTTTCGGCCGTAGGCGCCGGGATGCCCTTCGGGATACGGCTTGTCGCCCAGATAGTAGCCGGTGAGCGCATAGGGCTTCATCGGCACGCTGATTTTTCCCCAGCTTTTGCCGCCGTTCTCCGAGCGATATAACCCAGCCGGCTGCGTTCCCGCCAAGATCACATCCGCATTATCCGGCGCGCAAGCGATTGCAGTGACGATCATCGCGTCGTCCGCTGGCGACGGTATATGCGTCCAATTCTCTTCCTCTTGATCCAAGCGATAGATACCGGAATTGCTGCCGGCGAAAAGCACATGGGGTAAGGAAGGATGGAGCGTCAGTGCCCAAACTTGGCTGCCGCTGTACAAGCCGGTGCCGGTGGACATGCGCAGCAACGTTTCTCCAAGATCGCCGCTGCTCCAAACCGAGAGCCCGTTGGTCGCCACGTATAAGTGTGACATCTCCCACTCCCTCCCTTTCTCGCACGCCGCCGTAGCTGGCGGAGTCAGCGTGCAGCCCTCGTCGCAGGAAGTCCCTCACTCGATCCCTTGGGCTCGACCCCTCCGTTCATCGAACGGCTTCACTTCAACGCCATACGCCGTAGAGGCTAGTCATGACGGAAGATTATGTCAAACCATCGCTGGCAAGCGCATGCGCCGCGCTAAACTGTTGCACCGAATGTGGAAGAAACTTGTTTCGCGAGACGGACATCGAGGGGGTCGAAACTCTAATCGTTCTTTACGCCTCGGATTGCAAAACTCGTCAATCTCCTACGACAACGCAGTCTTCTGGACGGGCAGCAGCGGAGATCTTTTGGCCGGATTCAAAGCGTTGCGAAGCGGGAGCGATGACTCGTAGGGTCGCGCCCGACGCCAACTCGACCGCGTAGTCCACAGAGTCGCCGAAATAAATCGAGCGGCGGATCACTCCGGAGAAGAGATTGTAGCCTTGGTCGATCAGCCGGCGAACGGCGTCCTCGTCGTTGACGAGCTCGAGATTATGCGGCCGGAGGCATATTAATGCCTCGCTCGCCGGCGCTAAGCCACCGGGCTCGGCAAGGCGGATGGTTGCGCCGTCGCTGAGTCGCAGTTTGCCGGCGGCTTCTACGCGGCCTGTGAGAATGTTCGCCTTGCCGACGAATTCCGCGACGAAGCGGGTTTTCGGCCGGTCGAAGATTTCCGCCGGGCTGCCGACCTGCACCAGATGGCCGCGGTCGAGAACGGCGATCCGGTCGGCAGTTGCCATCGCCTCGGCTTGATCGTGGGTTACGTAGACCGTGGTGATTTTGAATTCTTCGTGCAACCGGCGGATCTCGAAGCGCATCTCTTCGCGCAAGTTTGCGTCCAAATTACTGAGCGGTTCGTCCATCAGCAGAATTTGTGGTTCCACGACCATCGCCCGCGCAAGCGCGACCCGCTGCTGCTGACCGCCGGAAAGTTCCGCCGGATAGCGCTCCGCGAACTTATCCAGGCGCACGAGTTGAAGCAGCGTCGTCACTTTTCGTTCGATCTCCCGCTTGGCGAGCTTCTTGAACTTGAGGCCGTAGGCGACATTCTGCGCCACGGTCATGTGCGGCCAAACTGCGTAACTCTGAAAGATCATCGACATGTTGCGCCGCTCGGGCGGTACGATCATCGCAGCCGAGGAGATCACTTGATCGTCGACGCGAATCTCGCCATCGTCGGGACGCAAAAAACCGGCGAGCAATCTTAACGTCGTGGTCTTGCCGCAGCCGGAGGGACCGAGCAGAGCGACGAACTCGCCGTGGCTGATGTCCAAATCAAGAGCGTCGACGGCGGCGGCCTCGCCGAATTGTTTGGTCAGAGCGCGTATTGATACAGTCGCCATGGATTACTCTCGAGTCGCCACTGGCTCGCGTCCGGCCAACCATTGGACGCCGAGAATCACCGCGAAGGAAACCAGCAGCAAGAGAATGCCCAAAACCGCGATGACGCCTACCTGGCCTTCCTCTTTAAGATCGAAAATCACCACGGACACGACCTTCGAGCTCGGCGAGAACAAAAGAATCGACGCGCTCAGCTCGCGGATCACGCCGATAAAAATGAATGACCAGGCGGCGATCAAGCCGGAACGCGCCAGCGGCGCGGTCACGTCCTTCAGCGAAGTGAGCCGGTTAGCGCCGATGATGCGGCTCGCGTCTTCCAGTTCCGGATGGATGCTCTTGAACGTCGACTCCGCCTGGGAAAACCCGATGGGCATTTCTTTGGTCAAATAGGCGACGAACAGAATCCAAACCGTGCCGTAGAGCACCACCGGCGGTCGGGTGTACGCGATGAACAGACCGACGGCCAAAACGATGCCGGGAATGACGAGGGGCGCAAGTGCAAAAAACGACAGATAGCGCGCGCCGCGGAACAGATTGCGATTGGTGATATAGGCGATGAGGGTCGCGAGCAGCGTGCCTGCAGTGGCGGTCAATAGGCCGAGTTTGAAGGTATTGTATATGGCGAGCCGGGTATCCCCGTACTCGAAGAAGGCAAAGGAAAAATTCTTCAGGGTGAAATTATCCCAGGTCAACGCCACCGCCCAAGCTTTGGAGAGCGCTGCCTTGAGCAGGATCCAGTAAGGCAAAAACACGGATAGGGATAAAATCGCGAGCACCAACAGCAGCACCGGCGCTTTGGCCCAGCCAAGTCGGAGCAGCCGCGTCTGCCCGCCTTTGCCGCCCACCGTGCTGAAACCACGCCGGCCAAGGATTTTCTTTTGCGCGGCGATCAACACCATGGTCGCGAGCAGCAGCGGCACAGAAAAGGCCGCCGCCAAGTCGAGACGCGGCGGGTATTGAAACAGCGCCCAG
The DNA here is from genome assembly GCA_050257635.1 of Chloroflexota bacterium. GTDB lineage: Bacteria > Desulfobacterota > Binatia > UBA9968 > UBA9968 > DP-20. The sequence continues at coordinate 43,745 of JBLMXG010000087.1, forward strand.
ATTTGCGTGGTGATAGTGTGCAGCCCGGCGGGTAGGCCGAGAATCGCCGGTGCGCCGAACAGCGACAAGGAATGGAGAAAGGCTAGGATGAAGCCGCCGATCAAAGCTGGCAGCGCCAGCGGCAAGGTAATCGTAACCGCGATGCGCCACTTGTTCGCGCCTAGAATCTCCGCGGCGTCTTCCAGATCGGAGGAAATCAGCTCGCAGACGTTGGCGATCATGGAAAAGACGAAGGGAAAACTGTACAGCGCCATGACGAAGATCAGCCCCGACATGGTGAAGATATTGAACAGCGCCTCGTCCGAACCGGTCACCGCTCGGTAAAATTTGTTGAGCGCCCCGGCGTTGGGCCCGGCGAGGAGCGTCCAGGCAAATGCGCCTAGAAACGGCGGCGTCACGAAGGAAGCCATGACCAGCGCGCGGATCGTTTTCTTCCATGGCAAATCTGTGCGGGTCACCAGCCATGCGAGAAGCGCGCCGACGATCACCGCGATCACGCCGACCCAGGTAGAAATGATCAGCGTGTTCCAGATCGCTTTGAGATACTGCTCATTGGTAAAAACTTCGAGGTAACGGCTGAGGGTCAGGCCCGAGTCATCCCATAGGCTGGTGCGAAAGATCGCGGCGAGCGGCAAGACCATCAAGAACACCAGAATCAGCGCCGCGCCGAGCCACACCGGTAGAGTCGGATCCTTGACGCGAAGCGCGGACCGGCCGTTGTGGCCGACCCGCGCGATGACGCCAGAATCGGAAATAGTCATGAACGCCGCTGCCGATGTTACGCGCCGAAATATTCGACGAAGCGCTTCTTTATTTCCGCATTGCGCTTTTCGAGTTCGTCGGCATCGGTGGACAGGAGCTTGAGGTCCTTGAGCTTGGGTTTGTCCACTGGATAAGTGACGTCCGGATGACCGGTATAAAGTCCTTCCTTGTCCGCCAACAACTGCTGCGACTCCTTGGCGAAAATAAATTCCATAAAGAGCTTGGCGGCGTTCGGATGGGACGAGTCTTTGGCAATCGCCACCGGCGAAACCACCAGCGGGACGCCTTCTTTGGGATAGACGATCTTGATCGGATTGCCCTGCTTGAGTGTCTTGTAATAAAAATATTCCGCGCCGTTCACGCCCAGCGGCCGTTCTCCCGATGCCACGACGCCGGCAGGGTCGTTGGCCGATTGCACCAGATGCAGTTTGTTTTTTGCCAGGTCGCGAAAATAATCCCAACCGTAGAGATTCACCAGCGCCAGCACATGAGTCATGATAATCCCGCTGTAACCGGGATGGGCCGAGACCTCTTTGCCGTTCCACTTGGAATTCAAAAGGTCTTTCCAAGTTTTTGGCGCGTCCTTTTCGGCGATGCTTTTGGGATTGTAGGCGATCACCGAGAGCGTGGCGCGCATGCCGTAATAAAAGCCGGCCTTGTCCTTGAACCCCTCAGGGAAGCTGCTCACGCCCTGCGGCACATATTTCATCAGCAGGTTCTTGGATTTGAGCAATTCGAAGTGACCGGCGTCCGAGGTGTGAATCAGGTCGACGTTTTTGATCCCCGCGCCGGCTTCCTGCATCACCCTTTGCAAGACCCTCTGCGACCCGGTGCGATGAACTTCGACCGATATCCCAGGATATTTTTTCTCGAAGTAATGGGCGATAGCCGTCGACGACGGCAACGCAAGAGAAGTGTACCAAACGACCTTGCCATCTTTTTTTGCCGCTTGAATGAGCGCGGCATCCTGCGCCGCGAGCAGCGACGCCGTCGCGAGAATGAATAAGAACGCACCGAAGCTAAGAACGGTTTTCCTCATAAACGCCTCCTGTTCGCACGATTCTATGGTCGACCGGTTGCTGCTGCGTCCGGCAGCAGGCCGGGTCATTATTACGAAATCAGCTCATCAGTCAATATCGCGATCGACGGAAGCTGGTCGAGGCCCTCGATTAAGTTTATAACCTTTTCGATCTTGTGCCCCGGCAAGACCAATCCAGCGTTGGCGCGAAACTTGGCTTCAATTTCCCCCGGCGGCAATGGATCTTCCAAACCGCCGCGCGGGTGGGGCTGATTTTCTTCGACCGTGGTGCCGTCGTTCATACGAACCTGCACATGACCGGAAAAATGGCGCGGATAGTCGATCGTGGGATCGAGCTGGTAGCGCACTTTCGCCGCGAGCGCGAGGATGTCGCTGTCGCGGATCGCCGCGTCGGAGAATTCCTCGAGTCCGGCTTTACCGCGGACCAGCATCACGGCGATGCTAAACGGCAAGCTGAATTTGGCGCCGTAAGAACTCACCGGACTTCGCTTGTCGGCGAGCGGCTCCCACAAGCGGTGAACAGGCCCTTCGGCGGTGCGGCAAACCACTTCGGCGATCTGCTCCGGTGCCGGCGCGTGCTTTTGCTTGATCCTGAGGGCGCAGTCCATATAAGGGTGCGAAATCGAACCGCACGGATAAGACTTGAACGTCAGACGCGGAATTTCCCACTCTTTGCCAAGCTCCAGTAACTTATCGAAGCGATAATCGTTCTTGCCGCCGAAGGCGCTGAAAAATCCATGTGTGCCTTCGAAAACTTTGGCCGGGCCGCGAAAGCCCTCCTTGGCGAGCATCGTAGCGATCACCCCGCCATGGGCCGACCAGCCGGGATGCATCCGTTTGGTCCAAGTTCCGTCGGCAAGATATTCGATGATCCCGGAGCTCTGGCTACCGCATAGCCCCAAGGCGTCGACCCATCGGTCTGGAGTCAAACCGTAGAGCTTGCCCGCCGCCGCCGCAGCGCCAAAGGTCGAACAAATCGCCGTGGGATGGAAACCACGGGCGTGAAATTTTCCGGGTGCCACCAAGCCAACCTTGCACAGCACTTCGGTACCCACGATCGCCGACTCCAGCATCGCCGGGCCGCTCGCGCCGACCTCCTCCCCCACCGCGAGCGCCGTCATCCAGGCACATGAGCCGGTGTGAACGATCGCTTCTTCGAGCGTGTCGTCATAATCCAGACCATGCGCCAGGGTACCGTTGGCGATCACTGCATTCGCCGCCACAACCCGCCGCGAGGAACCGATCAACAAGCTGTGGTTCGCGCCGCCGAGTTTCTCGGCTACGCGGGTCACCATCATGCCAAAATCCATCGTCGACGACGCCAGCGCAATGCCGAGCGTGTCGAGAAAAACCAACTTAGCTTTTTGCACAACGGCCGACGGCACTTCGGCAAGCTTGAGCGCGCCCGCGAAACGCCCGATGATGCGCGAATAGGTCTCCACAATTTACCTCTACTTACCTCTCGATTTTGACCTCTGTCTTTTCTTGACTCTGGCTGCCCTGCCCGTCGCCAAGGCCTTAAAGAGGGGCGCTAAGCTCTTGAGCTGTTCGATGCGCGCGACCAATTCGATGGCGTCGTTGGCCTGGCTGCGCGGCAACACCAGATCGGCGCAGTCGCGAAATTTCTCGCTCAGCTCGGACCATCTCATCGGTTTTTCCGGATGGCCGCGAGCGACGTCGTAACGCCCCTCGATGACCCGGCCGTCTTTAAGACGGACCCGAATGCGTGAGCGCACCTGATCGTAACCGAGCCGTTCCAGCTCCTCATCGACATAGAGCGTCACCCGTTTCATCAGCTCAACGACTTTTTTGTCGCGCACCTTCCGGTCCTGGAACTGAGCGATGCCGGCCTTGCGCTCGAGCACCGCGATCGCCATGCAGAAGGGAATACTGAATTTTCCTTCCAACGCGTTTTTCGGCATCGGGTAAATCAACGCATTGGGCACGTTGGAATTGGTGCCGACTTCGATCTGTTCGATATCCTCGGCGCGCAGGTCGTGAGCTTTGGCCAGATCGAGGATTAAATCTTGCGCCGGATGGGATAACGACCCGGAGGGATAGGGTTTGATGGAAATCCCAGGCTCCTTCATAAAAAAAGGCGTGCCGAGCCGGCCGCTGAGTTTGCCCTCGTCGTAGCCGCCAGCCATAGCGTTAAAGAAACCGCGGCGGGCTTCCAGTATGTTTGTAGCCGCCGTAAAGCCGTCGCGCGCCAACAGCGCCGCATTCACGCCGTTTTCCGCGGCGCGTCCGGCATGCAGAGGTTTGGTCATGGTGCCGAAATTTTCCCGCAAGCCCGACGCCATGCTCGCGGCGATGCCGAGAGCGCGAATGAGTTGCTCTTTCTTCAGGCGAAGAATTTTACCCACTGCCATCGCTGCGCCCAAACCGCCCATGGTCGCGGTCGAGTGAAAGCCGGACTGATAGTGGCGCGGATTGATCGCGTCGGCGACACGGCACTCGACTTCGACACCGAGGAGATAGGCCAGGATAAATTCCTCGCCGGTGATTTTTTCCCTCTCGCCGACCGCAAGGGCCGCGGCGAGGACCGGCGTGGTCGGATGAGTCAACAAACCGTAGACCGCATCTTTGGAGGTGGAAAGCTGGGTGTCGTCGTAGTCCATCGCGTGGGCCGCCACACCGTTCGCGAGCGCCGCCTTGGCGCTCGGCGCGGCCAGAGGCACGCCGAGAATTGACGACTCGCGCCGGCCGTTCATGCGGCGAATATGCGCCTGCACGATGCGCGAACACTCGTCGGTGGAACCGGCCAGCGCCACGCCGAGGTTATCCAGGATAAATCCGCGCGCAAGTTGCACCACCTCTTGGGGGATTTCGCGAAAACGGGTGGTTGCGACAAATTTCGCTACTTCTTCCGTCGGTGCCATGCACAACCTCGGCGCTAGGGAAATGTTTTGGTGCGTTGCTTGCCGGCTGCCCGGCCACGAGCAACATTGCACCGCCGTTCCAGGAAGTTCAAGGGAAAAACATTTCGCCACCCCACCGGGCACCCTCGCCATCGATTTGTCTCTATCCTTGACAGCGCCCAGGGTGTGGGATACTTTTTCACTCTACTGGACACCTTATCCAGAGTGGTGGAGGGAAAGGCCCTTCGAAGCCACAGCAACCGGTTCCGCGCATCGGAATGCTGGTGCTAAGTCCCGCTCCCGTTTCCGGGGGCAAAGATAAGGTGAGGTTGCTTAAACCTCTTCTTATCTTGTATAAGAAGGGGTTTTTTTTGGCGCGCTGCAATGAATACGAGACTGACAACAGAGCAAATCGAGCGCTATAGCCGGCAGATCCTGGTTCCGGATATCGGCGGCAAGGGCCAGCTTCGCCTGCGCCAGGCGCGCGTACTGGTCATCGGCGCCGGCGGTCTCGGCTCGCCGGCGGCTTTCTATTTGGCGGCTGCCGGCATCGGCACGCTCGGCATCGTCGATCCGGACAAGGTGGAACTGTCAAATCTCCAGCGCCAGATTTTGCACGGTGGCACCGACATCGGCCGGTCGAAAGTAGAATCGGCTAAAGACCGATTGCAGAATCTCAATTCGGACGTTGACGTCAACATTTATCTCGCGCGCTTCGACGAAACGAACGGCGCCGGGATCGCCGCTGGCTATAACTTCATCATCGACGCCAGCGATAATTTCGAGACGAAATTCCTGGTCAACGACGTGGCATTACGACTGGCCATTCCGTTCTCCCACGCTGGCATCGTGCGCTTGCAAGGTCAGACCATGACCGTGCTGCCGGGAAAAACCGCCTGTTACCGGTGTCTCTTCGAAGCGCCGCCGCCGCCCGAAGAGATTTTAACTTGCCAACAGTCCGGCATTCTCGGCGCGGTCGCCGGCACGCTCGGCACGATTCAGGCCACCGAGGCGATCAAATATCTTGCCGGCTTCGAAGAAGGACTGATCACCGACCGGCTGCTGACCTATGACGCGAAGAAGATGAAATTCTACAGCGTCAAGATCGCTCGGAATCCCCGCTGCGCCGCCTGCGGCGCACCGACCTCCGGCAAAGCGATTTTATCGGCGATCGTTTAAGACATCGGCCGAGGAAAGAAAGGATCACCCATGAGTTTTGTCAAAGGACTTCAATGCAGAGAATGCGGCCAGGAATATCCGAGTTCGCCGCTGCACGTCTGCGAGACCTGCTTCGGTCCGCTGGAGATCCAGTACGATTACGAGGGCATCAAGAAATCCATCAGCCGGGAAAAAATCGCCGCCCGCGAGCGAAACCTGTGGCGCTACCGCGAGCTCTTGCCCATCGACAACGAGCCGAGCGTCGGTTTGTATTCGGGATTTACACCGCTGGTGCGGGCGCGCCGGCTGGGCGAAGCGCTTGGGGTCAAGGAACTGTATTTGAAGGATGACTCGGTGAACCATCCGAGCTTTTCCTACAAAGATCGTGTCGTGTCAGTGGCAATCTCGAAAGCGATCGAATTTGGCTTCGATACGGTTTCCTGCGCTTCCACCGGTAACCTGGCAAACTCGGTCGCCGCCCATGCCGCGAAGGCGGGGCTCGACTGCTATGTTTTTATC
>JBLMXG010000088.1:0-21612 GCA_050257635.1 Chloroflexota bacterium
CCCGCCAAAGCTTGCTTGATCTGAGCGTCGGTGGGCTTGGGGTTTTTGTCGAGCAGAGCCTTGGTCGACATGATCATGCCATTGATGCAGTAGCCGCACTGAGCGGCCTGCTCATCGACGAAGGCCTGCTGGATTTTGTGCAGCTTTTTAGTCGAGCCCAATGCTTCGAGGGTGGTCACCGAATGGTTCTGGGCGCCGGCCACCGGCGTGACGCAAGAGCGAATCGCCACGCCGTCCATGATGACGGTGCAAGCGCCGCACTGCGAGAGACCGCAGCCGAACTTGGGACCATTTAACTTAAGATCGTCGCGCAGGGCATAAAGCAAAGGCATGTCCGGCTCCGCATCGACCACGTGCGATTTACCGTTCACCCGCAATCTGATTTTTGCCACGGGAAACCTCCTTCTTGCCCGGCGGTTTTACATGGTTGGATGAGCGATCATAAGTTTTGAATGTTCGTTTCTATTCAAGCGTGCCGACGTAAAAAGTCAAGGCTTCGCGAGCGCAACCGCGACGTTGCCACAGTGCCGGCGACGACGCGCGAGGTGATTTTCTCCAGGTCGCGAAGAAAGGGCTTGCTCCCGAGCACGACCCGCAGGGGCAGGGTTGCGGACAAAGGCGTGACCACGACCACGGGGCCGTAGGCGAGCGCGTAGAGCACGAGCAAAAGGCCGAGGGACTCGAAGGAGCCGCCGGCCGCGAAATAACCGAGCGACCGACGATTCCAGCTGAGCTTCTCTTCAGTCATCGGCAAGGCGAGAAAGATCGTGGCGCAGAGCAGGCCGACCGCACCGACGATGGCGCCGAAATAAATCAGCTCATCCGACAGGGGCAAGGCGTAGCGGGCAGACCACGCCGCCGATGGTCACAGCGAGGGCGATGGCTTGGGGCAGCATGCGGAAACGGCACCGCGAAAATAACTGGAGAAAAACTCTCAGGCGGTGCGCGCCGGTTTGCTCTCTTCCTTGACGAACATCAAAAGCGCCATGCCCGCGATATACGTTCCGGCGGCGATGTAAAAAGCCGGGGTAAAGCCGTAATGCTGCATGACGTAGCCCATGATGAGCGTCCAGATCGGCCCGGAGATGAAGCCGACGAAATAATAGATCGAGAACGCCGCGTCGGTGAGCTCCGGCGTGGCAAAGTCGCCGATCATGGTTTGTGTCAGCGCGCCGCGCGCCTGGACGAAAGCGCCGTAGAGTATGAGATTGACGTAGAACAAAATCGTCAGGGCAGAGTGCTGCACCAGAAAAACCGTCATGACCGCAGACATGAAGAGGGTGGCCTGGGTAATGCTAGCGCGTTTTCCAGTGCGATCCGAAAACCAGGCGATCAGCAACGGTCCGATCAAGCCGCCGGTTTGCATGAGCGTCAGGATAAAGCCGCCGCTGGCCGCGCTGACGCCGAACTGTTTCATAAAAAACGGCACCAGGTACGTCATGTTGACGCCGGTGCCACGCCCGGCAGCGCCAACCATCAGAACCAGCGAGGTGAAGAGGATATTGCGGTTTTTCAGACACTGAAGGTAGGCGTCAAAGCCGGCCTTGGCTTTCTGCTTGCCGTCGCCCCGCTCCGCGGCACCGCTGTGATCACTTACCCAAAACAGCGTCAACCCCATAATCAGGCTCAACAAGCCGAACATAACGAAGGCGTGGCGCCAGTCCATATAAAGGAGCGCCAGCGAGGCTGCGGCCGGACCGATGAACGAGCCGAGGTTGCCGGCGGAGTGGTGAAAAGTTAGCGCCCAGCCGCGCGCCTTCGGGTAGTAGCGCGAAAGAATGCTCGAACCGAGAGGATGCTGCGGGCTGGAGCCGGCGTCAACGGCGACCCGCGCCGCCACCAGCTGCGGGTAGCTGCCAAGAAAATACTGCGACATAGCAGTGATGCCGACGACCACGTTGCCGACCGCGAGCATGGTCGTGCGTTTGAAGAAGTTGGCGAGAAATCCGTAGATCACTTGCAAGCCCTGGCCAACGAAGCTAGACAGCGCGGAGATGAAGCCGAGGCCGACCAGGCCGAAACCGAGCTCGTTCATCATCACCGGGTAGATCACGGAGGTGATGCTGTATTGCAGGTGATTCAAGACATGACAGCCGCTGATCAGGCCGAGCGCAATGCGCTTTTGCTGCAGCGTCGCTTCGAGGGTAAGCTCATCGGCGGTTGCGGTCGCGACGGCATCTATGGAAGCTGTTGGATCGCTCATGATTGTTTCCAAGCTCTCGTTTACTTCACTATCGTGTACAAGGAGTATGGCTTGTCTGTCAACCAAAGGCAGGACTGAATAACGAGGACCGAGGGTTGGAGCAAGCAGTTTACACGGATTCAGTCCTGAGCAATGAGTTCCGAGTGCTGAGCAGGAGTCGGGTCCGGAGACTCAGAACTCAGAACTCATCACTCAGGACTTTCGCGCAGCTTTGCGGCTTCGATAGGCGCTGCGCTTGCCATGCGCATGCTGATCGCAACGCCGGCGAGCATCAGCGCGAAGCCGACGGCGAAGGCGAACCAGATAGCGTTGCCGAGAATTGCAATCAGTTGGGGCAGAAGCTCCGGCGGAATTTGCATGCGCGTGTCCGGCTCCAATAGGTTTTGCGGCTGAGCCAGTTTTTCGAGCAAGTCGGCGGGCAATCCGCTACTGGAAACCACGTTCAAGCCGCGCTGCATTTGATTCAACAACACTGTTCCCATTAAGCTGACGGCGAAGGCGCCGCCAAAGGTTCGGAACAACATCAATGTCGAGGTAGCTACACCGATGCGCTGAGAGGAGACCGAGTTCTGCACGCTCACCAGCGTGGTGAGGTTTGCCATGCCCATGCCGGTGCCGATCAATGTGGCGCTCGCGATGACCCAGAGAACGGTCAGTTTCGATTCGAAGGCTACAAAGAAACTGTAGCCCAGCGCCATGAGAGCCATGCCGGCAGTCGCCACGGTCCGATAGCCGATGCGATCGATCGCTTGGCCCGCCACCAGACTGCCTACCGTCCATGCCAAGCTCAAGAACAGCAGCACCATGCCGGCGCGCGAGGCGCTGAGGCCGGTCACGCCCTGAAGATAGAGCGGTAAGTAGCTGATCGCGCCAAATACGCCCATGGCCGCGAGAGTCGCGACGGTGGTGGAAGATTTAAACAGGCGGAGATGGAATAGATCGAGCGGAATGATTGGTTCGGCAGCGCGGCGCTCGATGAAGTAAAAAATCCCCAGCAGCACAAAGGCGATCGCGATCATCCCCACGAGCGCAAAACTAATCGGCTGCCTTGCCTGGGAGCTTTGGGAAAGGGCGTAAAAGACCAGCACGAGCGCTGACAAAAGCACCAACGTCCCGGCCATGTCTAACTTGTGTGCGTGACGTTGGTAAGTGGTCTCTTTCAGACCAACTATAATCAGAACGACGGCGACTGCGGTGACCGGCAGGTTGACGAAAAACGCCCAGCGCCAACTCCAGTGCTCGACGATGATGCCGCCGGCGAGCGGTCCGAGGATCGATGCCAAGCCCCAGATGCCGCTGATGATGCCCTGCATTTTGGCGCGCTTTTCTGCTGGAAAGAGAATCCCAATGACGATGAACGACAAAGCGTAGATGGCGCCGCCGCCGAGTCCTTGAACTGCGCGAAATAGCACAAGCGCTTCCATGCTCTGCGCGGCGCCGCATAGAGTCGAGCCGATGACAAAAATGCCGATGCCGATGAGCATCAGGCGCCGGCGGCTGTAGAGATCCGACAGTTTACCGAACAATGGCGTGGTCAGCGCGGAGGTCAGCATGTAAATCGAAAACACCCAACTGTAAAGCTCCAGACCGCCGAGGCGGGCGACGATGGTCGGCATCGCCGTGCTGACGATGGTGGCGTCGATCGCGAACAAAAAAATTACCAGCATGACGCCGAGCGTGGCGAGCTTGGCGTCGACAGGCAAGGATTGGCGTTGCGGTGAGTTCACGCGGAGGCGATCCGGATCATCGTTTCTTGAGGGGCGAAAGTCAGTTATGAGTTGAACTAGTTTGTGCCCGGAGTCAAGCCGTGGTGCGGCGCTTCCTTGCATTGACAGCGGCTTTGGGCCGGGGCTAAGTAAAGCGATCACGCAGAGGAGGAGAGGATGTTCCAAAGAATTTTTCGATTTGTTTTCGCTGGGGCGGCGGTTTTGTCGCTGGCGCGGCCGATGCCGTCGGCGGCGCAAATTGGCGCGGAGTTGATCGATGCGGCGAAGAAAGAGGGCGAGGTAATGCTCTATGGCGCGATCACGATCAACTCGTCCAAGGCGATCGGCGATGCTTTTGAAAAACGATACGGCATTAAATTACACCACTGGCGCGGCGACGCCACCGAACTGATCAACCGCAGCCTGGCCGAAGCGCGGGCGGGCAAGCCGGGCTTCGACGTGACGCTGGGCAACGAAGTGGTGATGACGGCGCTAAACGAGAAAAACTTATTCGCTGTTTTCAGCCCGCCGGAGGCGAAAAACTATCCCAAGCGCTTTCTCGACCGCAAAAATAAAATGACGCCATGGCGGGTGCTTCCCTACGGCATCAATTACAATTATCAAATGCTCAAAGCTTCGGAGGCGCCCCAGAGCTGGGAAGAGCTGTTGGAGCCCAAGTGGAAAGGCAAATTCGCTTTGGCTAATCCCGGCATCCATGTGACCACGCTGCAATTCGTTTTGAACTTGGACAAACTGCTCGGGCCGAAATGGCTGAAGGTGGTCGAAGGCTGGGCGAAACAGGAGCCGCGCTTGGGACGCAGTCTGGCCGACACGATTCAGCCGCTCACCGCCGGTGAAGTGCCGGTAGCGATCGGGTATCTGAAGGACAAATTCCAATATGCCGGTCCCATTGAATACGTGCGCATGAACAAGTATCTGGCGTCGCTTAGCTTCGTTGCGATCAGTCGCCAGGCGCCCCATCCCAACGCAGCGCGGCTGTTCACGGATTTCTTCCTCGGCGCGGAAGCGCAGCGCATTTTTGGCAACCTGGGCGAATACGTCTTCCAGCCCGAGGCCGATCACAAGTTCAAGAAAGACGTCAAAGACGATCAGATCGTGGTGATGCGGTTGCCGAGCAAGGAAGAGTTGGAGAGCTCGAGCAAAAAGTTCAGAGAGATGTTCAGGTAACGGCGGATTGGAGTATCGAAGTGATGGAGTAATGGGGTATCCGGTTTCGGACGCAGCACTTCGCCACTCTGCTCTATCTTTGTTCCCCTGTTTCGGAGGTGTGTTATGCACGAGCTTGCCAAGCTACCTTTTCCCGAGGTGAAACGGTTGGCAGAGTCGGGGCGAACGCTGACGATCTTGCCGGTCGGGGTGGTTGAGGAGCACGGCGCGCACCTTCCGCTGGGAATGGATTCTTTCGCCGCGGAGGTTTATGCCGCCTCGGCGGCGCCCCATCTCGAAGCGAGCGGATACGAAGTCGTAATCGCGCCGACGATCAATTACGGCGTGGCCCGTGCGGCGATCGATTTTCCCGGCACGTTGTCACTGGAGCCGGAGACTTTGCGATCTATGGTCGTGGAGATCGGCCGTTCGCTTGGCCGGCACCGGCTGAACCGTTTGGTGATCCTGAATGGCCATCGCGATCTGCACCACATGAAGGCGCTGGATGACGCGAAAAATAATCTCGTCGAAGAAAAAATCGCGCAAGTTCTCTGTGTCGGGTTCGCCAGGGATCCGGAAATGACGGCGGCTTGTTACCGCGAGGGGGTCAGACGGTTCTATCGGAGCCCGCGGCCGGATCGCGAAGGGCACGGCGGCGAATCAGAAACCTCGGTGGCGCTGCATAGCTTTCCCGAGTTGGTCAAAAGCGATGTGCTGAAAATACTCGATGCCAACTTCGACTACGATGTCGATGCCTTCCGCAACGAAACTAAAGATTACGGCAGCATTTCAGGCGGCCGGGGCTACTTCGGATGGCCGCAGGCGGCGACGGCGGAAACGGGCAAGCAGCTTGTGGCGATTCGCGGGTGCAATATCGCACAGGTGATTTTGCAAAAGTGGGGAAAGCCATAGATGGATCGTGATCGTGTTTGTCAGTAGGGTATGGTCCGCAGGGCGATCACGGTGACGTGCCACGAACGCGAAATTATTTGACCAACGAAATTGCAATCACGCCGATTACCACCAGGATGGAGCCAATGACGCTGGTTCTGGTGAATTGTTCGAGATCTCGCAGAAAGATCGCCGCCAGAAGCATTGTCCAGACGGGAACCGTCGATGAAATCGGCGCGACGATTACCACCGGCCCATTCGAATAAGCGTAGAGCAAAAACAACACCGATAAGGTTTCTCCCAGTCCGCTGAACGTAAAGGGAATCAAGGCGCGGCGGTCCCACACGAGCTTCTCCGAGCTTGCCGGGCTCCAATAGAAAACCGCAAAGGCGATCAAGGAGATGGGTCCTACCAGTGCGGCAAAAAAGAGCGGCTCATTCGACTGCAAAAGCGCGTAGCGCCGTAACGGATGGACAAACGCAGTGATCGTTGACGTTATCAGCGGATAGATGGCATGCAGCCAGCGGAAATCTTTGAACTGCTTGTCCAATTTCCACGACGACATGAAGACGCCGGCGACGACCAGCGCGGTGCCGAAGGCGCCGAGCAGACCGACATGCTCGCCGAGCGCGGTGATGCCGATCAAGATTGTCAGCACCGGATAAGTGTTGCGCAGGGTGACGGCTCGCGAGGTGCCGATTTTCTCCATGCCTTTGTACTGACAAAAACGCATGATCGGTTGCACGACGGCAGTGAGCGCGATCGTGCCGACGGCAAGGAGCTTGACGCTGGGGATGCCGTGGGTCACTAGCAGCGCTGTCCAAAGCACGATCGTGTGGACGCTCAGTGACACGACAGTCGCCGTTAACGGCGTGGAGTAGCGCATGCCGTGGCGCACGGTGACATTGGCGATGGCAAATGAAAAGGCGGTAAACCAGGCAAAGAGTTGGGGTGACATTAGCAGAGCGGATGCAGGTTAAGGGCGGAAGGATCAAACGTCGAATGCGTCACGGGATAAATCGCTTCAGGCTAAGGCGATCCGATTGCTCGCGTCAACTTACACGAGATTAACGTTGGGCGAAACCCTGTTGGCGGCGACGTTTTGCCATTGCTTTTTATCCGCGGAGAAGAGTAAGAAGAGCGGCGGAAGCGTTTTTAAAAAGGAGGACGCCAATGGCCTTTAGAATCAATCACCTTCATCTCAAGACGCCCGATCCTAAGAAGACCGCGGATTTCTACGTCGAGTACGCCGGGGCAAAAGTCGTCAAGGAGAATACCCGTCCCGATGGCAGCAAGAATTTTCGCCTCGATCTCCATGGCGTCGAATTGAATGTGACGACGTTTTTGGAAGAACAGAAGTTAAGCCAGTTCTTTGGCCTGGAACATGTCGCCATCGACACCAACAACTTTGACGGGGAAGTCGGCAAGATCAAATCGGCGGGGATCAAAATTCTCGAAGAACGAGTCCTGCCCGACGGCCGCCGGGTTTGCTTCTTCGAGGGACCTCAGGGCGTCCGCCTGGAGTTTTTGGAGTGGAAGTAAAACACGTTGGAGTAATGGAGTGATGGAGTATTGGAGTGCTGGTATTAACCCATTACTCCAACACTCCACTGCTCAATCACTCCAATCCTATTTCTCCCGCAGCACCTTCTCCAACGGTCCATTTTCCCGGAAGCGCTCGGGCCAGCCGATGTACTCCTTGAATTCGGGACGGGCGCGAACCAGGTCACGGAGCACGTTATCGATGCCTTTGTCGGGGACGAACGGTCGTGACTTGAAGAGCCGGGCGTAGGATTCTACGGTCTTTCGGGTCAATGCGGCGTCTTTCTCGCGCATCCATTTGCTGAACGACTTCTCCGCAAAGCGCTGGTCTTTTTTCACCAAATGGATGCCGGCTACATAGGCGCGCAGAAAGTCCTGCGTGACTTTCGGCTCCGCCTTGAGGAAGGCGCGGCTGCTCGTCACGCAGGACGACGGATAGACTAAATCGGTTTGGCTCAAGTCGACGAGCACCGGCCAGCCGCGTTGAAGGAAAGGGATGGCGTAGCGGGTGGTGAGCGCCGCGGCGGCGATGGCGCCGCGATCGAGGGCGGCAACGATCTCGGGACCAGCACCCATCTGTAAAATGGTCATGTCGCGGTCGGGGTTGAGGCCGACATGATTGAGCGCGGCGCGCAGGTAAAAATGGGTCGTCGAACCATAACGGGTAACCGCGCTGGCCTGGCCTTTGAGGTCCGCCGCGGATTTTATTTCCGGGCGGGTGACAAGATAAACCGGGTCGGCGTCAACCGGGCATGCGAGCAGGACGATATCGCCGCCGGCGGCGCGCGCCGCAACGACCGATTCGGCACCCGCGCCGGAAAACGGCAAGTTACCGGTGATGATAGCCAAAGTGATGAGTGAGCCGCCGCGGATTTGCACCGGCTCGACATCGAGGCCGTTCTTTTCGAAGTATCCGGCGTCTTTGGCCACCCAGACCGGCAAATGTGAAGGGGAAGCGGTGGTGCCGTAAAGGATGCGGCGGAGCTCTTCCGATCCTGCCGAGCTGTGGCTCAACAACACGGCAGCGAGAACAAAGACGACCGAAAGCCGTCGCACCGCGGTCATGATTTAGGCAGTGCTCGTTCCAATGGAGCGTTGTCGCGAAACAGCTCCGGGTGGCCGAAAAATTCCTTCGGAACCGGTCGCTGTCGCGCCAGATCTTGGAGGATATTTTCAATGCCTTTATCCGGCGCGTTGGGCACAGGCTTGAACAAGCTGACGAACGCATCGATTGACCTGGTCAAGTTGACGGACTCCTTTGCCTTGATCCATTTCACCAGCGTTCGTTGCGCGAGTTTTGGGTCCTTCTTGATCAGGCGGATGGCGCTCACGTAGGCGCTCAGAAACGCGTTGACGGTTTTCGGCTCGGCTTTGACAAACGCACGTGTGCTGGTCACGCAGGACGAGGGGTAAACCAGGTCGGACTTGCTCAAGTCGACGAGCACTGGCCAACCGCGCTGCATGAACGGCAAGACGTCTTTGATCGTGAGCGCAGCCGCAGCGATCCGCCCCGCTTCCAGCGCGCTGGTGATCTCCGGGCTTCCCCCAAGTTGCAGCAGCGTCATTTCCTTGTCGGAGTCCACTCCGACCATTCTTAACGCGGAGCGCAGATAAAAATGGATGGAAGAATTTCGCCGCGTGATTCCGGCGGCTTTGCCTTTGAGATCGGCTGCCGACTTGATCTCCGGCCGGGCGATGAGATAGACCGGCTCGAGGTCGGCGGGACAGGCGAGCAGCACGATGTCGCCGCCTTCCACTCGAGCGGCGACCACCGATCCCGCGCCAATGCCAGAGAGCACCGATTGCCCGCTCATAATGGCCATGGTGCTGACGGCGCCGCCGCGGATCTGCACGGGTTCGACATCCAAGCCGTTCTTGGCAAAGAGGCCGGTGTCCTGGGCGACCCACACGGGGAGATGGGAGAAGGAGGTCGAGACACCGTAAAGAATGCGGCGAGGCTCCTGCGCATGCGCAGAGAAATGAACGAACAACGACAGATACGTAAGAAGATAAATTCGCGCGATAGTTTTCATTTATGCAGTGCTTTCTCCAGCGGTCCATTGTCACGAAATAATTCAGGCCGGCCGATAAATTCCTTCGGCACCCGCCGGCGGTTGGCCAGACCTTTTAAGACATTCTCGATTCCCTTGTCCGGCACATAGGGCGCGGACTTAAACAGCTTGCCGTAGGCATCGACAGTGGACTTCACCAGCACGGGATCTCGTTCGCGCACCCATTTGGTCAGCGATTTTTCGGCGAAGGTTGGATCCTTGCGGATGAGTTGAATGGCCGCGACGTAGGCGCGCAAGAAATTTTCCACGAGCCGAGGCTCCGACTTCACGAAGGCGCGACTGCTGGCGACACAGGACGACGGATAAACCAGATCGGTGGTACTGAGATCGACGAGCACCGGCCAACCGCGCTGCAGGAAGGGCAGGGCGTAGCGGTGCGTGATCGCCGCGGCGGCGATACGGCCAGTGTCCAAGGCAGCCGCCGTTTCCGTGCCGGTGCCCAACTGTAGAATGGTAAAATCTTTGTCGGCGTCGAGCCCGACGTAACGCGCCGCGGCGCGCAGATAGAAATGCGTCGTCGAGCCCAGCCGCGTTACCGCAGTAGATTTTCCTTTGAGATCGGCAGGAGATTTAATTTCCGGGCGCGCCACGAAGTACACGGGATCGGAATCCACCGGGCAGGCAAGCAGCACCACGTCGCCCCCCTCGATCCTGGCGGCGACGATCGATTCGGCGCCGGCGCCGGAGAATTGCAACTGGCCGCTCATAATACCCATGGTGATCAGCGCGCCGCCGCGGATGTGTACCGGCTCGACGTTCATGCCGTATTTGGCAAAGTAACCGGTATCTTTGCCGACCCAGATCGGCAGGTGCGCCGTGGAGGCGGTGGTGCCGTAATGGATGCGACGGAGCTCTTCTGCCGGCGCAGCAGGCGAACACAGAAGCTGTAAGAGTGCCGAGACCCAAAACAGTAGCCGACAAATTCCCGGCTTCGGTCGTATTGGCTTACTTGGCAAAATATTTTGCCTCCGCCGCTGCCTGATCGTAGGGCACGAATTGATTGGTCCCGGGACCGCGGATCTCGGGCGTCTCACCTTCATCGAACAAAGCGGCGGCGCTGGCGCCGGCGCGTCCGCCGATCAGTCCGGGCGAATGGGCCTCGGCGACGGTGGCGTCTTGGTCCGAACGGTTGTATGCCCAGTGCACGGTGTTGGCGGGAATCCGATGGAAGTCGCCCTTCTTGCAGAGGTAACCTTGGTCTTTGACAAAAAACCAGATTTCCCCGTCGAGGACGTAATTGATCTGCTCCGACTCATGCTGGTGCGGCTTGGTGTGGTAGCCCGGCCTTCGGGTGGCGATCATCAGGCTGCACTCGTTGCCATAGCCTTTGCGCACGACCATGGCACCGGTGCCGGCCTCACCGCTTTGGACTCGGTTGTATTCCGGAACGTCAGTGCTTTTAACATGCAGGGACATAGGGTTTCCTCCTGTTAGATTGAGATCGAGCCGCCTACTTCGTATGCCAGGCGCGTCGATAGGTCAAGCCGCTTTGGCTCGCGGGCCGCCTTTTGCCGATCGTGCCAAGCGCGAGATTATCGTTGACAGGGGCAGGCCTCGGGAAGTAAAGGGGATGGCGTGGCGCCAAAAAAAACCTTCTGCCTGATGTTCGCGCTGCTGCTGGCGGCTTGGACCGCGCCGGCGCGGGGTGAAAAGTTGGTCCTTGCCCATGTCGCGATGAATCCGAGCCAGGGCATGCTGCACCTGGCCAAGGACTCCGGCATCCTGGCGAAGTACGGCTTTACCGCCGATGTGGTGCTGATTCCGGGCACGCCGCGAACCATCCAAGCGTTGATCGCCGGGGAGCTCGACTACGCCGCCGCCGGCGCGCCGGCTTCGCTCAGAGCGCGCGCTCAGGGAGCCGATGTCGTGATTCTCTCCACGCTGTCGAATTTTTCTTCGCAAAGGATATTTCTCAAAGCGGATTCCAATCTGAGCAGCGTCAAAGAGCTCAAAGGCAAGATCATCGGCGTCACGCAGTACGGCTCCGGCGGCGATACCTTTCTGCGCGCAGCGCTCAAGAAAATCGGTCTCAAAGAGTCGGAAGTCACGATCCTGCAAATGGGCGGCACTCCCGGCGTCGCTCAAGGATTGGAATCGGGGCGTATTCAAGTCGGGGTGTTGGGCGACTCCGGAATGCTGCTGGTCTTCCGCGGTCTGGCCAAACCTCTGAAAGGCGCCAGCGCAAAGGAAATGGGATTGCGCGGCACCGACGCCCCGATCACGACTACCGAACGCAAGCTCCGAGGCGACCGCGCCGGCGTGGTGCGGTTTATGCAGGCCTATCTCGAAACGATTCATTTTTTTCAAACCAACAGGAGCGGCACGGCGCGCATCCTGGCAAAATACATGCGCGGTGTGAGCGAAGAGCACATCGCCGAATGGTGCGATGAGCTGCGCGCCAATCTCAAGCCGATACCTTACGCAGACGAAAACGCGCTGCGCGCCGAGCTGGACATGATGGGCGGAACGAATCAACAGATTCCGGCAGGGTATATCAACAATAGCATCCTCGACGAGATCAAAAAAAGCGGCTTCATCGACAAGCTCAATCGAAAATAGGAGGGTAAAATCATGGCAAAAATCCGCCATATCGCGATCAAGGTGGAAGATCAGGAGAAGTGCGTCGAGTTTTACAAAAAGACTTTCGGCATGAGCGAAGCATGGCGCGGCCCGGTTCGCGACGACGGCAACCGGGCAATCTATCTCACCGACGGTTACATCAACATGGCCGTCTTGCCGGCGCGCGGCGGGCGCGAAGGGATCGATCACTTCGGCTTTCAGGTTGAAAACATGGAAGAGACGCTTGAGAGCGCGCAGGCGAGCGGCGCCAAAAGTGAAGCGGACAAAAAACCGCGCGATGGGCGCTTTGCCGAAATGGGCGTGCGCGACCCGGTGGGCCAGTTGGTCGACGTCACCGTGCATGGGTGGAAGTCATAGTTTTTTGCGCGAAGCGTTTTGGTTTTCCTCGGCGCTCCAGGCTCGGTCTTGGCCGAGATATTCTCCGTTGATTGACGTCGATCGATCTCAATGCTTCCATCGGAAGCGCTTCAACACGGAGCGCGGCGATTTCGCCACCGCGCGCCGTGTTTCTGGTTTAGCGATCTGCCCCGACAGAGCGAAAATACCCAAAATCTCCGGCTGTGGAGCCCTTGAGGTGAAACGCTTCAATCGCGCTGATCGAGCGACAGAGTCCGACCGGCGCGATTTCAATGTCGGCTTGCGCCGTTGACTTTTACATTCGTCCGCTTTCCTCAATTCGTGATCGGTGCTATTTTGGCGGCATCGAACTGCCGAGAGATAGCATGCTATCGTAGTGGAATCCTTCGAGAACAACGCAGATTTCGCCGCCAATGCCGGACGCGGATTCATCGTCGGCGCGCCCCGTTCGGGGACTACGCTGCTCATGAACTTAGTGGCGGCGCACCCGCAGATTGCGCCGGTTTACGAGACCGGCTACATACGGCATCTCCTGTGGTTTTGCGAGCGAGTTTCGCGGCCTTCGAGCGGTGGGTGGCGCGAAAATATTTTTGCCGGACTGCGACGTCACCTTATCGACGGCGGAATGGAAAAATGCGCCAAGCAGTTCGTCAACAAGGTGCTGTCCTATTACACAGCGACGGACACGACCACGCGCGGCAAAACCAAGGACGAATTTTTTCCCTTCGGCAACAGCTGCATCGAATACAATTATTGCGACCTGGTGCATGAAACCCAACGCCTTCTCGACGCGGTGGTGCGCGGCGACGAAGCAAAAGATGCTTTTCTGTTGGGGCGGCGCTACATCGACCGGCTGTTTGCGATTCATTGTTCGCGCATGAACCGGCCCTATTGGGTGAGCAAAACGCCGAGCCTGGTGCGCCGGCTCGATTTGCTGCACAAAATGTATCCTGATTGCGCGATCATTCATATCGTTCGCGACGGCCGGGATGTGGCGCTGTCGACGATTTCAGTGCGTCTTGGACCGAAGAACGTTCGCCACGCGGCCCGGCGTTGGAAGGACATGGTGCTGAGCAGCCGCAGGTTGGAGAAAAATCGGCGCTACCTGGAAATTCGTTACGAAGAGTTGATCACCGCTCCGGAGCAAACTTTGGACTCGGTTTTTACGGTGCTCGGTTTTGATGAGCGGCCCTCGGCCAGCTTGCCCGGTTTGAAAATCTACCGGCATAGAGAAAAAGTTTGGCGTACCGGCCTGACCATGAATGATAAGATTACATTTGCCAAGGAAGCCGGCGATTTGCTCATCGAGCTCGGATATGAAAAGGATGATGCCTGGGTCGGCTGAACGCTAAACGATTCAAAGGCAACCACCAGCGAACCGAGCGATGATTTAACGCACTTTAAATGCGGCGCGTTCACAAGAGCTGAGCGGCCTAGCCAAATTTTGTGACCGGGTTCTGATAATGTTCGGGAGGAATATGAAAGTTTTAGCAGTGCTCTGCGCCGGCTTTATCTACGTCGCGACTTCGCTGATCTCGCCCTTGGAAGCCGCGGATACCAAGCTGCTGATCGCCCATGGCGCAATCAGCAATAACGTGGAGCCGCTATGGATCGCCAAGGAGCAGGGGATCTTCAAAAAATACGGATTGGATGTGGACTTGGTTTTTATCATTGCCGGGCGCGCTATGCAGGCGATGCTGGCGGGTCAGGTTCCCGTCGGTTTTGTCGGCGGAACGCATGTGGTCAACGCCAACACTGGCGGTGGAGACTTCGCGATGATCCTCGGCTTGGAAAACCAGCTCGATTATCTGTTTCTAAGCAAGCCCACGATCAAGAGCGCCGAAGATTTGAAGGGTAAAAAAGTCGCTATTGGCACGCCGGCCGGTTCGGCGTCGTTGGCGACCTATGTTGCTTTGGATCACCTTGGACTCATGCCGCGGCGCGACAACATCGTGCTTCTGGGCATCGGAGGCGTTCCTGAGCGCATGGCTGCCTTGCGTTCCGGAAGTGTCGATGCCACCAGCCTGTCTCCGGAGATCGGCCAGCAGGTGTTGGGGGAAGGCTATCGCGTACTGGTTGACCTGGGCAAAGAAAACGTTCAGTTTCAATCCTCCGGCTTGGTGGTGTCGCGCGCTTTGATCAAGAGCAATCCCGGTCTCGTCGAGAGTGTCGCCAGGGCGACAGTCGAAGGCGTCGCTTTCATCCACAAGCCGGCTAACAAGGAAATCGTGCTCAAGAGCCTCGGCCGCAATTTGCGATTGAGCAAACCGGAACAGATGGAGGTGGCGTATCAGGGTTTGGTGGCTGCGTTGCCGAAGCGGCCTTGTCCGTCCGTCGACGGCATGACGGCGGTGATCAAGCTGATGGCGCAGTACGGGATCAATGCAAAGGCGTCGCAGCTAAAAGCCAACGATCAATTGGATCTCAGCTTTTGCAAGAAATTCGACGAGAGCGGATTCTTCAAGAGCCTGTACTGAACATTGGATAAAGGGGTTGACGGAGTGATGCAATATCGGGATTCGGTCTATGGCTGCGGAAATTCATGATAGCGCGGCGCTGGCGCCGGACAAGTTTATCGCGGCCGTTTGGCAGGAGCGGCGGCATTATGTCCGCGAGGGGCGTATCAAACAGCCGCATCCTTGGCGCGTGGCGTTGAGCGAAGGCCGAGTGTCGCGCCATGCGCTCGTCGAGTACGTGAAAAACCGCTATTACTTTCTCGCCAACATCAACCGCAAAGACGCTCAGGTGATCGCTAACTGTCCGATTTCGGAAGCCCGCCGCATGCTGCTGCGAAAATACATCGATGAAGAAGGGCAGGATGTCGCCGGTGGGAAGCTCGGGCCCCATTACGAGATGTGGCTCAAGGTTTCCGATGCGCTGGGAATTTCGCGGGCTGTGATGCAGAGCTTCGACGAGGTGCTGCCGGTTTATCGTTACACGGTCGATGCGGTGTTTACGTTTGCGAAACAGCAAAGCTGGTTGGAAGGCGTGGCCGCGACCTATGCCACGGAAGGAAGGATGTGGAAACGTTATACTCCGACGGCGGAGCATAAAGAAGAAGGGCTGCTGGCCGAAGGCGAGGCGCTGATGCGTCACTACGGCTTGTCGCAAGACGATCTGTTATTCTTCCACGTCCACAGCGACGCCAACGACGAACATGGCGACATCAACGAAGCGATCCTCAAAAAATATTGCGTCACGGCTGAGCAGCAGGAAAAGGCTCTGGCCGCCGCGCGCTTTCGCTGGGAAAATCAGGAAACGCGCAGTGACATCATCTACCGCTATTTTGTGCTGGGTGAGAACGGCTGAGCGTTGATCGTGCTTAAACAATATTTTGTTATTGCGCGGATAGTCGTGAGCCTCGTTAAAATCGTAATCGCAATCGTCATGGCGGTAACGTGCTCGGCGATAGTTGTGTCAGCCCAGCAGTTGGACACGCTCAACGTCTCTTACGCTTCTGTCACCGGTAGCCGCATTCCGCTTTGGGTCGCCAAAGATGCCGGCCTGTTCGAGAAGTACGGCCTCAACGTCAATCTTGTGGTCATCGCGGCCGGCAATGCCGCGATCGGCGCGCTGTCGAACGGTGAGGTGCAAATTCTCGGCGCGCCGGGATCGACGACGATGGTTTCGGCGGCCAAGGGTTTGCCGCTCGCCATCATCGGCACCTTCGGCCCGTCGGCGTGGAAGCTGGCGGCAAACCCGTCGATCGCGTCGGCTCAAGATCTGCGCGGCAAGACTGTCGGCATCAGCCGGCCCGGGACGACGATCGACTTCGCCGCCAGGCGCGCGTTGCAGAAGCTCGGTCTTACCCCGGGCAAGGACGTTAATATACTTGCCACCGGATTGGCCGAGTCGAACAAGCGCATCATGGTGATGTTGCAAGGCAAGATGGACGCGACCCTGGTGAGTCCGGACAATCTCTATGAGGCCGACACGCACGGCTGGAAGCTCTCGATCATCGCCGACTTAAAAGACCTGGGAATTGTCACGAGCGCCAGCGATCTTTCGGCCAAGCGCGACTTTCTCAAGAATCAGCACGATCGGGCGCGCGCTTTCATGATGGCCTATTGCGAAGCGATTGCGCTCGCGAAATCGAACAAAAGCGTCGCATTGGCGAGCTTTCGTAAGTATATGCGCCAGACCGAACCGCGCCGTCTGGAAACGCTGTACAAGAACTACGTCGAGGAGTTCCTACCGTCGAAGCCTTTCCCCCTGGAGGATGCAATTCAGGCCGACATCGAGAATCTGGCTCCTACCGTACCTGAGTTTCGCGGCAAGAAGGTGGCGGATTTCATCGACAAGTCGATCCTTGCCGATCTCGAACGCGAAGGATTCTTCACCCAACTCGCCGCCAGGTACGGTAAACAGCGGTGACGGGCTTTATCGGGTCGGCGTGAGCAGAAAGCGGTTAGGAATAGCAAGAAACCCCTTGGGCCTCACCGATCTCCTTTGTTTTTTTGCCGTGTTGACCTGCGGAAACCGATCGGATAATTGTTTCAGATTGTTTTACGTTAAGAGGAGAGATTCACAGTATGCCGTATTTTGATTTACACCAGCACCTCAAGAATCTTGAGGAGCACGGCCTCCTGAGACGCATCACGAGGCTGATCAACAAGGACACGGAGCTGCATCCGTTGGTCCGTTGGCAGTATCGCGGCCTCACCGAAGACGACCGTAAAGCATGGCTGTTTGAAAACGTCACCGACGCCAAGGGCAAGCGTTACACCATGCCGGTGGTCGTAGGCGCCCTGGCGGGCAAGCCGGAAATTTATTATCTCGGCATGGGCTGCAGCAGCGCCGAGGAGATGGATGCTCGCTGGAAGAAAGCGCTGGCGGAGCCGATCGATCCCGTCAGCGTGACTAAGGCGAAATGCCAGGACGTGGTGATTCAGGGCGACGAACTCGACAAAGAAGGCAACGGTTTGGATCGCTTTCCCGTGCCGATCTCGACGCCGGGATTCGATAACGGGCCCTACACGACCTGCTCCCATTGGATTACGGCTGATCTCGACACCGGCATTCAAAACATCGGCAACTACCGGGGCGAAATCAAGGCGCGCCGACGGGTCGGCGTGTTTCCCTCAGGATTGGGACAGGATGTTTATCTCCATTGGAAAAAGGCCCAGGAGAAAGGGGTTCACCTGCCGGCCGCACTGGTCGTGGGCGCGCCGCCGATCGTGTCGTATGTTTCCGTGCAAAAAGTTCCCTACGGCGTCGACGAGATGGGCGTCGCCGGGGGATTGGCGGGCGAACCGATTCCGATGGTCAAATGCAAGACCCATGACATCATGGTGCCGGCGGACGCCGAGATCGTCATCGAAGGCTATCTGAACACCGAGTATATCGAGCCCGAGGGGCCGTTCGGCGAATCCCACGGCTATATGCATCCGCGCCAGCTCAATCCGTTCATGGACGTGACCGCGATCACGCACCGCAAGGACGCGATCTACACTTCCTGGCTGAGCCAGCTCACGCCGAGCGAATCTTCGGTCATTCGCAAGATCGGCTACGACCGCCTCATGCTGGTGCACCTGCGCGACGAGTGCCGCATCACCAGCGTGCTGCGGGTCGAGATGCACGAGCCGCTGACCAATACCTACAAGCTGGTGATCATTCAAATGCGCCGACCCAACGAGGCGGAAGTGTGGCGGGCGCTGCATGCGGCCTGCTCGTTTCATCCGGGAGTCGGCAAGATCGTCGTTGCGGTCGACGAGGACATAGATCCGTCCAACGAGGCGGCGGTGTTCTGGGCGATGTGCTACCGGATGAAACCGCACAAGGATGTGCAGATCTTCCCCGGTATGGAGAAGGGTCATGCTCCGCCGTTTCTCTACGAGCATGAGACCAAAGGCACCGACGTGGTCTCCTATCATTTGCCGGCGGACGAGTCGGCGATGCTGTGCAACGCGATTCTCAAAGAACCGTTCCCGCCGGTGTCGCTGCCCAAGCGTGAATACATGGAAAACGCACGCAAGATCTGGGAGGAGTTGGAGCTGCCCAAGCTCAGACCGCAGATGCCCTGGTTCGGCTATTCGCTCGGCCAGTGGAGCGACGAGCTCGATCATGAAGCCGAGCTTGCGGTACAAGGGCGTCATTTCGAGACCGGCGAGAAACTAAAAGCCGGCAGGGTAAAAGTCCGCTAAAAATATCTCCCGCAAAGGCGCAAAGATAAAACGGTAGGGGCGAAAAATTTTTCGCCCCTACCGAATTTTTCGTGAACCTATTTTGCGTTATTTGGGATTGATTTTCCCCTAAGATTTATAGCGCCAGAGCTGCGGGATCGCGGTACAGATCGCCAGAATCATCACGAAACAGAGGCTGCTGCCGAGGAGCAGCGCGTTGGGCGCGCCGAAATACTGCGCGGCGATGCCGGCGAGAAGCGCGCCCAAGCCGTTGGTCGTCTGCGCGAAGACGGTGATCAAGCTGGCCGCTCGGCCGAGCATGCCATCGGGCGCCAAGAGCTGCACCACGGTGCGCCGAATTGCCACGCTGATGGAGTCGGCAAAGCCCAACAGCATCACCGCGCCAATGGCCATCCAAAACCACTGCGAGAGGCCTAACAATGCCAGCGCGGCGGCGAAAAACAGCGCGGCGACAATGACCAGCACGCCTTTGCGCTTTACGTCGCCGGCCATCAGCAATGCGGTCGTGCCGATCAGTGAACCCGCCGACGGCGCGGCATAAAGCAGCCCCAACCCCGACGCGCCAGTTTTGAAAACGTCGGCTGCGAAGATCGGTAGAATCGGTCGATAGAAGCCGACCAACACAACGGCGAAGTCGAGCAGGAATAGCGACAAAATAATACGCTGGATCCAGATGAACTCGATGCCCTCGACGATGCTTTTGAGATTGACCCGCCGGCGCTCGCCGATGATCTCGCCCGACGCGCGCATCGAAAGGATCGAAATCATTGCGGGGACAAAGAGCAGTGTGCTGGCGAAATAGGCGGTCGCAAGACCCCCGCGATCGATCAAAAAACCGCCAATGGCCGGCCCAATGAGAAAGCTGGTTTGCAGGATCATCGTATTCACGACCATCGCGTTCATCAAGAGCCGCTGCGGCACGAGACGCGGAATCAGCGCGGCGCGCGCCGGCCAATTAAAAACTTCCACAAAGGCGGCGACCAGGCCGAGCGCGTAAATATGCCAGACCTGGGTCACGCCCAAGAGCGTGAGCACACCAAGCGATAGATTCGGCACAATTTGCAGTGTGATCGTCGCCACCAGCAATTTTTTGCGGTTGAAAGCGTCGGCCACAGCACCGGCGAACAGTCCGAACAGGATAAACGGTAGGGTTTCCAAAAAGCCCGTCAGGCCGAGCTTAAAAGCCGAGCCGGAAATATCGTAAACCTGATAGAGCGTGGAGACGTTGCGGATCTGGCCGGCGAGGGAGCTCAGCACGCTGGCGACCCACAGCAATCGATAGTCGCGAATCAGGAGCGACGACCAGGGCCGGATCGGCGCGTTTTGATTCGCGCTGGTATTTATTTCGCCGGAGTTAGCCAAGGAGGTGGATCGGAAAAGAGTGAGGTTTTTGCGGCGAATGTCTGGAGCAAAAGCCTGGATCGGAAACAGCGCGGGAGACGGCATTTTCGCTCCGTCTCCCGCGGTTGGAGCTTAGCGGTTGGCGGCCTGATGCTTGTCTTCCAGCACACCTCGTTGCTCAGCCAGAGCCAGGACGCTTTCGATGGTTTGAACCAGCTTGCGGGCGGCCTCGACGCTCAGCTCCACCGCCACGCGCGCGCCGGGCCCGGCGCTTTCATTGACGAAGTCGATATTGAGCGCGTGCTCGAGCGGCAGGTCATAGGGGTGATCGTAGGATACATTCGCCTCGCGCACCTCGAACCAGTCCTGGCCGCTTTTGCCGCGGCCTTCGATTTTCGCTTGATGGGTGATCATCGTACACATGGGGAGGTCCTTTCCACACCTTCGATTACTTAAGAGACTTTTCGCAGAAGGCGAGAACTTTCTTCCAACCGTCGACGGCTTGTTCTTGGCGATAGGCGGGGCGATCGTAGTAGAAAAAGCCGTGGCCAGCGCCGTCGTAGCGATGGAATTCGTAGTTCTTGCCGAGTTTCTTAAGTTCGGCTTCGTGCAGGTTGACCTGATCCGGAGACGGCGACTTGTCGTCGTTGCCGAAGATCCCGATCATCGGGCAGGAAAGATCCTTAGTGTAGTCGATGGGAGCGACGGGACGCTTGGGAGTGAGTTCCTCGGGTTTCTGTACGACGTTTCCGCCCCAGCATTCCACCAAGGCGTCGAATCCTTTGAGCCGGCAAGCGGCGAGAAAACCGTGCCGGCCGCCTGAGCAGGTGCCAAACACGCCGACTTTACCGCTGACGTAAGGCAGCGATCGCAAGAGCTTGTTCGCGCCTTCCAGGTCGCCCAGCACCTGTTCGTCGGGCACTCCGCCGGCGGCGCGAACTTTGGCGCCGACATCTTCCGCCGTGCCATGTCCGTCGCGGCAGTAAAGGTTCGGCGAGAGCGTCACATAACCGTGGTGGGCGAATTTTCGGGTGCATTCGCGATACCATTCATCCCAGCCGGGTGCATGATGGATGACCACCATGCCCGGAAAGGGGCCGGCGCCGAGGGGCCGGGCAACGTAAGCGTTGATTGTATCGCCCTTGTGCCCTTGCATGGTGATGGTTTCGGCGATCATGCCTTCATATTGATCGGTTGTGTACATCGATGACTCCTCCTTCAAATCAAAATGGTCAAAAAATGGATTAGCCCTGTTTATACAAAAGCCAGAAAAGGTGCAACCGCGGGGCAATTAAAGTGATGGTTGAGGCCAAATCACGGCCCTCTCATGGGCCTTGCGTGAAAAGGGGCAGTTGAGGTACACTTTTTCCAACTCATCAGTATGGGGCCTTCTGATAGTGACAAAAAGTAGAGGCGAAGGTCTAGGGCGTCTTACCTTGCGACTCGGTGCCACGCGGACTATCCGACCAGAGCGTGACTCATATTCCATGTTCTGCATCCAGCCGTGATCAGGTTCTCAGGGCAAAGACCACAACTTTTATGAAGGAGAGAGCATGAGCAGTAAAATATATGTTGGCGGGTTGCCGTATGCGACCACCGACGCACAGTTG
>JBLMXG010000089.1:0-10019 GCA_050257635.1 Chloroflexota bacterium
CGGTTTGTGCTTCCAGACGTCGGGACGCGTGGCGGCGACGTATTCGAAGCTCGTTTTCATACCTGCAAGGTTTGGGTAGGGCGCCGCTATAAAACGCTTGGAAAAAATTTCATAACTTTCGTTGATCAATTCGTCGTCGTTGATCTTGAGAACTTTCTTGATCACCTTGCGGCCGAAGTTCGCGTCTCGTTTGAAAAGCGCGATGCCTTCGAGGTGGGCTTTCATGTAATCCATGATCTTTTCCCGATCGGCCTTGATATTTGCCCGCCGCGTGGTGATTTCCATCCAAGGATAGTCCACCTCCTTGGCAGAATCCCAAAGCATGCTGAAACCGAGCTTTTGCGCCATGCCATACCCGGGATGCCCCATAGCGGCGCCGTCGACGACGCCGGATTTCAAGGCGACGATGCGCTCGGAGTCGCCGCCGGTCTGGATCAGCGTCAAATCACGATCGGGATTCAGTCCCTTTTTCTTGGCGATATAGCGAACCAGGAAATCCGTCAGAGAACCGAGTGTGGACACTGCGATCTTTTTGCCTTTCAGATCCTCCACCCGCTTGATCTCCGGTTTAACCATCAAAGCATGAACGACTCCCGGCATTGTGTGAGCCAGGATCGCCATATCGGCTCCGGCGAGATCCGCGTTGATCACCGTCGGCGTCGCGATCGGCGCAATATCGATGCTGCCACCGATCAATGCTTTGGATGAAATGCCCGAGCCGTTCATGGTGATGACTTCGGCATCCAGTCCGTGCTTCGCGTAGAGGCCGGCTTCCTGCGTGACAAAGATAATGATATTGGCGACGCTCACCGACGGCACGCCGACGCGGATTTTTTTGAGCGGCTTGTTTTGCGCGTGTCCCGCGCCAACGACAGCGAAAAACGAAATCACTAGAGCAAACGTCAAGGCGAACTTGGAACGCAACATGGACTTACCTCAAATCAAACGATTGGAACCATTGGAACGACTGGAACCCACTGAATCAAACCATCTGCATATACACGTCGACCAACGCCGGCCTTTTTTC
The DNA here is from genome assembly GCA_050257635.1 of Chloroflexota bacterium. Classification (GTDB taxonomy): domain Bacteria; phylum Desulfobacterota; class Binatia; order UBA9968; family UBA9968; genus DP-20. The sequence goes on from JBLMXG010000089.1 coordinate 1,028, forward strand.
TTCTTTGATCACCTTGATTGCCCGCTCGACCGCAGGCCGAATCTGGTCCGGTTCGGTGATCGGTCCCTCGCCGTGGAGACTGAACGTGCGCGCTAGGTTGGCGAAATCTACCGGCGGCTTCGCCATCTCCATACCTACGAGTTTGTTTTCCACCGGCCGGCCGCGGTGGATCGCAACCTTTTCCTGGTGCTCCACGTCGTTGTAATAAACACGATTGTTAGTCATCACAGTGAGCAAGGGCACGCCGGTGTTGGCGGCAGTCCAGAGCGCACTCGGCGTGTACAGCATCTCACCATCGCGTTGCAGGTTGACGCAAATCTTACCTGTGCCGCGATAAGGCAACGAGGCACCGACGGATGCGGCTGGACCATAGCCCAAGCCGCCGCCGCCGTAGCCGCCGAGAAACAGGCCCGGCTTGTCCCAGGTCCACAGCCGACTCGGCCAGCCGCGGAAGGCTCCGGCGACCAGCAGCCAGTCTTCTTTTTTTAACGCTTCCCAAATTTCCCAGGCCAGGCGCGGCGGCGCGATCGGCCGTTCGTCCCAGCGCTTCTTGAGATCGGCCTGCCAGCGCGCGTGCATCTCTTCGTGCTGCGCCGCCATTGCCTTGCGCCGATCCTCCACCATGCTCGTAGAAAATTTACCTTGCTTTTTGATCTCTTCCGCGAGAGCCGGGAGAAAAACTCTGGTGTTAGCTACGATCGGCAGATCCACGGGTGCAAGTTCCTGGAAATCGCTGGTCCAGCTGTGCACCACGATATCCTTGAGCGTGACGTTGATGACTTTACAGCCGGGTTTGGTCGCCGGAACGTTCGCGTGCGTGTCGGGATCCGAGCGCACCAGCGCGCCATAAAGATCGGTCATGTCCAAGCCCAGGATCACATCCGCATTTGCGATCAGCTCGCGGTTTCTGCCGGTGAGATTGAGCGCGTGCGTGTTGGGGAAATTCAAGCGTGCGCCGAAATCGATCACCGGGATCGACAAGAGGTCGGCGAGCGCCACCAAACTCATCACCGCGTCGTTGTTCCTCCCCACGTAGTCGGCAAGGATCACTGGATTTTGCGCCGACGTCAGTAACTGCGCCGCTTCTTTGATCGCATCGTAGTCCGCTTGCAGGGGCGCCGGCGGGCGGAAGCGCTTCGGATCGGGCAGTGGAATTTCCTTTTCGATCGCGGCTTCCTGATCGCTCACATCGAAGCAGAGGTAAACCGGTCCGCCGGGATCGCTCATCGCGATGCGATATCCGCGCATGATCGAGGAGGGGAATGCCTCGACGCCCACCGGCTGGTCATCCCACTTGACAAAGTCGCGGACCAGATTGCCCTGCACCTGCGCGGTGTGGATCCAGTCGATCCACGGCCGCCGCTTGCTCGTGTTCATCGGCCCGGTGCCGCCCATAACCATCACCGGTGTATGGTCGCACCAGGCGTTGTAGATCGCCATCGAGGCATGCTGCAGGCCGACGACGTTGTGTACGATGGCCGGCATGATTTTTCCGGTCGCCTTGGCATAGCCATGGGCCACCGCCACGGCGATCTCTTCGTGGCAGCAGAGGATCATTTCCGGATTCGGCTTGTGGCCGCTTTCGTAGTTGACTAGAGAATCGTGAATGCCGCGGAAACTCGAACCAGGATTTAATGCGACATATTCAATGCCGAGATTTTTTAGCAGATCGACGACCAGATCCGAACCATAACGTGCCGGCATAAAACCTCCCAAAAAGATTTTTCTCGCAAAGGCGCAAAGTTTAAGAAATTTTATCTTCCTAACTTCGCGTCTTTGCGCCTTGGCGAGAGTACTCCGCTTTTCCGAATTCCCAACTTCGTATAAAAAAGGCGCGCTGTCAGACTTTACCGGTCCGCCAGCGCGCCCTAGGGTCACAAGAGCAAGCCGCAGCTCCTATTGAACCGGATGCGGTATCTCGATGCTGTAGAGATTCTTGACGTTGGTATAAACGAGTTTTTTTCTTACATCCGCGGGCAAATGACCAAGGTCCCGATCGATGTACTTCTTCGATTCCGGCCAGGTCGAGTTGCCGTGCGGGTAGTCGTTGGACCACATGCAGTTGTCCTGCCCCCACCACTCGAAGTTGTGGCCCGCGACCGTGTCGCGGAAGAAGGTTCCAAAAATCTGTTTATTGAAATATTCGCTTGGGTTTTTGGTGAACGGCGGCGGATTCACTGTCTTGAAACGGTTATAGTAATAGTCCCACTGCTGCATCATGAACGGCATCCAGCCGATTTCGTTTTCCACGCTGACGAACCGGAGCTTGGGATAGCGCTCCAGCACACCGTAGAAAATGAGCTCGAAAAAGGCGTCGATGATCTCTTTGAGCTTGAGATTGACGCTGCCGCGATAGGCCTCGACGCCGGTGCGCTTTTTCCCGAACACGGTTTCCTTGTGGTAGCCGTGGCCGGTGAGAATATGCAGATGCACCGGGATGTTCAGGTCCTGCGACGCCGCCCAGAATTTATTGTAGTGCTCTGAGTGAAACGGCAGGTCAGGATGGGGCGCTTGCCAGATGATCGAGCCTTTCATGCCCGCCTTGGCACAACGCTCCAGCTCTTTCACCGCCTCGTCGATGTCGTAGACCGAGATCGCCGCGATGCCGATTAGCCGCTTCGGCGATACGTTGCAGTAATCGATAAGCCAGTCGTTGTAAGCGCGGAAGCTTATTTCCTGCAGCTTGGCATCGTCCATCGCGAAGTGCGGCAAAAGATAGGTGGGATAGAGCACCTCGGCGCTCAGGCCGTCGGTTTCCATCTCTTTGATGCGGTGCGTGGGGTCCGATCCGCCGGGATGGGTCTGGAAGCTGCTGCCGACCTCCAGCTTGGGAAAGCGCGGCACCTGATCTTTGAACCCCTGTGGCGCCCGCTCGGCGAGAATTTCCGACGGCTCCATCACATGGGAGTCCGAAGAAATCAATACTTCGAAACCCGCATCACTGCCATTGCCAGCCATAAACGTATCCTCCTTTGGACCTCTTGCTTGCGTGGCTTGACTTTAGGGCAGGTCTACCACCAAGCGCGCCGGAGCGTCAAGGTTTCGGCAATGTCCTCGAGTTCCGAATTCCAGGTTTCTTGTTTCCCGTTAACGAGAGCCACGCGCCGGAAACTAAAAACCATTAAAAGAGCCCTTCCTTCTCCAGTTTCTTGACCACCCGCTCGTCGACGATGTCCTCCACCTTGAGCTTGCGGATCGGCTCGCTGTTTCGCCCCAAGATACGAATCACGTTGGCCAGCCCCTTGACGTTGGGATAGATGCGCCGGTCGTAAAGGACCTTCATCATCTCGTAGCCGGCCTCGGCGTCCTCCGTTTTTCGCAGGCGCAAGTGGCGCATCAAGCTGCCAACGACTACGGTTTTGTTTTCCGGGTTTTGGATGAATCGGATCGTGTCGACCATCGTCCGCAGCGTTCGCTCCACCACGTCGGGCGCTCGGTCAACCAGGCTTCGCCGCGCCATGATCCCCAGCCCTTGAAAAGGAATGCCGAGCTTGAGCAGGTCGGCAAGGACGCGATACCCTTGCCGCTCCAGCTGCGCGCCGAAGGCATAGCCGAGATAAGCGCCGTCGATGATATTCTGCGTCAGCGCCTGGGCCATCACCGACTGATCGCCGATAATGCGAAATTGAATATTGTCCCGTTCGGGATTGAGACCCCAGTGGTCGAACGCCAGCATCGTGAACATCCAGGTGCCTCCGCCGATGCTCTGCACGCCGATCCTCTTGCCCTTGAGATCTGCCGGCGTTTTGATGTTCGGCGAAACCACGAAAGTGCCGTCGAGCTTGTTGATCAGCCCGGCAACAAAAACGAGGTCGAGCCCGCCTGCCATCGCGCCGATGGACGCGCCGGTTGCCGAGCCACCGTGAAACTGGGTTTCGCCGGAAGCCAGAGCGGACAAGCCCACCGCGCCGCTCCGAACATTGACCGCCTGGGCGTCGAGACCGTACTTGTGAAAAATTCCCGCGTCTTGCGCCACGAACAAAACGCCGCTGCGCTCGTTCAAGCCGCCGTAAGTAACGACGATCTTTGACGGCGCAGCCGCCGCGAACAGCAAGGCAGGATAAATAATCACTGCGAAAAAAAATAGCTTCGAGCCAATGGAGAGTCGGTTTCTCATGTCGTCACCTTCTTTGCGCAAAGTCCTTAAAATCGCTTTGGCCTTTTAACGTAGGCCCTGTCAAACCTCATCGCCCACAGACTTCAAACGGAGCCGTCCCCGCTACCCGATCCGGTTTGCCCCGATCCATTGGCTTCAAAAAACCAAGGAGAATTTATCGCGCGGTTAGATCCGATATTTCTTGAAAGATCGGACCGTCGAGGCCGGCGCGGAGTGATGGCTTTCTTAGGTTGGCTTTCATCCGATCGACCGTCTCGCGGGCAGCCTTGAACGCTTGTTCGGCCGCCTCTGCATTCTTCCGCTCGCGGTAGAACCGGCCCAAGGCAACATGACTCTTCCATAGCTGGGTCGGATTGCCGATCCCTTGGGCGATGCACAGAGCTTGCCCCAGCGCACTCTCCGCCTCATCCCACTGACGGCGCGCCGCAGCGATCTCTCCCTTAAGCCGCAGTCCCTTGACGAGATTTTTCTTGGAATCGGTGCGCGTGGCGATGTCGAGACAGTGATCGCAAAATTCTTTCGCTTTCGTAGAATCCCCGCGGGCAAGCCAAAGTTCACCAAAACTCGCGAACAGGTGAGTGGAATACCTCCACTTCATCCATTCGCCGGTTCCCGGATTCTTCACCAGGCGGTGAACCCCGTCGAGAAATTCGTGCGCCAGCTTTAGATCCCCTTTTGCTAAAAAGATATCCCCCAAGTTGATTTCCGGATTAGCGATGGTCTCGGGATCGCCTCGCTTGCGCGCGCCTTCCGCCCCCTCGCGGCTTAACTCGACGCCGCGCTCGAGATCCCCGCACTCCATGTAAAGCCAACCGAGAGAATTGAGCATGCGATGGACGTGGACTTGATCCCCCACTTTCAGCGCAAGAGTCAAGCCCTCCTCGAGCGTGTCATGCGCAGCATCATAATCTCCCTTCCCGGTAAGCGTGACGCCTTGCATGAAAAAAGCATAAAGAAGCGGGATGAGCAGATTATTCTGCCGCGCGATCCGCAGCCCTTCCGAAAGATAGCGCGATGCTTGTTCATAATTACCCGACCAATTCGTCGCCAACCCGATGAATGAGAGGGAGAGTGATTCATGCAGCACATCGCCCGCTTGGCGGCTAATCGCCAGAGCTTGTTCCAACTCTGGACCGCCTTTTTCGAGGCGTGCCGTTACTCCGTGCACGAATCCCGTGACGAAATGACCACCGGCCAGAACCGGCTTATCACCCACCTCCGTCGCAACTTCGATCGCCTGACGAGAGTAATCCAGGGCGCGGTCAAAGTCCTGAGCCCAGAGCGAGGAATGCCCCATGCCGGTTAATGCGGCTCCCTCGCTCCGTCGGTCTCCGGCGCGACGAGCGAGAACCAGCATGGACTCGCTCTCGGCCCGCGAGCGCTCGAAATCGCTTAGGATGAAATAGAGATTCGACTTGGCCTGGTGCATGGCCATACGGGTTCTCAACTCTGCTGCCTCGCCGAGATGATCCGCCGCCTCCGCGGCCTGGTCATACAAATTAATTGCCTCACGGGTAGCGAAGGCCCTGGCCGCCTTCTCGGCCGCCTTTAAAAGATACTCCAAGGCCTTGCCCCACTCCTCGGCCCTCAAGAAGTGGTGGGCGAGAACCTCGAATTGTTCGGCGAGCCGGTCCCCGTACAACTCCTCAATGGCTTGAGCGATCATTCGGTGCAGCTCCCTGCGCCGCTGGACCAGAAGAGAATTGTACGCGACTTCGTGAGTGAGCGCGTGCTTAAACATGTAAGCTAGTTCAGGGAAAAGGCTCTTCTCGTAAATCAACTCAATGGCCTTGAGCTCGCGTAGAAACTCATCCGTTCGTTCCCGTACCTCGGCCAGGCGGTCCATCAGACGGTGGGTAAATTCTCGTCCGATGACTGAGGCAATCTGCAGGGTTTTCTTCGGGGCGTCCGGCAGGCGATCGATACGGGCCATGATAACGTCTTGGATTTTGTCGGGGACAAAAATCTCTTCAAGCCGTTTAGCGAGCACAAAATGATTCCCGTCGCGCCGCACGGCTCCGATTTCTTGAAGCGACTTGACCACCTCCTCGACGAAGAACGGATTCCCTTCGGCCTTCCGGGCGATTAGGTTATTGAGCTCCTCGGGAAGCTGCTCGGTGGCCAAAATGGCCTTAGCCATCTCGGTGCTGTCCCCCTTGGAGAGATTGTCGAGGACGATTCGCGTATGGTAGCTCCGTTCGCCGAAAGGATGCTGGTAGCCGGTGCGGAAAGTGAATATTTGAAGGATACGGCTGGTGGGAATGCTGTCAGCGGAAAAGAGTAGAGACTCTTCCGTCGCTTGATCCATCCAATGTGCATCCTCGTAAACCAAGACCTGAGGGTGGACCTCCGCAGCCCGGACCGCCAAGTGCCTGAGCGCATCGAAAATCTCTCCCCGCCGCAATTGCGGATCCATGCTCGACACGGCGGGATCGCCCGGGTTCACAGAGAGAAGGTAGCGCAGAAACGGGAGAATCGGCCGGAGATCTTCGCCGAGACGGAGAACAGCCGCATCAATTTTCCTGATGATGGTGGACTCGGTGTCTCCTTCCTCAATCCGGAAATTGCGCTTGAGCAGATCGATCAACGGATGAAAGGCAATGGAGCGCCCAAAAGACATGGTCCGGCCCTCAAGCCAGGTCGCCTCGTCGCCGAGTCGTCGGCGAAACTCCAGGAGCAGGCGCGACTTGCCGATTCCCGGCTCTCCGACCACGAATACTACCTGCCCGTTGCCGCCTTTGGCTTTTTCAAAGCATTGCGAAAGAAGCTGCAGTTCGCGCTCCCGCCCAACGAAGGATGTCAGCCCGCGCTCTGCCTCGATCTCCAATCGGGTTCGAGCCATACGGCTCGAGACCACGTCCCAGGCCTGGATCGGTTCGGCTTTCCCTTTGAGCGGCAGTTGCCCCAAGGGCCGAGTGTGGAAGTGGTCCGAGACGAGACGATGGGTCACCTCAGAGATCACAATGTGTCCGGGATCGGCAGCCTCCTGAAGCCGAGCGGCCACGTTGGTCGTGTCGCCGAGAGCGGTATAATCCATGCGAAGATCGCTCCCAATGCTGCCCACGACGACAAGGCCTGTATTGATCCCTTGCCGAATATCGAAATTGATTCCTCGTCGCTGTTGAAGTTCCTCCCTATAAGGTTCCAAAGCTCTGCGGATCCCCAGAGCCGCGTGAACGGCCCGCTGCGCGTGATCCTCATGTGCAATTGGAGCGCCAAAAAGTGCCATGATGCCGTCGCCAAGAAATTGGGTCACTGTTCCTTCGTAGCGGTGCACCTCGCCCAACATCAGGTCAACGGCCCGATTCATTAAAGCGTGAACATCCTCAGGATCGAGCCGCTCGGAGATGGCGGTAAAGCCCGAGACGTCGACGAAGAGGACGCTAACCTGCTTTCGTTCCCCTTCTAACATGCCTTTGGAACTCAGGATCTTTTCCGCCAGGTATTGCGGAGTGTAGCTCTCCGGTGAAGAGAAGCGTGACGAGACGACGCTGGAGCCGACAGCTTGGCCGCAATTGAGACAGAACTTCGCTTCGGGCGGGAGCTCGGTTGCGCAGTTGGCGCAGACGAGAGCGAGCCTGGTGCCGCACTGCAAGCAAAACTTCGCCCGCAGTGGATTTTCGTGTTGGCAGCGAGGACAAGGCATGCGCGGCGCCTTCACAATCTATCTTTATTTGCTCTCGACGCGAAAAATTGGCATGGCCGCCCTTTCATTTATAGAGCGGCAATCTTGCATCCGTTCCTCGCTCAAAAACAGGCTTCTTATATGCCTGCCCCATTTCCGAATGCAAACGGCCAGAAAGAAATTTTACCGCTTAAGAGACCTATCGACGGCCGCGATATCATCAAGCTTGGATCGAATTCCGCCGCGGGTAGACGCCGAGAGCGGAACATTTTGCCCGCGGCGGTGTGATCACTTGCGTTCTCGCCCCGCGTTTTCGTAGAGTTTTTTGACAAACCCGCTCGCTTCGATCTCCCGCGCGATCTTATAGGCGACGAATTGTTCCGGATCGGCGTTCTTTGCCGCCGGCACTGTGGTCGAGAGCTCCGTCAGAATCGTCCGTATGCCGTCGACCGTGGGCACCGGCAAGGTTAAATACTTGCTTGCGTAATAGCCATAGCTATCTTCCAACACCTCGAGATCATCGTTGCGGGTATATTTTTTCAATACTTTGAGCGCGGCTTCTTTGTCGCGCTTGTAATCGCGGATCGCTTCGACGTAGGCGAGCATGAAATCTTTCACGACCTTTTCGTTTTTCTGGATATAGGATCTCGTCGTGCCGATGGGTGCCATCGGATAGTGCAGTCCCAGATCCGCAAGGTCGCCCAGCTCGCGAAACCCCGCTTTGCGCGCGATCAGCGACGAGGTGCCGCTCAGCACGCCGGCGTCGAGCCGCTTGGTCTGCATCGCGCGGAGCGTGTCCTGGGTCGTGCCGATCTGCAGAATACTGAGGTCGCGTTCAGGATTGAGTCCCCATTTTTTTAGCGCCAACCGAACCGCAAAATCCGAAGTGGCGCCGTAGCGGCTGACACCCAAAGTTTTGCCTTTGAGTTGTGCCGGGCTGGTGATTTCCGGGGCGCCAAAAACCTTGAACACAAAGCCGTCGATGGCGGCGGAAAGAATGGTCGTGTCAGCGCCCTGCAGCGCGGCCTGCACCAGGCCCGAGCCGGAGACCGACGCGATTTGCAAATCTCTGGCGATCAGCGCGCGCAAGGATACTGAACCGGTCCCCATGCCGACAAGCTGCACGTCGAGGCCGCGCTTTTCGAAGAGTTTGGTTTCCTTGGCGAACCACAGGGGCGCGATTGCGCCGTCCGTAGAACCATACCCGACGGTCACTTTTACCAGCGGCTTCGTCTGCGCCGCCGCCGTGC
>JBLMXG010000090.1:0-6210 GCA_050257635.1 Chloroflexota bacterium
CCAGGTCAGACGAGAAAAAATTCGCGCCTGCTACGAGCGTTATTTCCTCGTCGAACCGGCGCGAAAGAAAACCATCGACTTTAATACTTAATGTCGTCTTTTGACCTCGGGAAGATTGCTCGTACGGGCGCCGCCGTGCATCTGCTTCGGATGAGGCTGAGGCTTACATACGTTCCAAAAGATCTAATATAAAAGAACAGTGTTATTGCACTACGAAATTCATCCTGAGGGTCCTCCACCAGCGGCGACCTGGACAACGCAACTCGAGCCAATTTCCACTTCGTACGATAGCAGATCGAGAGCCAATTGGAACCGAGAATCAATCGTAGCCTATTCCGTGGACTTTCGAGGACCCGGGACCGAGATCTAATGGCCCCCTCAGCTTGATCAGTATCTTAGTCGGCGCGGTTTCCGTTGGGATGTGCTAGGTCCATTCTAATTTCTGACGAGGCGATCAATTCATAAATTTTAGAATTGAATTATTGACAGTAGCACAACTCTGCGATATGGTCCGCTTATGAAAACACAATTGCTTAAGGGCATTGCCCTGGCGTCGTTGGTTACCGTAATGTCCGCTCCGCTTTACGCGCAGTCGGCGGCTCCGAACGATCAAGCTGCCGAACAGCCTGTGGGCGAAGAAGCGGGTTACGGTGTAGGAGCAGCGCTGGCGAGCGTCTTCTACATTCCGGCCAAAGTGACTTACGCGGGACTGGGCCTGATTACGGGCGGGCTTGGTTACGTGCTGAGCGGTGGTAGAACGGATGTTGCCAACAACATCATCTATCCGGCGGTGCGCGGAAACTACGTGGTCACGCCGAGTCACTTGAAGGGGACCGAGCCGATTTATTTCGTTGGCGCCCCGCCCCCGCCGCCCGAAACCGGACCGCGGGCCGACGCACCGGCAGCGACTACGACCGTGACTCGTTAGCTCCCAAGCAGACTCCCCGCTTCGAAGCCTCGATAAACTCCAACAGGGCCAACAGATCCGCGTTGGCCCCGCTGGTTTCTTTGACTTCTTTTACCGCTAGAGAAAGATTGCGCCCCTTGCGGAATAGTATCCGGAAGGCTTGACGAATCGCGCGAATTCGTTTTTCTTCGAATCCCGCCCGTTTCAAGCCCACCACATTGACGCCCCTCACCGTATGCTGCCAGTCGACGATCGCGAAGGGCGGCACGTCGCGGCTCGTGCCGCTGAGGCCGCGCATCAGAGCAAAGTCGCCGATGCGAACGAATTGGTGAACCACGCAATTGCCGGAAATAAAAACGTGGTTGCCGACCTCCACGTGGCCGCCGAGCAAAGCGCCGTTGGCCATGATCACATGGTCGCCGAGCTTGCAGTTATGGCCGACATGGGCCGTTGCCATCAGGAAGTTATGATTGCCGATGACCGTCGCCGAGCCGGCGGCGGTGCCGCGATGGACTTGGACATGCTCGCGGAAGATATTGTGATCGCCGACGCGCAGATAACTCTCTTGCCCTTGGTAGGCTTTGTCCTGCGGCGCACCGCCGAGCGCGGCGCCAGGATAAATCTCATTGCCCTCGCCGATCTCGGTCCAGCCAGTGATGTAGGCATGGGCCATCACCCGGGTGCCCCGCTTGATTTTTACTTTGCCTTCAATGACAACGTAGGGCCCGATCTCAACGCCGGAATCGATTTCGGATTGAGCATCGATGATGGCGGTGGGGTGGATGGCCATGAAAAAAAATCGCGTCAGTTGATCGGCTTCTTGTCGTCGTCTTCCTCGCCAAGATTGATCTCAAGATCTTGCCCTGGAATCCGGTAGCGCTCTTGCGCCCAAGCGCCGAGATCGACAAGCCGGCAACGATCGGAACAAAAGGGCCGGTGCGGGTTATTTCCCCATGGGGTTTCCTTGCGGCAAGTCGGACATTTGACCGTGAGTGGCATTAGACCGTCCGCGAACCTTAAGTCTCCAGCGCACTTTGCGCAAAAAGCTCTTCCACGGCGAGCTTTCGTTCCATCAGGCCCTGATCGAGGGAGTAACCGACGAAACGCTCGAGGTTGGCGCGATTTTTATTAACGCCGTGAGGCCAGGGATCGTCGCCAAAGATTTGGCGCTCTTCTTCAAACAGATGCCGGCCCCAAACAAAGCGCGACCAGTTGGGGTCGTCGTAATATTCCATACAAGCTTGTTTCGCCCTGTCGAAAACCGTCATGATGCTCGTCGCGAAGCCGGGATTTTTCTTCAACACCTCGTCCTTGAAAGCGATCAAGTGCATGATCGGATAATAGCCGTTTTTGCGGAAATATTTAATCTCCTCCGCCTTAGGGTCTTTGAACAAGCGGTGGATCGCGCCGCCGCCGCGCAACGCTTCCTTCGGCGGATGGGGAACCATGAGTGCATCGATCTCGCCTCTCTCCAGCATGACGCCCATTTTTTGGCCTGGCTTGACAAGCTGCATCTTGACCCCTTCGATGGGTTTGAGCGGCACGGCTTCGTCCTTGGATATATACCAGTCGATCTTACGCCACGGCACTCCGTACTCGGCCTCCAAATCCCCTTTGGCGAGCACCGACAAGGTCGTTTGAAAGGTGCTGAGGCCAACTTTTCTGCCGACTAAATCCTGCGGCGATTTTACGCCGGCGTTGGTATTGACCCACATCTGCGACAGACTAAACAATCGCCGCGGAAAGACGGGAATGGCGGTGAAAGGCATGCCGCGGCTCTTGGCGATCAAATAGGAAGACAGCGAGAGCTCGCAGATATCGAACTCGCCCTTTTGCAGCATGCGCTCATGGCGATCTTGGCCATGCTTGAGCGGATTGGACTGCCCGACTTCCAATACCTCCAAATCGATCCCTTCCGCCTTGACCGAGCCGTCGAACAACGGGATATGCCGGTCGTAATGGGACAACGCCATCGATAAGCGCAAATTAGCCATGTGAGCACCTCAAAGATTTTCTCTGTTGCTTACTTTATTTTTTAGATTCTTGCTACACTAAAAAGGCTCATCGAATCATTCAACCGCTTTTGAGCGGTGCACAGCGAGATTTGCTTGACCCCTTGAAGAAATCACCGCCGCCGTGATTTTATACGACCTCGATGCGATGGCGGCAACCGCTTGGGGGCTCGGCCGGTTCTTTTCGACGACCGGCTCATAACCGGCGAAGCATACAAACTCCCATTCATTAAGTGCCAAACAGGAAATATTAAAACGTCATCGCCTCACTCCATGCCACCCGATCCGCCTTCAATCGCCCAGTCAGATGTTGTCGTCGATTTGCGCCATATCAGGCGCGAATTCTCGAGCGGCGTGAGCGCCATCGAAGACATCGATCTCAGCGTCACGGCCGGCGAATTCGTCGCCATCCTCGGCCCTTCGGGCTGCGGCAAGACCACGCTGTTGCGCATCATTGCAGGACTCGACAGAGCCGACAGCGGCTCGAGACGGGTCGGATTCCCAAGCGACACACGAAAACAAATCGCTTACGTCTTTCAAGACGCTCACCTGCTGCCCTGGCGCGATGCCCTGCACAACGTCGCCTTGCCGCTGGAGTTGATGGAATTACCGCGCTCCGCGCGGCTCGACGCCGCCGCCGATGCGATCACGCAAGTCGGCTTGTCCGCGGCTCGTAGCCTTTATCCGGCGCAACTTTCCGGCGGCATGCGCATGCGCGTATCGCTGGCGCGCGCGCTGGTCACCAACCCGGCGTTGCTGTTGCTCGACGAACCCTTCGCCGCGCTCGATGAACTCACGCGGAATCAGCTCGACGAGCAGCTTCATCAGCTTTGGCGCGCCCGGCGCATGACCGTGATCTTCGTCACCCATTCGATCGTCGAAGCGACTTTTTTGGCCCGGCGCGCCGTCGTCCTGACGCGCCGTCCGGCGCGGATCATCCTCGACCGCTCAATCGAGTTGCCCGATCAGCGCATCGCGATGCTGCGCACGGAGCCGCAGTTCGCGCGCGAGATGCGGGTTCTATTCGAAGCCCTGGAGCAAGGCCAGGAAAATCGCCGATGAGCAGGCGCCATTTCGTCCGCAATGTGCTGCCGCCGCTCATCCCGATGATTGTGGCGCTGGCGGGAACTGAAATCGCAGTACGGTTGTCCTGGATCCCGGCTTTCTTGGTGCCGGCGCCTTCGAGCGTCTTCGCCTCGATCCTGCGCGACTGGTCCGAGCTTTGGCGCGCGACTCTGGATACCACCCTTGCTTCGCTCATCGGCTTCGGCATGAGCATCGCGATCGGCAGTCTGATCGCGATCACGCTCTCTTCGGCGCCCTGGGTCCAGCGGGCTTTTTATCCTTACGCGGTGTTCTTTCAGACCGTGCCGATTATCGCCATCGCTCCGCTCCTGGTCATCTGGTTTGGCTGGGATCGCACTGTGATAGCGTCCGCATTCATCGTTTCCATTTTTCCAGTCATCGCCAACACCCTGACCGGTCTTCTGTCCACTGATCCTGCGCTCCGCGATTTATTTCAACTCTACGAAGCCAAACCACTGGCGACGCTGCTCAAACTGCGCCTGCCCTTCGCCTTGCCCCACATCCTTACCGGTCTGCGCATCGCCGCCGGCCTCGCCGTGATCGGCGCCATCGTCGGCGAATTTATCACGGGGGCCGGCATCGGCGGTTCGATCATGGTGTCGCGCCAGCAGGGCCGCGTCGACAAAGTCTTCGCCGGCTTGATGCTGGCTTCGCTCCTCGGCATTGCGCTTTTTATGGCGATCAATTTGCTCAGCCGGCTCGCGCTGCGCCACTGGCACGCTTCCGAGGCCGCCGATTAACTCCGTGGGAAGGTGGTTTGCATGATTCGCATCCTGACTATTTCACTGCTCACGACGCTTTTGTGCTGTGGGTGCGGCAAAGAGAAGAAAGCGGCCACCGAAGCGAAACTCGCCAAAGTGACTTTGCAGCTCAACTGGAAGCCCGAGCCGCAGTTCGGCGGCTTTTACGCCGCCGAAGTCAACGACATTTACCGGAAACACGGGCTCGAGGTGACAGTCACCTCTGGCGGCGCCGGCACGCCTACCGTCGAGATGATCGGCGCCGGCACGGTGCCTTTTGCCATCGTCAGCGCCGACGAGATCGTGCGCGCGCGGGCCAAAGGCAACATGGTCGTCGCTTTGTTCGCCGTCTACCAGACTAACCCGCAAGGCATCATGACGCGCGCCGCGCGCGGCGTGAAATCGTTGGCGGACTTGTTTTCTCGCCCCGGCACGTTGGCGATGGAACGCGGCTTGCCTTACTCCGAATTTTTGGAAAAAAAATACGGCTTCGAGAAGCTAAAGATCGTTCCTTCGCCGTTCGGCGACTTGACGCTCTATCGAACCGAAGAGAACTACGCGATGCAGTGTTTCGTCACGTCCGAGCCGCTGGCGGCAAAGCGCATCGGCGTCGAGCCGCAGACATTTCTGATTGCGGAGTCAGGTTACAACCCGTACACCACGGTCCTCGCCACGAGCGAGAGTTATCTGAAGGCGAATCCAAAAATTGTTCGGTCTACGGTGGAGGCGGTGCGGGAGGGCTGGCAGGCCTATCTGAACGATCCGACCCAGACCAATGAGCATATGGCCAAGCTCAATCCGACGATGGATGCGCAAACTTTTAAAGAGAGCGCCGAGGCGCAGAAGCCGTTGATCCAATCTCCCGACACCGAGAAACTCGGCCTCGGCGCGATGACCCTCGCTCACTGGCAGGCCCTCGTTCAGCAACTGGTCGAGCTTAAAGTGATCGACCAGCCGGTTGCTGCGGAGTCATGCTTCATTGAATCGGTGCAGGCAAAATAGCGCGTCGGTAGTGATCAAAGACAACTTTATCCAGTGGCCCAGGTCATCGGCACATCCGAAGCTTAGATGCTCCAAGAGCGCGGTCTTCACCATCTCGGTTTTTCACAGCACCTAATGTCGCCGTTATAGCTTGCCGGGCCCCATTTCAAGCTTTACCAGTACCCCTGGATCATATCGTCTCACCTTCTTCAAAAACGCGACCTTCAGTCACCCGCAGGACTCGATTGGCACAGCCGCGTGCGAATTCTTCGTCGTGCGTCGCGACCACCAACGTACGGCCTTGGCTGAGTAAACTCCGAAACAGATCTCGAAGTTCGGTCCGCCGGTCGGCGTCGAGTGACGCGGTCGGCTCATCCAGTAGTAAAAGCGGCGGATCCACGGCAAGGGCGCGCGCGATGGCGACGCGCTGCGCTTCACCACCCGAAAGCTCACGCGGGAGCGCGGCTGCGCGATGTTCCACGCC
>JBLMXG010000091.1:0-36334 GCA_050257635.1 Chloroflexota bacterium
GAGCAGGGTTCCTCATGTAAATTCATTTGTCGGTCGCGTCGAACTCTGGCACCTCGCCATCGTGCTGCTATTATCGACGATCGCGAGTATGACGCGCTGGTTGGATTCCATAGCAGTTCTCGCCGGGGGGCTGTTTATGGGAGTCAATTTTCTGCTGTTGAGCGTGGGCATTCGGTGGCTTTTGTCTTCCCAGGCCAGTCCGAAACGGCGGCGTTTGGGGATGTTGTTACTGCTGTTTAAGCTTTTGTTTTTTTTGGGCTTATTAGCTGTGGTGTTTTATCGGCTGAAGATTGACGGCGTGTCATTTGTCGCCGGCATCACATGTCTCTTGGTCGCCAGCGTCGCGGCGACGTTTTCAGTCAAGGAGGACCGCTACCGATTGGCCTAGGTAAAGTTATGGAACATCCGTTTACATGGTACGGTTATTTTATTCATTCCGAGAGCATGGCGCAGCATACGTTTACCGCGCTGTTCGTGACGATTTTGTTGATTTTCTTGGCGCTTGTAGCGAAGCGGTCGCTTTCGCGCGCCGAAAACGCCGTGGTTCCGGATGCCAAACTGAGCATTCGAAATCTAGCAGAACTGTTGCTTGGGTTCATGGTGAACCTGGTCGACGGTATCATCGGGCGAGAGGGGCGAAAGTTCGTGCCGCTTTTCGGCAGTTTTTTTGTTTATATCCTGGTCGCGAATTTGATCGGTCTGGTACCTGGATTTTCCCCACCGACGAGCGATATGAACACAACTTTGGGTTTGGGCATCGTCTCATTCCTCGGGTATAATTTTATCGGCTTTCGCACCCAGGGAGTCGGCTATCTGAAGCATTTCATGGGACCGGTCGTTTTTTTGGCCCCGCTTTTTGTCGTCTTGGAAGTCGTCTCCCATCTCGTCCGCCCGGTCTCACTCGGTTTGAGGCTTTTCGGCAACATGTTCGGCGATCATCTGGCGGTAGAGATATTTACCAACTTGACCAAAGTCGGCGTGCCGGTCATATTTTATTTGTTGGGAACCCTGGTTTCTCTGATTCAAGCATTCGTTTTCACGTTGCTGACCGTGATCTATGTTGCAATGGCCGTGAGCCACGGCAATGGCGAGGATCACGGCGCTGCCGTACACAGCGCATCGCATCATTAAAAAATAAATCCAGCCAGGCGCCGGCATGGCCGGGAAGAGGACAGAGGAGAGGATTCGGTGAGTCTGGCTAGAAAGGAGGAGATAATGAAAGCAATCAAGTCAGTGCTCGGCGCGCTTGTAGGCACCCTGGTGGGCTCAAATGTCGCGCTCGCAGCCGCTGAGGGCGCAGCCGCTGCGACAAGCGGCGATTCCACGGTCAAGGCCGCCACGGCAATTGCCGCCGGGTTGGCGATCGCCATTGCCGCGTTCGGTGCGGCTTTGGCACAGGGGCGAATGGCCGCTGCCGCCATGGAAAGCATAGGACGCAATCCCAACTCGGCAGACCGCATTCAAGTGCCGATGATCCTCGGCCTTGCCTTCATCGAGGCGCTCGCGATCTATGCTCTGTTGATCGCATTTTTTCTCCAAGGCAAGGTTTAGACGCCTGGATCGTGATCTGCGGCATGCACAAAGGGCAAGGGGGAACGGCCCCTTGCCCTTTTTATGGCCGCGGTAGCTCGACCTTGAAAAGATGGACTTGCGTATACCTGAGCAATTCGTCTAGGGTGTGCAGCTTGTAAGGTTTTTCGTAGTAAATCTCTTTGATCCCCGTGTTAACCAATACTTTGAGGCAGTGGATGCAGGGAGTGTGGGTGATATATATCGCGCCGTCCTTGATGCTTGCACCGTTCTTGGCCGCTTGAGCGATGGCGTTCATTTCCGCATGGATGGTGCGGAAGCAGTTTTGTTCGGTGTCGCCGTTGGGTGTTTTAGATTCGTAAATCAAGCAGCCGACATCGGTGCAGTGCGGCATGCCGGCTGGCGCGCCGTTATAACCCGTCGCTAGGATATTTTTGTCGCGCACGATGACCGCGCCGACCTTGGCGCGGGTGCAGGTCGAGCGTTCGGCCACCTGTCGCGTGATGGTCATGAAATATTGATCCCAGCTTAAGCGCTCGCTCATGGCTAATCTCCCCGGCTAATCCCGAAATGTAAGTGTGACTTTATCGCCGACCTTGGCGCCCAAGCGTTCGGCCGCGTTGCCGTGGTTCAGGGCGATTTCTAAAAAGCCCCAGCTATTAATGACGGCGACGAACTGACCTGCCCCGGCAGCGGCATAGTTAGCGGCGAGCCCGTAAATACGCAGATCAGCGAAAGCGATCTCCAGCCGCTTTTTCTTTGCATCAGTCAAATCATGCGGCTCGATGTTTGTAAACAGGTTGCCGAATTTGTCGCTGTAAATGACTTCGCCGGCCAACTCGTGTCCTGCGCGGGACACTTGTGGCAGCGACAGTTTTACAAGGCTGTCGAGCGTTTCGCCAAATTCAGCCGGCGCAACACCGCGCGAAAGGTAAGCGGCGGCGGGCGCGAAGATATCCCGCCCGTGAAAAGTTGAGCTGCCGGGCTGCAGCTGATAGGCGGGGTTGGTGAGCTGAACGATCCTCGTCTCCGGCGCATAGCGAACGGCCAGGCTCAACACGCCGTTGTCGGGTCCGATGAAAAAATTGCCGTCGGATTCGATGAGCAACGGCCGGCGGGCACTGCCGACGCCAGGATCAATTACCGCAACATGGATGGTGCCGGAGGGAAAGTAGGCAACCGAATGACGCAGGGTCAAAGCGCCGGCCAGGATATCCTGCGCGGGGATGCCATGGGTCAAATCGATCACATACGCTTCCGGATTAATCCGCGCGATCACGCCCTTCATCACGCCGACGAAGGCGTCACGGAGGCCGAAGTCGGTTGTTAACGTAATCAACATAGAGTGAGAATCGATGCTAATCTAAGCAAAAAAGCCGCATCGCGTAAAGCCGGCACTAGTCAGCCGGCTGCGGTCGGGGTATAAATTGGGCCATTTGGCGAACACGACCCGGCGTGTTGTTACAGAGATTACTTCGGAGATTTGGCAAGTTTGGCGTCCGAATCAAGGCAATAAAGTTGCGCGGGTTTCGTCGCCGCACGCGCAAGTAATGGGGGAGCCTTTTTCCGCGGGCGACAAATTTTTTTCAGACGGAGCAGTCTTATTCGCGTCTTTCAACCCTTGCGGCATAGAAACTACGCGCTCTTTTGGTCGAGCGATTTGATCGCCTCGGTCGGTCAATTTGTTCGCGAAGTGGCGCTTTACTGGCTTGCTTACGAGATCACGGGTTCGGCTTGGGCGCTGGGCATTCTCGGATTCAGCGAGGGCGCGCCGCGGCTTTTGCTCGGTCCCGTGGGCGGCGTGATCGTCGACCGCTATGACCGGCTCCGTCTGCTCACGGCAATTCAATTTCTCTGCTGTATCCCGGTGTTTGCCCTAGTTGGACTCTATTTTATCGGCCGGCTGGAATTCTGGCATATGGTGGCGCTGGAAACCCTCTGGTCGACGCTCCGCAGCATGAATCCGACGGCGGGACAGTCCATACTTCGCGAATTGGTGCCCGAGTCGGAATTGATGAGCGCGGTATCCCTCTACTCCATCGGCTTCAATTTCGCCCGCATCGTCGGCCCGTCCATCGGCGGCGTATTGATCATATGGATCGGCGTCGGTGGCTGCATGCTATTTTACGGCGTGGCTCTTTTGCTTTCGGCTTTTGAATTGCTCTGCATGCGCCTGCGAGCCAGCGCACCACCGGTGGGCGAGGGAAATCTTTTAAGCGAGTTCAAAGAGGGTGTCCGCTATATTACCGCCGCGCCGATAATACTGGCAAGCATTCTCGCGGCTTACGTCATCAGCATCTTCGTAGGCACCTATACCCGTTTCCTCGCGGTGTTCGCCAAGGATATTTTAGCCGTCGGGCCCGACGGCTTGGGACTGCTCATGGCCTCCCCCGGAGTTGGAGCGGTGCTGTCGCTCATTGCTCTGGGCGCGCTGCAGGAACGCTGGAACCGTCACGTTCTGCTTTGGTTTTCCGCCATCGCTACGCCCGCGCTGCTGATCTTGTTTTGCCTTTCTCGGCAGCAATGGTTGTCGGTCCTGGTTCTCGGTGTCTTCGGGGGCATGCAGATCATCTTTCGTACCGTGAGTCGGCTGATCATCCAAATCGAAGCGCCGCGAGAATTGCTCGGGCGGGTCATGAGCATTTTTCTGATGGACCAGGGAATGCGTTCGCTGGGGTCCATGATCATGGGCGGGTTCGTGGCTGCTTTCGGCGCGGCTCACGGACTGGCGCTCACATCGCTGGTTTCGATCACGCTGACGCTGCTGACTTTTTGGCGCCTTTTGCTCGTTGTGGCGAAACGCTGAGCGGAGGGCTTGCCCGGCGTGAATCCGCCGATCCTGCTTGTACTATAATTCTTCCAGAACCGCGGCAAACAGCAGCGGCACCATGATTTCCATGTGCCCGGTTATGTGGTAACCCTTACCATTACCCATGGTCGGTCGATTAACCACGTTGGTGAGCGGCCGATAATGTTGCAGAAAGTCCAGATTCACCGTGGTGAGATTGTCCACGGGGTTGCCGAGATTGCGCGCCAGACTTACCGCCTTCAAAAACACCTCCGGCAGTACTACAGCAGAGCCGAAATTTAGATAGACACCGTGGCGCAGCGTGGCCACCACTGAAGTCAGCGTGCGAAAGTCTCTGAGACTGCAGTCACCTAGCGCCCGGCCGTCGGCTTTTGGATGCATATGGATGATATCCGTGCCGATCGCTATGTGCGACGTGACTGGAATGCCGAGGCGGGTGGCGGCGGCAAGGATGCTCAGTTTTCGATGCGGCAGACGATTTTTAACGATCGCCCCGCCCACCGCGGCGCCGACGCCCAGGTTTTTTTGCGCTCCCTCGATGATCGCCTGATTGATGAAGGCGCCGGTTTCTTCGCCCATGCCGAAGCTGCCGTCTTTCAGCGTCGCCGCAACGTCTTCCGAGGTCTCGCCCATGTAAGCTAACTCAAAGTCGTGAATCACGCCGGCGCCGTTGAGCGCGATGGCGTGGATCAGTCGCCGCTCCATGAAATCGATAATCAATGGACTCAGGCCGACCTTGATCGGGTGCGCGCCCATGCCGAGCAGAACGGTTCGATTCTTGTGATGGCAGTCGGCGACCTTCCGTGCGATCGCCTTGAGGTTCTGGGCCGCGAGGATGTCCGGCAGGCCGTGGATAAACGCACGCAGGGTGGCGCCCTTTTTGATCTTTCTACCGAGTAGGGCGGCCTCGACCTTGCTGAACCTCTTGGTCACCGGGTAAGTGTGGACCTTGGCGAAGTCGAGCGGCTTGAATTTCTTCGTCGGCATGCGTGGCGGGCTTTCTCACTTAGCCGGGTAGAGTTGCGCATCGACCAACTCGCATATCACGTGACCAATGAGAATATGGGTTTCCTGGATGCGCGCGGTATTGGTGGTTGCGGCGACGCGCAGAAGGTGATCGGTATTGCCTGCGAGCTTGCCACCGCTGCCGCCGGTGAGGCCGATGGTAGAGATTTTCAGTTCCCGGCAAACTTGCACCGCGCTCAGAACATTGGTGGCATTGCCGCTAGTCGAAATCGCCACCGCAACATCGCCCGCCTTGCCCAAGGCCCGTACTTGTTTGGCGAAGATCTCCGAGTAACTGTAATCGTTGGCGATGCTCGTCAGAGCGGAGGAATCGGTAGTCAAGGCGAGCGCTGCTAGCGGCGGCCGCTCAATGCGGAAGCGATTGACGAATTCGGCAGCGATATGCTGCGCGTCGGCGGCGCTGCCGCCGTTGCCGAAAAGCAACAATTTGTTGCCACTTCGGAACGCCGCGACGATGGCATCGATCGCCTTGGCGAGGGCGTCAAGATTGTCGTGTAAGAAAGCTTGCTTTACCCGGATGCTCTCGTCGAAAGCCTGGACGATGGAGTCTTTCATGGCCTGCTTCAAACTGAAAAATTTTTTATCACAGGGTGGACGGAGATGAAAGACGGGCTTAGCGGCGATAAAACGCTTGCATCGTCTCGACAACCAATTCTTGCTGCGCCGAAGCCAACTCGGGGTAGAGCGGTAGGGCCAAAACCTGGGTCGCTGCGAGCTCGGCATGTGGGAAGTCGCCCTTCCGGTATCCGAGATCGGCAAAGCAGTGCTGCAAGTGCAGTGGCAAGGGATAATAAATCTCGCTCTGAATACCGTTGTCCGCGAGAAACTGCTTCAGCTCATCACGGCGTTCCACCCGGACTACGTAGTTGTTGAATACATGGGATTTGTCGATGCGGCGCGCCGGAATGGCCAGCACGCCATGACCCAGAAGTCCGCTCTGGGCGAATAATTTGCGATACTGCTCGGCCCGTTCAATGCGCTGGGCGCACCAAGTGTCGAGGAATTGCTGCTTCACCGCGAGCACCGCGGCCTGAAGCGAATCCAGGCGGGAATTGATGCCGGTGAGCTCATGGTGATATTTAGCCCGCTCGCCGTGCATGCGCAGCATTCTCAGTTTATCAGCCAGTTGAGGATCGCTGATCGTGACCATGCCGCCGTCACCGAAACCGCCCAAATTCTTGCTTGGGAAAAAAGAGAAGCAGCCAAATTCGCCGATGGCGCCCGCAAATTTCGTGTTGCCCCCGACGGCCATCCGCGCGCCGCAAGCTTGAGCGACGTCCTCGACAATTGGCAAATGATGCTTCTGCGCCAGCCCGACCAGCTCCTCCATTGGGCAGCACTCACCGAAGAGGTGCACCGACAAGATCGCGCGAATGCGCGGGCCATTCCGTTCCCGTTCGGCTAGAAGCCTCTCGACGTTTTTTACGCACATGAGATAACCGTCGGCGGCGATGTCAGCAAGCAGCGGCACGGCGCCCAAGCGGGTGATGGAAGAGACCGTCGAAAAAAATGTGAACGGCGTTGTGATCACGGCGTCGCCGGGTCCGATACCGAGCGCCATGAGGGCCAACAAGAGCGCGTCGCTGCCCGAAGCGACGCCGATTGCGTAGCCGCAGTTAAGATAGGCCGCCATCTGGGCCTCGAAGTCTTTTACAGCGGGGCCAAGAATGAATTGCTGCGAATCAATCACCTGATCGATGGCTTGGCGCACCTGCTCGCGAATCCCAGCATATTGCGCGCGCAGGTCGACGATCGGAATCTTGAACGGCGCGGGACTAGACACTGGTTTTGACTGCCGGGGATTGGCCCTTCAAGGCGTTTTCGGCGACTTCGGCGAGCAGCTGATCATGCTCGTGGTCGAGGGCAAAGACACGAAACTGGACAACCTTGGACGGAATAAACTCAAAAAGCTCGGCAAGGGTTTCCTTGGTGATCTCGCCGGTCGAAGGATCGTAAATATGGATCTGTTTCTTGCCCATGGAAAAGGGATTTTCCGGACGCGGGTCCTGAGTGGCCATGTCGACGCGGAAGGTCAAATCGCGCTCGACCGCGGGAGGGCACCGCGGATACGCTTTTCCCAATCGGTGTCCTGAATCAGGGCGACGCCGTAACGGAGCTCGTTGAGAGACAGCGTACGGTCATAGGCCATTTTCCATTTGACCTCCCGGTGCAGTACGGTTTCCCATTCCTTGGCCAGGGCTTCGATCTCGCCTTTCCGGTGTCTCCAGCGCGACACGTCTTCGAGCAGCGACCAATCGGTCAGGTAGAGATAATCCTCCATATGTTCGAGTGGATTACCGGGAAACAGAGCCTTCATGGTTTCGGGAAAGATTTCTCTTAGATGCAGGTCGATGGCGCGGGTAGTGCGATGGTAATAGACATTGGTGTAGAGGTAGAGCCGCGCGTTCAAGAAAGTCGTCAGCGCGCCGTTTCCGGCTTTGTGAACCGTGAGCCCTTTAGGCGTAAAAAACGTGTAGTGAATCAATCGCTCGCGGTCGAAAGGCCCCGGATGGACACCGCACATGTAAGAGTCGCGCGACACGTAGTCGAGGTTATCGAAGGTAAAAATGCCGCCAGTCAAAGGTTGTAAGAAGCGCACCCACTTGGGCTTGTGATGGTCTTCCTTGCCGTTTTTCTTGATTGGGAACGCGACATCCTCCGGCCGCAGCTCTTCTCCGGCGGCGAAGGGCCCGCTGGGGCTGCGGCGCAATTCGCAGATGATCTCGCCCAGGTGCTTCTGGATGATCGTCTGGCCGAGGTCCTCGTGGGTTAGATCGTAGTTAACCAGGA
Organism: Chloroflexota bacterium; assembly: GCA_050257635.1. Lineage (GTDB taxonomy): Bacteria > Desulfobacterota > Binatia > UBA9968 > UBA9968 > DP-20. The sequence goes on from JBLMXG010000091.1 coordinate 8,156, forward strand.
AATTGTCGTCGAAAAAATGTCCGAAGGGTCCGTGGCCGATGTCGTGCAACAGACCCGTGACCCGCATGTACTCCTCGATGAAGGAAGCTGAAGGACACTCGTCACCAAGGACTTTGCGCAGGGACGGATAAAGATGTTTGGCGAACTCCCCGGCCAAGTGCATGGCTCCGAGCGAATGTTGAAATCGGCTGTGCTCGGCCGACGGGTAGACCCAGCGCGCGCTCTGCAGCTGATAGATATAGCGCAGGCGCTGCACCCAAGGAGAATCAATCAGCGCCTTCTCGGTCACCTCACCTTTTCCCTCGGGCACCGTGAACTGGATGTAGCGATGGATTGGATCGGCGATCAGCGCCGTGCCTTCGTATTCGCTATCGCTCAAATAAGCCATCTTTTCCTGCCCGCGGGACTCCATCTACAGCCTAACCGAGGAAACGATGCGCTCTCATCGGGTTCTCCGCCGCCCGCGTCAGACCTCGAAAATGAGATGCGCGGTCCATTGATTGCCGGTTTTTTCCATGCGGCTTTTATGGAACGCCACGGCGGCGATTTCCTGTTTGATCTCGTGGCGGTCGGGATCGAGTTTTTCGCCGGCAACCTCAGCTTTGACAACCGTATCCTTGACCTCGCTGATGCGAAATTCCCTGAGCAGATAACCGCTCCCCTGGTAGAGATAGAGCAACTCGCGCATCCAATTGACCATCAAATCGTCACGATCGGTTCCTTCAACTTCCAGGGCAATTCGCTCTCGGCTCTCAATCTTGCCCACGTCCGCCATCATAACGTCAAAAAGCGCCCACGCCGAATTGGCAAAAAGATCCGCTTGGGAATCGCCGGTCACTCTTACGGCAAGTTCAGATTGATGTCTGGTCAGTCGGTATTTCTTCTGGTTCTCCATGTTCTGTCGGCCTTCGAGGTTTAAGTCTGTTCGTGAGGAGTAGTATTGTTGAGCAGCATGTCTGCGATCTCGTGGCGACCAGAAAAATCGTCATCCAAGAGTTTTTGGATTACCGGACGCGTATAACATTGGACGCATGTGAAGATGTCTATGGGTTGAGTCAACCTGCGATAACGGAGCGGAGGTGCATTTGGTTTCGGACTTTCGCTAAATTCCCACTCGGTGTGGCCGGTATGAAGTAGATAAAAATCGACTTTATAGCTTTTTTGCCTATGGATGGTTCCGGAAACCTCTCTGCCGCAGTGAAAACACTGCATCACGCTTCACTTATACCCGGTTTATGACGCTGGCCGCAAATCCCGCGCCAAAGCCGTTGTCGATATTCACGACCGTCACGCCGGCCGCACAAGAATTGAGCATGCCCAATAACGCAGCCAAGCCATGAAAACTCGCGCCATACCCGATACTGGTCGGTACGGCAATCACTGGTTTATCGACCAATCCCGCGACCACGCTGGGCAATGCCCCTTCCATCCCAGCGACGACGATGAGCACAGAGGCGGCGTCGAGTCGCGTGCGGGCGTCGAGCACGCGATGGATGCCCGCCACGCCGACGTCAAAAAGGCGCTCGACCCGATTCCCCATGATCGTCGCGGTCACAACAGCCTCTTCAGCCACCGGAATATCCGAGGTCCCGGCGCACACGACCAAAATGGTTCCCTTGCCGGTGATCTTGAGCGGCTTTCCAAGCCAGGTCGCGGCACCGGCCCTAGCGTGAAATTTTAGTCCGGTGCGCAGCCGCTTCAGGCGGACCATCTTCTGGGGGTCGATGCGTGTGACTAAAATTTTCCCCTTATGTCGGCGCATGGCCCGGACGATGGCGGCGATATCTTTAACCTCTTTTCCCTGGCCCAGAATCACTTCGGGGAAACCCTGGCGCAGTGCCCGATGATGGTCGATCTTGGCAAAACCGAGATCTTCAAACGGCATGTGGCGCAACCGAGCCATCGCCTGAGCAACGGTAAGCCGGTTCTGCCGCACCTGTTCAAGTAATTCTACTAGCCGCTCGGAATCCATGATTTACAGGTTGGCAACGGTCGTCATGAAGAGGATTATTCTACCGATTGTCGCGGCTTTGCGCTAGGCGTCGCTTGAAGTGATCATGGCCCACGCTGGGAGTTGAAACGGGCTTTCCGGATCTGTCAACGACTCGGACCCCTCGATCGGCGCCGACGCAGGTTCCAATTCTCGTGATCTTCAAATTTGTCCGCCGCCGCAGTTTTTCGATATTCCCACGTTTTTTGTGCCGGGCGCAAAATAAGAGCTCGTAGTCTTCGCCGCCACTCAACGCATGGAGGGTGCCGTCATTTCCGACCAGCGCGCGATAAGCGCGGGATAAGGGTAAACGATCATTAAAAATTACCGCCCCGGTAGAGCTGGCCTCGCATATATGACCCAAATCCTGCAGTAAGCCGTCGCTTACGTCGATCATCGCCACGGCCAGTCGCTGTCGAGCAAGCAGTGCGCCGGTGCTGAGCCTAGGCGTTGGTCGATGATGACGGGCGATCAGTCTGGCGAAGTGTTGGTTATTGTGGCGGCGTTTGCCCTGGCGCAGCAGCTTGAGGCCGAGCGCGGAGTCGCCCAGGGTGCCGGTGACATAGATATCGTCGCCGACCTTGGCACCGGAGCGGCGAATCGGCTGATGCGGCGGATGGCCGATGACGCAAATTGAAACGATCAGCGAGTTGGCGATATTAGTATCGCCGCCGACTATCGCCACCCGATATTTTTGCGCCACTGCTTTGACGCCGCGATAAAACTCATCGATCTTCTGGCTGTCAAAATCGCCCGGGATCCCGAGGGACAGAACCGCGTAGGCAGCCACCCCACCCATCGCGGCGATGTCGCTCAGGTTAACCGCCAGCGATTTGTAGCCGAGATCGTAGAGGGAAACCCACTTGAGATTGAAATGCACGTCTTCGATCAACAGGTCAGCCGAGATCAGCGACGAACCACTCGGATTATTTACCCATGCGGCGTCGTCGCCGATGCCGATGCGCACGCCGCGACCGGCGGGCATGGCGCGGCCAATCCGACGGATCAGACCAAACTCTCCAAGGCGGCTGAGCTTCATCTAAACGGGCTACAAAAATTAGGTGGAGGCTCTTGGTTTTGCTGCGGGCCACTCAAAAGTTTCGAACCGCTGCTGCCATCGCCGGCGCGACCGTTCAAGGCCGGATGGGGAGCGGTCGATCGCGATGGTGCTTGCGCAGTGACCGATGGTTTTTTGCCGCTCGAGGTCTCACGGCAACAGCCTCGCTCTCGGGTCTGTCGGAGTGAGGTCTTTTCGGTGTTGCGCCCCGCTCCAGCAGCGCGACCTTCAACACGTCGGACATATTTTTTGCCGCCACCCAGATAAGCTTGCGGCGCAATACCTTGGGAATCTCCTCAAGATCCTTTTCATTGCGGTCTGGGATAATAATGGTACGAATTCCGGCGCGAAAGGCCGCGAGGGACTTTTCTTTGAGTCCGCCGATGGGCAGCACTCGGCCGCGCAGCGTGATTTCTCCGGTCATCGCGACATCGCGATTAACTGGCCGTTTGGTCAGCGCGGAGATCAGCGCGGTCGCCATAGTAATGCCCGCGGAGGGACCATCCTTAGGGATCGCACCCGCGGGGACATGAATATGAATATCGAGTTTCTGATAAAAATCCGCTTCGATGCCGAGCGTTTTTGCATGGGCCCTAGCGTAGCTCACAGCTGCCTGCGCCGACTCTTTCATCACGTCGCCGAGTTGACCGGTAAGCGTCAGGTTGCCGCGGCCGCGCGATAGCGAAGCCTCGACGTATAGAATCTCGCCGCCCGTACTGGTCCACGCTAAACCCGTGGCCACACCGATCTCATGTTCCTCCTGTTCGGCTTCCGGCAAAAACTTAGGCGCACCGAGGAACGTATGTACGTTGGCCCGGGTTACGCGCGTGAGCTCACCCTTTCCCTCCGCCACCTTGCGCGCCACCTTGCGGCAAATCGAAGCGATCTCGCGCTCGAGATTTCGAAGCCCAGCCTCCTTAGTATACTCGGCGATCACGCGCAGGACCGCGTCATCGGAAATCTCCAGCTGTTTGCTCGAGACACCGTTGTCGTTAAACTGCCGCGGCACCAGATATTTCCGGGCGATCGCCAATTTCTCTTCGTTGGTATAACCGGAGAGTTGAATGACTTCCATCCGATCGGCCAAGGCGGGCGGAACCGGATCGAGCAGGTTCGCTGTACAGATGAATAGCACGTTGGAAAGATCGAAAGGCAAATTCAAATAGTGGTCGCTGAAAGCGTGGTTCTGCTCTGGATCCAGCACTTCGAGCAGCGCGGCGGAAGGATCGCCGCGAAAATCGGCGCCGACTTTGTCGATCTCGTCAAGCATGAAGACCGGATTGTTCGAGTTGGCCTGCTTGATGCCTTGAATGATCCGCCCCGGCAGCGCGCCGACGTAGGTGCGCCGGTGACCGCGGATCTCCGCCTCGTCGCGCACGCCGCCCAGCGAAACGCGCACGAAGTTCCGCCCCAGGGATCGGGCGATGGATCGCCCGAGCGAGGTCTTGCCGACGCCCGGCGGGCCAACGAAACAAAGAATCGGTCCCTTGATCTTGCGGCGCAACTTGTTCACCGCCAAATACTCGAGGATGCGCTCCTTAATTTTTTCCAGATTGTAATGATCTTCGTCGAGAACTTCTTTGGCCTTTTTGATGTTCAAATTATCCTTGGTGCGCTTGCTCCAAGGCAGGTCGACGAGCCAGTCGAGATAGGTGCGCACCAGCGAGGCTTCGGAGGATTCCGGATGCATCTGCTCAAGCCGGTGCAGTTGTTTGTCGGCTTCTCGCTTCACTTCAACCGGCATCTTGGCTTTTTCGATCTGTTTCTTGAGCTCGCCGATTTCTTCGGCGCGCTCGTCGCCTTCGCCCAGTTCCTGTTGGATCTGTTTTAACTGCTCGCGCAGATAGTAATCGCGCTGGGTTTTGCTCATTTCCTCCTTGGCCTGGCTTTGGATGCGCGCCTGCATCGCCGACAGCTCCAGCTCTCGGGTAAGCAGCTCGTTGACCTTTTTCAGTCGCTCGATAGGGTCGAAAACCTCTAGAATCGCCTGGCTCTCGTCGATTTTAAGTCTTAGATTCGAAGCGACTAAATCCGCCAACACGCCAGGATCGCTGATGTTGTCGGTGACCATGACAATTTCGGGCGGCAGATTTTTGAGGTTTAATATTTGCTCGATTTTTTCCTTGGCCGTACGCATGAGCGCTTCGACCTCGATGGGCACTTCCGCCAGGGTCGGCTCGATGACTTTGCGGATCTTCACCTCGAAAAAGGGCCGTTCCCGCAGATAGCTGTCGACTTCTCCTTTGGCGAGCCCTTGCACCAGGATTTTAACTCGACCGTCGGCGAGCTTGAGCATGCGCATGATCGAGGCGATGGTGCCGACCCGGTGAATGTCCCCGGGCGCGGGATTTTCCTCCGCGGAATTCACCTGCGAAACCAGAAAAATCAGGCGGTCGCGCGACAGCGCCTCCTCGACGGCGCGAATCGAAACGTCGCGCCCGACAAACAGCGGCAGCATCATGTAAGGGTAGATAACGATGTCGCGGATCGGCAGGAGCGGTAGAATATCGGGAATTTCCACTTGAGAACCTTTGTTCTCGACATTTTCAGCTTTCCATTCGGTTTCGCTCATGACGGCTCCAATCCTGGCGTCAACTTAATCACAGCGGTATCTCAGGTCAACAAAAAAGCGGCCTAAAACGGAATTTTCGGATAAACGAAGAATCGCAACCGGGGCAAGCGTTTCGCGGCGGCGAGGCTCAGCCAAACAGTTCTTTCATTTTATCGAAGAAACCTTTGGAGAGCGGATTTACTTCTTCACCGCCGAGCATGGCAAACTCTTTCAGAAGTTCTTTCTGCTTCGCCGTCAAGCGCGTCGGGGTTTCCACCGTGACTCGGACGTGTTGATCTCCCTGTTGCAGTCCGTGAACATCCTTGATGCCTTTGCCTTTCATACGAAAAACCTTTCCGGACTGCGTGCCGGCAGGAATTTTCATTTTGACCTTGCCGTCCAATGTCGGCACGTCTATTTCAGCCCCCAAAGCGGCCTGCACGAAGCTGATCGGCACGTCGCAGATGATATCGAGATTGTCTCGCACAAAAATCGGATGGGGCTCGACTTGGGTAACGACATAAAGGTCGCCAGGCGTTCCTCCTGGCGGTGCCGTCTCGCCTTCACCGCGCAGTTTCAAGCGCGAGCCAGTATCGACGCCAGCGGGAATTTTTACGCTCAGCGTGTGCATGCTGCGCACGCGCCCCGCCCCGCCGCAAGTTGGGCAAGGTTCTTTTATAATGGTTCCTTGTCCTTGGCACTGGCTGCAGGTGCGCGAAACACTAAAAAATCCCTGTTGGAAATTTACCTGACCACGACCCCTGCACGTCGGGCAGGTCTGCGGTGCCGTGCCCGGCTTAGCACCATTGCCTCGGCATGTTTCGCACGGACCGTGACGAGGAATTTTTATCTTTTTTTCAACGCCGGAAACAGCCTCTTCGAAATTTAAAGTCAGGTTGTAGCGGAGATCTTGGCCGCGACTTCGCCGCCGGCTCGTACCACCGCCGAAAAACTCGCCGAAGATATCGCCGAAAATATCCTCGAAGCCGCCAGAGAAATCAAAACCTCCGGCAAAAGGTCCGCTCTCACCAAACGCGGCGTGACCAAACTGATCGTATTGAGCGCGCTTTTGCGGGTCCGAAAGCACCGAATAAGCCTCGGAGACTTCTTTGAACCTTTCTTCCGCCTGTTTGTCACCCGGGTTGCGGTCCGGGTGATATTGTAGCGCGAGTTTACGATACGCCTTCTTAATCTCCTCTTCACCGGCGCTACGACTCACGCCGAGCAACTCATAGTAGTCTTTCTTGGTGCTCAATCCCGACCCTCTGATTCCGTACTTAGCTTTTAGCTAAGAGCAAGAAAGCCCCTCTCCGCAACGTACGGGAGTAGGGGCTTTGATGAGAATGGTTTTTCTGCCGCCCCGCCGCTATTCCTTGACCTCCGTAAAATCAGCGTCAACCACATCGTCCTTCTTCTTGGCACCTTCAGAACCCGAGCTCTTGTCACCGTCTTTACTGGAATCTTTTTGCTGCGCAGCCTGCTGCTCCGACGCTTTGGCGTACATCGCTTCCGCGAGCTTGTGCGACGCTTGGCTCAACTGCTCCGCAGCCTTGCGCATAGCGTCGCCGTCCTGGCCTTCCAAGACTTGGCGAGCGTTCTTAAGCTCGGATTCAATGTTTTCTTTGACGCCGGCTTCGAGGTCGCCACCGTACTCTTTGAGCGATTTCTCGGTCGAGTAAACCAGAGAATCGAGCTGATTGCGCGCTTCGACGGTGTCCCTGCGTTTTTTATCCTCGGCCGCGTGAGCCTCGGCATCGCCAACCATCTTCTTTATTTCTTCTTCGCTCAAACCGCTAGAGGCGGTAATTTTGATCGATTGCTCTTTACCGGTTCCAAGATCTTTCGCGGCGACGTGAACGATGCCGTTGGCGTCGATATCGAAGGTCACTTCGATTTGCGGCACGCCGCGCGGCGCCATCGGGATGCCGACGAGGTCGAACTGGCCAAGCAGTTTGTTATCCGCTGCCATTTCCCGCTCGCCTTGAAACACACGGATCGAAACCGCGGACTGATTGTCTTGCGCGGTGGAAAACACTTGGCTTTTTTTAGTCGGGATTGTCGTATTGCGCTCGATGAGTTTGGTAAAGACTCCCCCCAGAGTCTCGATGCCGAGCGAAAGCGGTGTCACGTCCAACAGCAAAACATCTTTGACTTCACCCTTGAGCACGGCGGCTTGGATGGCTGCGCCTATGGCGACGACCTCGTCGGGATTCACGCCCTTGTGCGGTTCCTTGCCGAAAATTTTCTTTACCCGCTCCTGAACCGCAGGCATACGCGTCATGCCGCCGACGAGAATCACTTCGTGAATGTCGCTCGCGCTGAGACCGGCGTCCTTTAGTGCCTGGCGGCACGGACCTTCCGTCCGGTCAATTAGATCGGCGCAAAGCGCTTCCAATTTCGACCGGGTCAACTTCATGTTCAAGTGCTTAGGCCCCTGTTGATCCGCAGTGATGAAAGGCAAATTAATATCGGTTTCCATCGACGACGAAAGCTCGCACTTCGCCTTTTCTGCTCCCTCCTTCAGACGTTGTAGCGCCATGCGGTCCTTGCGCAGATCGATGCCTTGGTCCTTTTTGAACTCGTCGGCCAAATAGTCGATGATTCTTTGATCGAAGTCTTCACCGCCGAGGAAGGTATCGCCATTGGTAGCTTTGACTTCGAAGACACCGTCACCTAGCTCCAAAATGGAGATATCGAAAGTGCCACCGCCCAGATCGAAAACCGCGATTTTTTCGTCTTTCTTTTTGTCCAAGCCGTAGGCCAACGCAGCTGCAGTCGGCTCATTGATAATCCGCAAAACGTTTAAACCAGCGATGCGTCCGGCGTCCTTGGTGGCTTGCCGCTGGCTATCATTAAAATAGGCGGGAACCGTGATCACTGCTTCGGAAACCTTCTCGCCGAGGAAGTCTTCCGCGCTCTGCTTCATCTTTTGCAGAATAAACGCGGAGATTTCCGCCGGGCTGTATCGCTTGCCGCGAATTTCTACCCAGGCGTCGCCGTTATCGTTCCGAACGATCTTATAGGGAAGGAGGCTGGAGGCTTTCTGTACCATTGGGTCGTCGGTACGTCTGCCGATCAAGCGCTTCACAGCAAAAATGGTATTTTCCGGATTGGTAATCGCTTGTCGCCGGGCGATCTGTCCGGCCAATCGCTCACCGCTCTCAGTGAAGGCGACAACGGATGGAGTCGTGCGGCTACCTTCGGAATTGGCCAGAACAACGGGATCTCCGCTCTCCATGATTGCCACGCAAGAGTTGGTCGTCCCTAAATCAATCCCAATAACTTTTGCCATCTCAATGACTCCTCAATACTTTTTTCAATTTCATTATGCTCTTCGGAAGCTATTTAATCATCGCTCGGGTCGATTTCAACCTTGCTCTCGTCGTTTTTTTTCTCTTGTGTTATTGGTGCCTTAGCCACGCTCACCAAGGCCGGTCGCAGCAATCTGTCGCGCAGTGTATAACCCTTGTGTAGCTCGTCGACAACGCTGTTTGGCTCGTGCGTTTTGCTTTCCACTTGGGCTATCGCTTCATGCTTAGTCGGATCAAACGGTTGACCGACAGCGGAGATTTGCGTGACGCCATACCTGGCAAAGACATCCAAGAGACCCTTCAATACCATTTCCACGCCTTCAACGATCGGCTTACCATTCCCGCCCCCAGACCCGTGCGCAACCGCCCGCTCAAGGTTATCCACAACCGGTAATAGGTCTTTTAGTAAGGATTCGTTGGCGAAACGGACCGCATCTTCACGCTCGCGGCTCGCGCGCTTTTTGAAGTTGTCCAATTCCGCCACTTGACGCACGAAGCGATCGTAATTGGTTTGTGCTTCGAGTTCCTTCGCTGCCAACTGTTGCCTGAGATCATCGACCAAAGACTCGGCAGTACCGGAATGCTCGGCTGGTGCAGCCGCTTCGGTTGACTGTTCAGCACCGGCCTCCTCAGCGCTATTTTTCGTTTCATCGCTCATGACTGAGCATTTCCCTCCAACTTTGGTGCTGGAAAGTTAATCACGGAAAGCTCTGCTGTCAAGTTGCGGCACAGAAAATTTCCCTGCGATTTTAAATAGTTGTCCGCAATGGTAAAAAATGTTAAAGTGCCCTCGTTGATTGAGATCTGGCGCACGCGGCGATAAACATGCCTGTCAACTTATTTTCTCCGGCAATAGTGTTGCGCACCCGGCCGTTTGGCGAATCAGACAAGATCGTTTCGTTTCTAACCGAGCGCTATGGGAAGCTTACCGGCATCGCTAAGGGAGCAATGCGCTCCCGCAAACGGTTCGTAAATTCTTTGGAACCCTTTGCTCTGGTTAATCTCTCTTTTCAAGATCGTCCGCACGGTAATCTTGCATTTCTCTTGAGCGCCGACCTTGTCTCCGGTTTCAGACAGTTGGCGACCGCCTTGGACCGGATTTCCTATGCCTCCTATCTGGTTGAAATCACCGACGGACTGAGTGCGGAACGGGAAGAGAGCACTGCGGTTTTCCAGCACCTCAAAGATGGCTTGGGCTATTTGGCGGAGAACGGCGCATCGCTGCGCTTTCTCACGTTATTTGAGCTCAAGCTCTTGCACTTGGCAGGTTATCAACCGATTTTGGATGGTTGTAAAAGATGCCGTAAAAACCGCGTCGGCGGAGTGGTTTGCCAGTGGCACTTTAGTCCCATCGACGGCGGTATCCTATGCGAATCGTGCTCGCGCAATTGCAGGGAGACTTTGCCGCTGGGCTGCAAGTCCACCGAGGTTTTGGCAGCGTTGCAAGCCGGAGGCGATGGCCTACCGTCGCGCTTGTCGCTGCCGCTATCGGTGGTGACGGAAATTCGCTCCGTGATCCTGCGGTTCATCCAATTTCAAATGGATCGAGAAATTAAGTCAGCCCCCTTTCTTGAGCATTTCTCTTCCGTATAATTTAATAGACGGTTTTATTCGGCGCAGCCGTGGAAAGCGGTTGCCATCATCCCGACGAGGAGCAAGCAAAATGCCGAAGAAGAGAAAGTTCATCTACTTTTTTGGAAACGGTAAGGCTGATGGTCAAGGCAGAATGCGCGAACTTCTCGGCGGCAAAGGAGCCGGCCTGCATGAAATGACGCGCATCGGTATCCCCGTCCCGCCCGGTTTCACGATCACCACCGAAGTCTGCAAGTATTATTATGATCATCAACACCGTTACCCCGCTGAACTCGCGTCTGAAGTAAACAATGCCTTAGAACGTATGGAAACAATTCTCGGCCGGCGCTTTGGTGCCGCGGAAGATCCATTGCTGGTTTCCGTACGCTCCGGGGCACGTGAATCTATGCCCGGGATGATGGACACGGTGTTGAATTTAGGCCTCAACGATCGGACCGTCCAAGGTTTGATTCGCCGAACTAATAATGCGCGGTTTGCGTTCGACTCGTATCGCCGCTTCATTCAGATGTACGCCGATGTGGTTTTGGGTATTAAATCGAAGGGAAAAAACGCTACAGATCCACTTGAAACGATTCTCGAGCGCAAGAAAAAAACTCGCGGTGTCCGTCTCGACACCGAGCTCAAAGCCACAGATTTGAAAGAACTGGTTGCCGAGTACAAGGCAGAGCTCAAGTCGACTTTGGGAAAAGAATTTCCCGAAGAACCACTGGACCAGCTGTGGGGCGCCATCGGCGCCGTGTTCGGTTCCTGGAACAATGACCGCGCGATTGCCTATCGCGAGCTTTATCATATCCCCAATGACTGGGGCACTGCCGTCAACGTGCAAGCCATGGTCTTCGGCAACCTGGGCGATAACTGTGCCACCGGCGTGGCGTTTACCCGAAATCCGGCAAACGGCGATAAAGAATTTTATGGTGAATTTCTAATCAACGCTCAGGGCGAAGACGTCGTCGCCGGTATTCGCACCCCAAAACCTATCGCAGAACTCGCCCAGTTCCTGCCTCAGGCCGCCAGGCAGCTGGAGCGAGTTAGCAATGTGATTGAGAAGCATTTCCGCGAGATGCAAGATATCGAGTTTACCATCGAGAACGGTAAACTATGGATGCTGCAAACGCGAACCGGTAAGCGCACTGGGTTCGCCGCCATCCGCATTGCGGTCGACATGGTGGGAGAGCGGATCATCGACAAGAAAGAGGCATTGCTGCGCATTGAACCGGATCAATTGAATCAGCTATTGCGACCGATCTTCGATCAGAAGGGAAAAGAACAAGCGCATAAGGCGGGCTATTTGCTCGGCAAAGGCTTACCGGCCGGTCCCGGCGCCGCCACGGGTCGCATCGTATTCCACGCCGAGGACGCGGTCCAATGGAAACAACGCGGCGAGCGCGTCGTCCTGTGTCGCATTGAAACAAGCCCCGACGATATTCGCGGCATGGACGCGGCACAGGGAATTTTAACTGCCCGCGGCGGTATGACGTCCCACGCCGCTCTGGTGGCGCGGCAGATGGGAAAGGTCTGTGTCGCGGGCTGCGAAGTACTACACATTGATTACGAGGGACGGGTATTGAGAGTCGATCAAACCGAGCTTAGAGAAGGCGATTGGATTTCGATAGACGGCAGCACGGGTGAAGTTTACAAGGGTGAGATCCAAACGTTTCCTTCCGAAGTCCTTCAAGTATTGCTTGCTCGCTCATTGGAACCCAGGAAATCTCGCGTCTATCAACAATTCGCCAAGCTCATGAAATGGGCGGATGAGGTGCGCACGCTCGGCGTGCGCACCAACGCAGATCAACCGGACCAGGCCGCCATCGCCAAGGCCTTCGGCAGCGAGGGAATAGGGCTGTGCCGCACCGAGCATATGTTTTTTCAGGGGGATCGCATTCAGGCCGTGCGCGAGATGATTCTTGCCGACGATGAAACCGGACGGCGACGCGCGCTCGCCAAGCTGCTACCGATGCAAAAAGAAGATTTCAAGGGTCTGCTCGAAATCATGGGAAGTTTGCCCGTGACGATTCGCACGCTCGATCCGCCACTTCATGAGTTTCTCCCGAAAAATGACGACGAGGTCGTCGAGCTTGCACGTGTCATGGGCGTGCCGGTTGATGTGCTACGCAATAAGGTAAATGTTTTACAGGAATTTAACCCGATGCTCGGCCATCGCGGTTGTCGGTTGGGAATTTCCTATCCAGAAATAACCGAAATGCAGGCCCAGGCGATTTTCGAGGCGGCTAGCGAACTGCGCCGCGACGGTAAGAACCCGTTTCCCGAGATCATGATCCCTTTGGTCGGCTCCCGCCAGGAGCTGCATGAGCAGAGGGTAATCGTCGAGCGGGTTGCCCGAGAAACTCTAAAAGCTTACGGCGTCAAGGTCCGATACTTGATCGGTACCATGATCGAACTGCCGCGCGCTTGCATGGTAGCGGATGAAATCGCCGCTGAAGCCGAATTTTTCTCGTTCGGCACCAATGATCTGACCCAAACCTGTCTCGGCCTATCGCGGGACGATGCGGGGAAATTTTTACCCACCTATGTGCTCCATGGTTTGCTGCCGCAAGACCCCTTCGTGAGCATCGACGAAGCCGGTGTCGGCGCGCTGATGAGAATCGCGGTGGCCAAGGGACGAAAAGCACGCAAGAATTTGGAAATGGGGATCTGCGGAGAGCATGGTGGCGACCCGAAATCGGTCGCGTTTTGTCATGATATAGGGCTAACTTACGTTAGTTGCTCACCCTACCGCGTCGCGATTGCGAAGCTGGCCGCGGCACAAGCCGCTTTGAGTAAAAGTTAGGCTGGTTAAACGCCACATAGCTGGTACTGCTATAAAATAAAACCCCATTCGTTTTATTGTAGGCACGGGACATTTTGTTGACAGGCTCCTGGCGATCTACGATAATTTAATCCTTTTTGTAGAAATTTATGGAACCACGTTTTGCAGAACTTTTGGTCAGAGGAGGGCTGGTTTCCCGCGAGCAGCTCGCTGAAGCACAGAAGAAAGAGCGGGAAAATGGCTCCAGTGTCGCCAAAGAAATCGTCAGACTGGGTTACACCGACGAAGAAAAGCTGACCCAGTTTCTCGGCAAGCAGTTTGGCATCGAGGCGGTCGAGCTCGTCCCGAGCGAGATCGAAGACTCGGTGTTTAGCCTAGTCCCGCCACAAATCATTCAAAAGCATCAACTCGTGCCGCACAAGCTCGTAGGCTCGACTCTTACGATTGCCATGTCCGACCCGACGGATCTGGTGGCGATCAACGAAGTCAAGTTTGTTACCGGCTACGGTGTGCGGGTGGTTTTAGCCACCCCGTCAAACATCAAGAAGACCCTCGATCACCGCTTCGGCGGAGTGAGTTACGACGACGTCTTAAAAAAGTTCGGCGACGGCGAGATGGAGGTCGTCCAAGAAAGCGACGAGGTCAACCTCCAGGAGCTCCAGCAAGCTACCATGGATGCGCCTGTGGTGACGCTGGTCAACGCCATCCTCGCCGACGCGGCCAAGCGACGCTGCAGCGATATTCATATCGAGCCCTACGAGAAGATCTTTCGCGTGCGTTTCCGTATCGACGGTGTGTTGCAGGAAATCATGAGTCCTCCACTGCGACTCAAGAACGCGCTCGTTTCCCGCCTCAAAGTCATGGCTGGATTGGATATCGCCGAGCGACGGCTCACGCAAGACGGGCGCATAAAGCTTAAAATGGGCGTCGGCGGCGAACTGGACATTCGCGTCTCGATACTACCCACGCTGTTTGGCGAAAAAGTCGTGATGCGTTTGTTGGACAAATCGAATTTACAGCTGGACATGGCAAAACTTGGCTTCGACCCGCAAAACTTGAAAGACTTTCAAGAAGCCATCCACAAACCTTACGGTATGATTCTCATCACCGGACCCACCGGGAGCGGTAAGTCAACGACCCTTTACTCGGCGCTCTCGGAGCTTAATAAGCCGGATGTTAACATTTCTACTGCCGAAGATCCGGTTGAGTATAATTTGGTTGGTATCAATCAAGTTCAAGTGAAAGACCAGATCGGTCTCAATTTCGCCGCCTGCCTACGATCGTTTCTGCGTCAAGACCCCGACATTATCATGGTCGGCGAGGTCCGCGACCTGGAAACCGCTCAGATCGCTATCAAGGCCGCTTTGACGGGACATCTCGTCCTCAGCACTCTCCATACCAACGACTGCCCGGCGACGGTTGACCGTTTGATCAACATGGGCGCCGAACCTTTTCTACTGACGTCGTCGATTAATTTGATTCTCGCCCAGCGCCTAGTGCGGAAAATCTGCGGCCAGTGCAAAGAACCAATCGAAACCAAGCCCGAAGTTTTAGTCAACCTTGGCGTGGATTCGTCTGAAGCCAACTCCGGATTTCCAACCTTTCACGGCCGAGGCTGCAACAACTGCAACAACACCGGTTATCGCGGTCGACTGGCAGTCTATGAAGTTATGGTGATGCACGAACCGATCCGCGAAATGATTCTTAAGGGAGCTTCTGCGATGGAGCTGAAGCGGGAAGCGGTTAAGCTTGGTATGAGCACGTTGCGGATGAGCGCGCTACAAAAAGTCCGCCAGGGATTTACGACCGTCGACGAAACCGTCCGAGTGACTGATACCGATAAGGGTTTTGGCTCGGTATTTTCTCTTGGCTTTTGAACTCAGCGGTCGGTTTGGCGGTTTTGAGTCGCGAGGAAAGGGCTCGACCCTTCGGCGCTGGGGTAGTCAAGGAAGCGGCTAGTCTGGGATAGAGTTTATGGCGATATTTGTGTGGGAAGGCAGAACCGCCCAGGGCAGATTGGTCAAAGGCGACAACCTCGAGGCGCCGAATTTGGAGGCGGCGCTGACACGACTCCGCGAACAAAGGATTCGGCCGATTGCCAGCCGCGTTCGGGAAAAGGGTAAAGGGCTAGAAAAAGAAATCACCATACCCGGGTTTGGCGACAAGGTCACGACGAAAGATCTTTCGCTTGCCACCCGCCAGTTGGCTACCATGATCGATGCCGGTCTGCCGATCGTGCAGTGCCTAGATATCTTGGGGCAACAATCTGAAAGTAAGCTCCTTTGCAAAACACTTGGCACGATCAAATCCGACGTCGAAGGCGGCTCTACATTCGCAGACGCTCTTCGAAAGCATCCGAAGATCTTCGACGATCTATACGTGAACATGGTCGAAGCCGGTGAAGCCGGTGGTATTTTGAATACCATTCTCAACCGGATTGCCTTGTTCATCGAGAAAGCCAACAGGCTGAAGAAAAAAGTCAAAGGGGCCATGATCTATCCCTGCGCCATTGTCGGCGTAGCCGTTATCGTCGTCGCCGTCCTGATGATCTTTGTCATCCCGGTGTTCGCGGAGCTTTACGGTAGCATGGGGAAAGCGCTTCCCCTGCCGACACAAATTTGCATCAATATCAGCAACTGGTTCGTCTCCTATTGGTATGTCTTGGTCGCTGCCGGCGTCGGTGTCTTCATGTCAATTTCCTTCTATTACAAAACCGAGCAGGGGCGCATGAATATCGATCGCCTGTTGCTTCGTATGCCGATTATCGGAGATCTTTTAAGAAAGGTGGCGGTTGCGCGCTTTTCCCAAAACATGGCTCTACTGCTAAGCTCAGGCGTGCCGATCCTAGATGGCTTGGCGATCACCGGCAAGACCGCCGGTAATAAAGTGGTTGAAAAAGCTATCCTCGACAGCCGTGTCAGCATCAGCCAGGGTAAAACGGTTGCCGAGCCGCTGCGCGACAGCAAAATTTTTCCGCCTTTGGTGTGTCAAATGGTCGCGGTGGGAGAGAGTACGGGAGGTCTCGATACCATGCTCAAAAAAGTGGCGGAGCTTTATGAAGAAGAGGTTGACGACGCCGTAAGCAATCTCACCGCGATGATGGAACCTATGATTATGGTAGTCCTCGGCGTCGTTCTGGGCGGCCTGGTTATCGCCATGTATCTGCCAATATTTCAAATGGGATCATTGGTGGGCGGGTGATTTCGGGATATCTAACGAATGTCGTCACGGCTGACTGGTTCCCGCCAAGCTGGAAACATTGAGCGACGAGAATAAAGAGCTATCCGAGAAGATTCGCTGGCTGCTGCTTCTGCGCGTGGTCATCGTCTCGTTTTTCTTGGGCGCAACCGCGCTGTTTCATTTCTTCCGCACAGAAGGAGATCTGGGCTATCTCTTTGATCTCTCCATTCCTCTGATCCTCGCCTATGCCATTTCGATCGGCTCGGCTTTACTCTTGCCGCGCGTTTCCGATCTTCGTCCATTCGCTCACGCGCAAGTTTGTTTTGACGTCATTCTAATTTCCGGGATTATCTGGATAACGGGCGACGTGGCTAGCCCGTTTTCGTTTCTCTACAACCTTGCGGTCATGAACGGCGCGATTTTGCTTTTTTATCGCGGCGCCTTTTTCGCAGCGGGATGCTCCGGTCTGGCCTACGCCGGGGTGCTCATCTGGTCGCGCTTCGCAAATCCTGGACATGGGATCGTTCTTACTTGGTCAGCGTTGTTCCCAATAGTACAGAGCATCGGTAGCTTCTTCGTAATTGCCTGGCTCAGCGGTTTCCTAACCAACAAGTTGAGTGAAACGGAAAAAATGCTCAAGGCAAAACAGGATGACTACCGTGATTTGGATGCTTTCAAAGACGCCCTTCTTCAAGGGATCGGCAGCGGCGTCGCTATTACAGATCGAGACGGGCAGATCACTTATTTTAACCACCAAGCCCAAGTTTTGACATTGCTCGAGGAAGCGAGCGTAAAGGGCAAGCGGTTGGATCAAGTATTTCCCGGACTGGGGCACGACGTCCGACGTCATCGTGATGCGGCAGCCGTCGTGACCGATGAACTTTCGCTTGGTGCGAATTCTGGAACCCCGAAACAGATCCGCCTCACGGTTGCGCCGCTCAATAACGCGAATCAAGAGCTGATCGGTTTTGTCTCGATCTTTGAAGACATCACCAAACAAAAACAAATCGAAGAGAAAGTGCGCATCGAAGAAGAGCTGCGCCGCGGCCGGGAGGTGGAACTCAATCCCAACGCCCTCAGTGACGGGCCTGGAGATTTTTGCTTTGAAGGAGTGATCGGAAAAAGCGGCGGAATCGAAAAAATATATCAATTGATCCAAAAGGTCGCGACGACCAACACAAACGTACTGATCACCGGCGAGAGCGGCACCGGCAAAGAACTGGTGGCCCGCGCCATTCATTTGAATGGGCGCAGGAAAAATAAACCCTTTGTCGCCGTCAATTGCGGAGCAATTCCGGAGACTCTCATCGAAAGTGAACTCTTCGGTCATGTCCGTGGCGCCTTCACCGGCGCCGTGTCCGATCATACAGGCCTTTTCAAGCAAGCCGATCAAGGAACTATTTTCTTGGATGAAGTAGGCGAGTTGCCACTGCACCTCCAAGTAAAGCTCCTCAGGGTGCTTCAAGAAAAGAGCTTCACTCCCGTGGGTGGAAGCAAACCGGTTAAAGTCGATGTTCGGGTCATTTCCGCCACCAACAAGGACTTGCGCAAGGAACTTGAGGAAGGCAGATTTCGCGAGGATCTTTTTTATCGGTTGAACGTGGTCCAGATGGTGATGCCGCCGCTGCGTAATAGAAAAGAAGACGTGCCAGCGCTCGCGCATTACTTCTTGCGGAAGTTTGCCGACTCTCATGACAAAAAGGTCGAGGAAATTTCCAGTGCTGCACTAATCCACCTGATGAGTTACGCCTATCCCGGAAACGTCCGCGAATTGGAAAACATCATCGAGCATGCGGTAGCCGTCACCGCAAAGAACATTCTTACCGAGGAAGATCTTCCGCAACATATACGTAATTCCCAGCCCACGGAATATACCGATGAGACGGTTGCACAATCAGCGCCAGATCGGGCCGAGACCTTTTTCAGCAAAGGGGTGTCCCTAGACATTGAGCTCGAATCCCATGAAAAGAGCATCTTGGTCAGCGCTCTGCGCCGGGCCAATGGCGTGCAGAAGAAGGCCGCCGAAATTCTCGGTATCAATTACCGATCGCTTCGCCACCGCTTGGAAAAGTATGACCTGATCAATTCAAAAGCTGATTCCGTCTCTGAGCAGCCCAACGAACCGCAGTAACAAATTTTGTCATCTACGCGGCTTGATAGTTCCAAAACTTCGTACTTTATAATTTCCGGTCTTGCGACGCGATACGATCCTTATGTCATCATCAGATTCATAATCTGTTAAAATACCAAGAGTTTTTGGTGATTTTCATGCCACTTCTCCTGGTAAAAGTTGGTTTAGATCGTGATAACTAAGCACGGAATTCTGCTGGCCTTGATTTTGCGGTAGGGTGGTTCGGCGTTTTAAAAAATCTCGTGCGATTTTAAAAGAAAGGGGTGAGGGAAAATTGCAACGTTGAGGAGCTAGGCTCCTATGAGATTAGGAGATTACTAAAAACGGGGGGTCCCCCTGACGATGCTAAAGAACGAGAACAAGAAGAAATAAAATATCTAAGAAAGGAAGAATCGAATCATGAATAGATTGAGATTGCAGAGCGAGTCCGGTTTTACTTTGATCGAGTTGTTGGTGGTCGTGGCCATCATCGGTATCTTGGCGGCGATCGCGATTCCGCAGTTTGCGGCCTATAGAAAGCGCGGTTTCGAAGCCCAGGTCAAGTCTGACCTGAGAAACGCAGCGGTGGCGGAAGAATCTTACTTTGCGCAGAACTCCACCTACATATCCGGCACACTCACGTCCGGCACGCCGGCGGGGTACAACCAGACGACAGGTGTTTCGTTGGGCGCCGCCGTTGGCACGAACACCTTCCAGTTGTCAGCTAGCCATACGAATTGTACCGGTGTAACGTGGACGTTTGCCAGTGCGAGCGGCCAGATCGCCGGCCCTTCTTGTCCTTAACTAGCCAGCGTCGTTCACGCTGGGCGATTTATAGCTAAAATTGGGGTGGTCTCAAAAACCGCCCCTTTTTTTGCTTTGCTTCAGAACCGCTGTTAATTTTTCATCGGACTTTATAGTGGGTTAATCGACAGTGTTTCGTAAACGAAGCCCAAGTGAAAAATGGGCAGACCTACTTGCGTTATTTTCATTGGTCGGCATGATCGCTTGGTTTTGCGACGGAATGCTCTTCGAAGGCAAAGTACCATTCTTTCGTGATCTCGGTACCTATTCATATCCTATCAAATACGCCGTAGCTAAAAGTCTGCAAGCGGGACAACTCGGGCTTTGGAATCACAACATGGCGGCAGGGTTTCCACTGCTCGCGGCATTTCAGCCGGGGGCATTTTATCCGCCTAGCTGGTTATTTGCCCTCTTGCCCTTTTTCGACGCCGTTCGCTGGACATTTTTTCTCCATTTTTTCATTGCTGCTGCGGGCACGTACTGTCTTTGCCGACATTGGCAATGTCCGGTTCACCTATCACTGATCGGCGCTCTCACATTTGCGCTTGGTGGTACCACAGTCTCCCTGTCTAATTTACTCAATCATTTTCAAAGTGCTGTCTGGCTACCCTGGGTGGTCTTATACGGGGAACGATTTTTTGAAGCCGTTTCATGGAAATCGTTCGTGATTTTGATCTTTATCCTGTTGTGCTCTTTACTGGCGGGATCGCCGGAGATTTATGTTTTTTCCATGGGCCTGCTGCTTGTTGACGGAGTCAGGCTGAGGGTTCGTAAGCGGCTGTTGCTCTATCTACTAGCGGCTAACCTCGTGGTCGCCGCCCTCGGCATGGTTCAGTTTCTCCCAACCGCCGAGCTGCTCCAGCAATCCCGACGGGACAGACCAATTCCATTTCAAGAGGTATCCTATTGGTCGCTAAATCCATCGAGCCTCGTCGGTCTCATTGCTCCGGACAAGGAGGCCGACAGCTCGCTACCACTCGGAGTACGCCTCTTCTTCGCGCACGATGTTCCGTTCCTGCTGAGCCACTATCTCGGTGTTATGTCGCTCTTGGCCATTTGTGCATGGTTTTACTTTTCGTCCTGGAAAGAACGTTTCGTGGTGGGTGCTTTGACGCTCGGTTCCCTAATTTTGGCATTCGGAAACTTTACGCCCATCTATGGTTTTCTGTTTGAGCAAGTTTCGCTGTTTAGAATCCTAAGATTTCCCGAAAAGTTTTTCTTTATTACATTCGTTTTGCTTTTCTACATCATTATGCAGGGCCTGGGGGCGCTTCATCGGTCCAAAGATTCGGCGCCTAGATTCCCTGTTGCCCTGCTCGTTTCGCTGCTTGTCGGATTGACTGGCGTTTACGCGTATTGCCGTTTGCACCCCGAGCGGCTGGCGGCTCTATTAATTCACTTGTCGAGCGGTCAGGCGGCAAGCGGCACTGGCGCGACAACGGTGGCGTCTATCTACGTTACACTGGAAAGGCAGATTGGAATTATCATAACGCTGTTGATGGTTTATTATTGCGCGTCAAAAGCATTTCTGAGAGCAGGCCTTCAACATTTGTTTCTGATTTTTATCGTGCTCTTCGATCTCGGCACGGCCCATAAACCGCTGCAGTTTTTGCTTGATCCGGCGATAGTGACCAAAAGCCACCGGGTATTGCCGAATGCCACGACGGAAAGCGGCCGGTTGTTTTACTACCCCACCGGTACAAACCTGCATCCC
Source organism: Chloroflexota bacterium (assembly GCA_050257635.1). Taxonomy (GTDB): domain Bacteria; phylum Desulfobacterota; class Binatia; order UBA9968; family UBA9968; genus DP-20. The sequence continues at coordinate 29,233 of JBLMXG010000091.1, forward strand.
AGCACGCTGACGGTTATGGGCTGGCCGTCCTATCCAAAAGCCACGGCCTTATCATTTGAAAATTTACTTCCTAACGCAGGCGTCTTATATGGTTTTGAATACTTTCAAGAGATCGATGCGCTGACCCGTCAACCGTACAATGATTTCTTGAATTTCGCCAACTTCTTGCCGCCCGAGAAGCGGGTGCCGCTTTTACGTGCTTTGAACATTCGCTACGTGATCGCCTTTCAACCGCTCGATCTACCGGGTATGCACTTAATCAAACAATTCCCGCAGAATTTTTCTTGGCTTTATGAGGTCGAAAATCCGGTGCCGCGGGTGTACGTCGCCACGCAAGCTGTTTATGAGCCGCAAGTGGCCAAAACGCTGAGACTTTTATCCGACACCGACTTTGATCTGCGCCAGAAAGTCTTGGTCGATGAAAAGATCGTCGTCGACTCCAATAAAAGATCTGACTCTGAAGTGAAAATCGTTCGCTACGCCAACAGCGATGTTGTCATCCAAGCCACCCTGGCTGGCTCGGGAGTGCTCGTGCTCACAGACTCGTATTATCCGGGCTGGAAAGTCTTTATCGACGGAAAGGAAGGAAGCATTCTTCGAGCAAATCACTTTTTTCGCGGTGTCCAGCTCTCGCCGGGAACCCATAGGGTGGAATTCAGATACGAACCACTGTCGTTCAGAATCGGGTTGGCAATTTCGCTCATTTCATTGCTCACGTTGACCGCAATCTCGCTCGGTCTGGTTTACGTGCGGCGCAAGCGTCGCGTTCACGAGTTGCACGCGGTCTCCTCGCACCAGCCGCTAGCGGTTGAACAAGAATAAGTCCGGCAACTGAGATTCCACCGCGTATGGAGATTTCACGTTTCGCCAAGCCTGTATTTTACTTTGTCTTACCTCTTGTTTTTCTAGCCCTTAGTCTTGGCAGCGTAGCACAGAAGTCGCCGACCTACGACGAGACCGTGCATCTTTTTGCCGGCTACTCTTACCTCAAGTGGGGCGACTATCGGGTCAACCCCGAGCATCCGCCGCTGGTTAAAATGCTCGCCGCCGCACCGTTGTTGGCGCTCGATCTCAAAACTACGGGAATCACCCCGCGGGAACGGTATATCGTGCAGCGCGATAAAAATTACGGCTGGGTGCTCGCCCATCGTTTTGTCTTTGCCGATAATGATGCCGAATCTTTATTTTTTTATGCTCGCCTGGTCATGGTGTTTCTAGCAGCGCTGCTTGCTCTGTGCGTCGGTCGCTGGACTTGGGAACTGTACGGCGCTGAAGCCGCGCTGGTTGCTTCGTTTCTATTTTGCTTCGATCCCAACGTCATCGCCCATTCAGCCATCGTTCAGACTGATGTTCCATTTGCCCTGGTTTTCTTTGCAGCCACGTACTTCTTCTGGCGAAGTTTGAAGCAGCTGACATGGTTTAACTTGATGGCGACCGCTTTGCTGTTCGCGGTTGCCGCCGTAACAAAATTTTCCTTTGTCGCAATAATTCCTATTTGGCTTGTACTGGGAGCTGCCGCGATTTTTTCCTTAAAACCGCTGCGATCGCCAATCACCATGCCGGAGGAAATCACCGGTCGCTGGCGCAAGGCGGCGCTGGTGGGCACTATCTTGCTCCTTTCGCTCCTGCTTGGATATCTAGCGATCTGGACAGCGTACCATTTTCGTTTTGAGGCGATCCCGTTTCAGCGCGGCGAGCTTCCGCTCGCCGACTTGAGCTCTGACAATTCCTGGTTGGGCTGGCTTTTTCAACTCTGTCGGGATTACTACCTGCTTCCTGAAGCTCTCGTGTATGGCTTATCGGATGCTTACCTCCGAATGGAGAGAACCAGCTATCTTCTCGGAGATATCTCCCAGAACGGTTTTTGGCTGTATTTTCCGGTGGCTTTTCTCGTGAAAACCCCGGCACCGACCCTAATAGCGATCGTCATCGCAGCAATATACACGATTGTGCGTAGACCCAAAGGAAGCGACGTGTTGTTCCTCTTGGCTCCGGCGCTGATCTTTTTCCTGGTCGCTGTCTGGTCGCGCCTGAACGTTGGCTGGCGTCATATTCTTCCCATCTATCCGTTCCTTTTCGTCTGGCTGGGCGGCACGGTCAGCGCGATGTGGCGGTGTCGAGGACGCGCCATCCGGACGAAGTTGTTTCTTCTCGGCGCCTGGCTGTGCGGCTCGACGCTATGGAGCTATCCAAATTATCTTGCTTACTTCAATGAATTCGTCGGCGGTCCCTCCAAGGGCCACCTAATTTTGGTGGATTCCAGCCTCGATTGGGGTCAGGACCTCAAAGCCTTAAAAGAGTGGATGAAGCGGAACCAAGTGAAAAAAATCCAACTCGCCTACTTTGGCACCGCCGATCCGGCCTATTATAAGATCAATGCCGTCTACCTACCGGGATGCGTCTACCATACTCAGCCTGAACTCAATGACGTGGCTGATTTTCCTCGCTACGTGGCGATCAGCGAGACGTTTTTGGCAGGCCTTTACCTCGACCGGCCCGACCGCTACGCCCGATTTCGCACACTCGCCCCCGTCGCTGTGATCAATTACTCCATTCGCGTTTACAAAATGACCGAAGACCGTGCGAATCAAGGGACCGATGACAACTAAGAGACGAGAAAGTGATATGCCAAACCCAACCCGCATCGGCTTAGCAATATTTGTCCTGCTTTTCGTCTGCTACGGCTACTTTTTTCAAGGCGGCGGATGGAATCAGAACAGCCGGTTCGATCAAATCCGGGCGATCGTCGAACAGCAAGAGTTAGACATCAACAATTATCTGGTTTATCAAGCGAACGCGGTTTACGGCGGCGACGTAAAAATTCTTCGGTTGCCGAGCACCGAAGTCGACGGCAACCTGATATCTGCCAACAGTCTGGATATTACTCGCTTCGCGGGCAAGTTTTATCCAAATAAACCCCCTGGAACAGTTTTTCTCGCGCTACCCGCCTACGGGTTCATTTATCGACTCGAAACCATGTTCGGGCTGGATGCCGATGGCTGGTGGGTCCAAACCTTCAATGTTTATTTCGTCACGGTTTTTACCGTAGGCTTGATTTCGGCTCTCGGTGGAGTGGTTTTGTTTTTTCTTTCGCGACGCTTGTTTCCAGAGACGCCGCCATGGACGCATCTGGCGACAACCCTGGCCTACGGGTTAGGAACTTTAATCTGGCCGTTTGCCACCTTGTTATTCGATCACAACTTAGTCGCGACTTTGTCACTGTGTGCCTTCGCTTTGCTTCTCGTCGAAGCTCAAGGAGGCAGTGATGCTCTGCGACCAAACTTGGCGTATTTTCTTGCCGGCTTCCTCTGCGGCTTATCGATCGTCGTCAACTATGTAGCAAGCATAACCAGCGTCTGTTTATTCTTCTATGGAATTAGCACAACCAAAAGGAGACCGCCGTTTATTTTTGCGGGCTTAGCCGGATCGGCGGTGCCGATCATTTCGCTTCTGTGGTATCACAACGTTTGCTTCGGCAGCCCGCTCGCTACTGCAAACAGCTATCAGTTTGGAATGTTTCAATCGGCCGACGCCGTTTTGTTTGGCATGTTAACGCTGCCAAATCCTGTCGTAGCATTCGACCTACTATTTCCATACTACCGAGGACTTTTTTTTACTTCCCCAGTGCTCTTGCTGACGGGCCTAGGCCTTGTGATCATGGCAAACAATCGAAGCCGGCGACCCGAAGCCATTCTTTTCGCTTCGATTTTTGCGGCGTATCTCTTGATGAACTCGGCCTTCAATCATTGGGAAGCTGGCTGGACAGCTGGCCCCCGCTATCTAATACCTGCGCTACCGTTTCTCGCACTGCCAGGTGCCTTGGTGTTTACCCGGCTGCCACGATTGACGGGCGCGCTAGCGCTGGCGTCAATCTGTATGATGCTGCTGATCACCTCCGTCGATCCGCAAGTGCCGACTGCGGTACGGAATCCGCTCTATGATCATGCACTCAGACTCATCCTGGGAAGGAAGCTCGAAGTAAACGGCATTAACATCGAAGGGCCCCTCTCAGCGAACCCAATCGGCGTTTACGAAAGTTGGAATCGTCCAGCCGGTGCGGTCAGTGCGGCGCAGCGAAGATGGCATTCTTTTAATCTCGGTGAATTCGTCTGGCCCAATAGCCTCTGGAGTCTATCGCCTCTGATCATGTTCGTCGCTGGTGCGATTCTCTATATTAGCTGGGTACTGAAGAAAATAGTTGCCAATCGTCCTACAAAGTTGTGCGCTTGACATAAATTGCCAAATTTTGGGTGCCTTCCCGGCTAAAAATAACACTATGAAGGCATCGTTTAATCGCTTAAGATGCTATTGACGAAGGGATTGAAGCAATGAAAAGCCAGGTTATCTTTACTTCCTGCACATTAATAATACTATTGTTCTCCGCCGCGCCGATATATGCGCAAGCCTTCGGCGAGTACGGAAGAGCCGTTGGCAGCGTTCCGCATGGACAAGGGATCACTGGGTCGCGATCATCCGGCGGAGTCGCACCGGGAAATCTCGGCGGCGGTGTTGGCGATCTTGGCGGGCGAGCCTTACCAGCGCGTTTGGTGGTCGCATCAAAAAGCGCTAACCTGTTCCCACGCCAAGACGATGAATCAGAAAAGATCGCTCAACTGTCGGAGGGTGACACCTTAGTCCCGATGGTAAAGAGTGCAGGGGCGAACGAATGGTACATTGTCAAAACTCAGAACGGGCTTGTCGGCTGGATCAAAGCAGCCGATGTTCGCGAAGATAAGTTAAAGAAATGAAACCGACACTACTTCGTGGCCCGCAAAGATTTGCTGATTGGTAGTCAGCAGGCAAAAGTGTCACATCCAATAGAGGCATAGAGAAGCAGGCCAATTCGCCCCGTCGTCGGCAAGTTTTTCGGAGCCAAAATCCGCCCCAAATTTTCCGTAAATCATCAATTACTTCCGCGCTTTGAGGAAGCGCCACCTTGGCATCGAAGATGCTCCAAGGCTTCCGCATGGCGTTATTTACAAAATCGCGAAAGATTCTCATTCCCGACGTTCCGCCAGCGGCGAAGTACACGACCCAACAGGGGCTAGTGATCGCGGGGATCGGTGTTTTCTGCGCGTCTGTCGTCCTGGCCGCCGTTCTCTTTGTGTTTCTCGGCACGTGATCTACTTTGTCGAGGATTCCAACGAGAGAAATGGCAATCGTTAGTTACGACCTGAAACGTCTCGCGGGCGTGCGTTCCTTGACGATCTTCTTGCTTTTAGTCGTGTAAAACTTGTCGGAGCGGCTTGCCCCGAAGTAGAGGCTCTACTACGATAAACTATTGGGGGCCGAGTCCTTTAGATTGGATCTCTGTTTTATTGCGGGAAAGTTTGGCCGTTCAAGCCACTTTCAGACGCTTTAGAACCGAATCGTTGCCGATAACATGGAATTCCATATAGTCGATCAGTCGTCGAGCGACGAAAAAATACCTCTGTAACTGGTGCGCGGATGATTCTCCAGACGCGGGATCAGAAGAAGTTGCCTTGGTCGCTCGGTAACACTCCACCTCTTGAACCAACCCCTTTAGCGCCGGCGGGAGGATATCCCATACGCCGGTAGCTTCGCATAGCGGCACCAATTTGCTGTGATCGAGTTGCTGCGGCAAGCTGCCATGGTTTTCGACCAGCGCGGCTTTAATCGCCTTGTCGACCGCTTCGGCCAGCTTATCGAACTCCGCCTGACCGATGTTTTCACTCCCTGCGTCATTGGAAAGAGAGCTAATTCTATCGCGCGCCTCGCGCAACCAGGGCTCTGCGTAAAAACCCATCCATTCCTCCTAGGCCGAAACGCCCAGATCAGCTGATATGATAGAGTTAGAGCGCCGCTTTGACAAGAAGATTTTTAGTTACTCGAAAAACGATCGCCCTTTGCGCACGCCCAAGGCTTCGGAGTGGCAATGTGAAATAGATTGGCGTAGACAGAGAAGCGTCCAACTCGGGATCGCCACCCTTTTACACCAAAGGCTCCCGGTACGCCCGGGAGCCTTTGGGATGGCAGAAATTTTTCAGTGAGGGAAACTTACGCTGCAGGCCGGGAGCGCGCGGCTTCTACTAACGGGCGGTACTTTTCATTGAGTTTCATCCAGTGAGCGGCGCGCGCTTTGGCTTCGGCGAGCTTAGCATCGGGAAAGGTTATAAACGGCACGCGGGTCGGACCAACTTTACAATAGTCAGCGAACTCTTGCGGCCGCTTGTTGCCTGAGCCAGGCACGGGCTTACCAGCACCTACACCGCTAAGGTCAGCGATCACTTCGATAGCTTTTTGATTGTCGCCTTTGCGAACTTGCTCCAAGAGATAAAGGATCGGCCATGGCCCCATCCAAACCTCGGTCGACCAGCAGCCCGCCGCGCCCATTTGATAATAAGGGTAGAGCTGTGTCTGATTCACGAACACGCTGATCTTTCCGCGCACGATCTTTTGCAGGTTCATGAACGCTTGCGTCGTGCGGTGGCTGTCTTTCATGCCGACGATATTCGGTTTCTTGACCAGTTCGTTGAACGCCGCCACCGGAATGGTGAACTTGTGGTTATCCGGATTGTGGTAGATCACGATATTCACATTCGGATAAAGATCGGCAATGTCATGATAGAATTTTACCGCATCCTGCACATGGAGCGTCTCATAATACGGGACGCCGAGAAGCACGCCATCGGCACCGAGTTCCTTGACGAAATTCATCTTCTGGATCACTTCGCGCGGGTTGGGGCTGGTGACGCCGATAAACAACGGCACGCGCTTTTTCACTGCTTCGACGGTGGCAACCGCCAAGGTTTTGAATTCGTCGAAGAGCAAATTGTAGCATTCGCCATAGGTCCCCGTCGTGGCGATGTTGTGGACGCCGTCTTTGATAATCTTGTCGACGCCTTCTTTAAGATTATCCACGGCAATCGTTTGCGTCGCTTTAATATCTACCGCATCGGGTGTAGCAAAGGCGGGCATCATTCCCAAAATTCCTTTAAGTTCGCCGGCAGTGATCATGATCGGAAACCTCCCTGTGATTTTTTGGCTGGTGCGTTGAAATCCTTCGATTAACGCCTTGTTAACAGTTCGGGGAAGGGGTTGTCAAACACGACGCTTCTGTCGATTCCGATAGAAATAGGCT